>CAZTYV010000016.1:0-97 GCA_964617675.1 uncultured Halochromatium sp. | reverse complement strand
GCATCGACACCGAGCAGGCCATGGACCTGTTCAATCAGACCGTGTCGATGAAGTCGGTCGGCAACCTCACCGACTTCGTGCGGGCCCACATGCTCGA
>CAZTYV010000015.1:21948-32368 GCA_964617675.1 uncultured Halochromatium sp. | reverse complement strand
TCTGGCTTGGGTTCTGGCTTGGGCCTGTTTGGGGCGACGATGGCTCCCGCGGGGCTTGCTCGCCGAGCAGGCTGCCGCGGGTCAGGATGTCGTCGGCCGGGTAGGGAGGGGCCGGGATCAGCGGGCTCAGCCAGGGCCCGCGGTTGAGATAGAGGCGCCGCTCGCTCTCGATCATCTCGCGGACCTCTTCTTGCCGGCGGCGCATCTGTTCTTGGCGCTCTTCGCGTTGGGCAGCCGTGATCGACTCCAGCGCGTCTCGCCGCGCGCGATGCGCGGCGCGGCGTTGCTCATGCAAGGCACGGCGCTGAGCGCGCACCTCTTCGAGCCAGGGTGGAGTATCGGCTTGCGCGCCCCGTGATGCCGCTTGGCGCGGATCGATGCCCATCGCGGGTGCCGGCTGAGGGCGCCTCGGGCTCGCTTCCGCCCCCTGTGGTTCGGCAGGCCCAACCTGGTCTGGCGGCTGGCGGCTGGCGGCGAGGGTCGGGCTGACGACCAACGCCAGGCTGATGAGCAGACTGATCAGACGACGACTTCTCGACATGGCCGGTTCGAGGAGATAGAGACTGCGCGGAGGTTGAAGCTTAAGTCGCGAGCGGATGATTTCAATCATCGCCTGCGATGGCGAGCTGCACTGGCGTTGGGGCGGACTCAGCTCCGTGTCGGCTGGTCCAAGCGATCATGGATCTCGCGGCGCAGGCAGCTCAGGGTTTGACCACAGCGGATCGGTTTCGCATCCCGGGTTGCGATGAAGAAGACGTCTTCGACCTCGGCGCCGACGGTGGCGATCTTGGCGCCCTGCACCTGGATGTCGCAACGCTCGAACACCGAGCCGATCTCGGCGAGCAGTCCGGGCCGGTCGCGGGTTGTCAGGTGCATGAGCGTGCGTTGGTTGGTCGCGTCCTCTGTAAAGCTGATGCGTGTTTCGATCGGGAAGTAGCGAAGTTGGCGCGGCAGGCGCCGGCTGACGCAGGGATCGGCATTGTCCTCTCGCTGCAGCTCATGGCGCAATTGTGCCGCCAGCTCGTCGCTGACCTCGCCGTCGTCGAGCGGCTCGTGCTCTCGGGTTAAGACCTGAAAGACGTTGATCGCGATGCCGTCGCCGGTGGTCATGATGCGGGCGTTGACGATGTCGAGATTGCGTTGATCGAGTAGCGCCGTGATCTGCACAAAGAGATTTTCGCGGTCGCGCGTGTAGATGAAGATCTCGGTGCAGCCGCGCGTTGCGAGGCGTCTGAGGTTGACGATTGGCAGATCCTCGCTGCTCGCCTCGAGGATGAGCTTGGTCTGGGCCGCGATCTCCTCAGGCTGGCTTGGTGCGAAGAAGTCGACTGCAAAGCGGAACCAGAGGTTGCGGCAGTCCTCGGCCTCGATACCCTGGCGAGCGAGGATGCGCATGGCCTCGATCTGTTTTTGCTCGATCAGGGCGTCCTGTGCCTGCGGGTTGTCGAGCCCGCGGTCGAGGCTGCGCCTTGCGGCATGGTAGAGCTCGCGCAAGAGGGCATCCTTCCAGGTGCTCCAGCGCTTGGGGTTGGTTCCGCGCACATCGGCCACGGTGAGCAGGTAGAGGTAGTCCAGGCGGTTGATATCACCGACCTGCTCGGCGAAGGCCTGGACCACGGCGGTATCGGAGATGTCCTTGCGCTGCGCTGTCACCGACATCAGCAGGTGGTTCTCGACCAGCCAGGCCACCAGCCGGCTGTCGAACTCGCTCAGCGCGTGCAACTGGCAGAAGTCCCAGGCGTCGTGCGCGCCGAGCACCGAGTGGTCACCGCCGCGGCCCTTGGCGATGTCGTGGAAGAGTCCCGCGAGGTAGAGGATCTCGAGCTTGGGCACCCGGCGCGCAATGGCGCTGCAAAACGGCAGCTCGTGATCATGTGCTGGCACCGAGAAACGGCGGAGGTTGCGCAGCACGCGCAGGGTGTGCTCGTCGACCGTGTAGACATGGAAGAGGTCGTACTGCATGCGCCCGACGATGTTCGCGAAGGCCGGGACGTAGCTCGCGAGCACGCCGTAGCGATTCATCCGCCGCAGGGCGCTCGTGACCCCGCTCGGATGCCGCAAGATCTCCATGAATAGGCTGCGCGCGCGCAGGTCTTCACGAAAGGCGTCATCGATGCGGTGGCGATTCTCGCGGATCAGGCGAATGGTCGAGGCGCGGATACCGCGTAGGCTCGGTTGCACCTGAAGCAGGTGAAAGGCCTCGAGCAACGCAAAGGGGTAACGTTTGAAGACCGCCTCATGGGTGACCTCGAGGTAGCCGCTGCGGCTTTGGAAGCGGCGATTGATCGGCTCGGGCGGGCCAATGCGATCCTGCAGCAGGATGGCCTCGCGAAAGAGCTGCAGCAGCATCTCGTTGAGCCGGTTGAGCTCCATCACGGTGCGGTAGTACTGCTGCATGAACTGTTCCACCGCGAGATTGTCGCTGTGGTCGCGGTAGCCGAACTGCTCGGCCAGGGTGCGTTGGTAATCGAACAGGAGTCGGTCTTCGTGGCGACCGGTCAGCCGGTGGAGGGCAAAGCGGATGCGCCAAAGCAGGGCTTGCCCTTCGATTAGGGCCAGGTGCTCACTCTCGCTCAAGAAGCCGTGCTCCACCAGCTCGTGCAGCGAATCCGAGCCGAAGTGGCGTTTCGTCACCCAGCTGATCATCTGGATGTCGCGCAGCCCGCCGGGATTCTCCTTGATATTCGGCTCGAGGTTGTACGCGGTCTCGCCGTAGCGCTGCCAGCGCTTGTGCTGCTCGGCGATCTTTGCCTCGAAGAAGCGGGCGGTCGGCCAGATGTGCTCGGGGGCGATGGCGCCTTGAAGCTGATCGAACAGCGCGACGCGGCCGGTGATGTAGCGGGCCTCGATCAGGTTGCTGATCACCGTGAGGTCGTCGGCGGCCGCCGAGACGCATTCGGGCAGGGTGCGCACCGCGTGTCCGAGCTCGACCCCGATGTCCCAGAGGAAGGTGACCAGACTCGTCAGGGGGCCTTGCAGCGCATCGAGCTGCTCCTCTTCGACGAGGATCAGCAGGTCGATATCGGAGGCCGGGTGAAGCTCGGCGCGGCCATAGCCACCGACCGCGATCATTGCGCCGGCGCTCGGATCGGGCATGAGGCGCTGCCAGGCGCAGCGCAAGAGCATGTCGACGAGCGCGGAGCGGGCGGCGAGGAGCTGTCCGACCGGGGCGCCCTGGTCGTAGCCCTCAAACAACAGGCTCCGTGCGTCCTTAAGGGTGTCCTTGAAGCGCTTCAGGGCCGTCGATGGATCGGCGCAGAGGAGCTCTGGCTCGCGGGAGAGCAGGCTGGCGGTGAGCGCCCCGGGCATCGCGATTAGCCGAGGCCGGCGCGCCTACGAGGCCTGTCCGCGAGGGCCTCATTCGCCGCTTGGCGCGCGTCGTACCCCGCGTCCTGTGCCCCCGCTTGCGACCCATCTTGCGACCCGTCTTGTGCCCCGTCTTGCCTGGGCGAGGCGACCTCGAGACGCTCCTCCTCTCGTAGCGTCAACACCTCGCGGCCGGCGTCGGTGATCAGGATCGTGTGCTCCCATTGGGCCGAGAGCGCGCGGTCCTTGGTGACCACGGTCCAGCCGTCGGGCAGGAGTTTGACGAAGCGCTTGCCGGCGTTGACCATCGGCTCGATGGTGAAGCACATCCCGGGCTGCAGCCGCAGTCCGTCGCCCGGCTTGCCGTAGTGCAGCACCTGGGGCTCCTCATGGAACTCGCGGCCGATGCCGTGCCCGCAGTATTCGCGCACGACCGAGAACCGAGCCTGCTCAACGAAGGTCTGGATGGCGTGACCGATGTCGCCCAGCGTCGCCCCCGGGCGAGCCGCCTCGATACCGATGCGCATCGCCTGCTGGGTCACCTCGACCAACCGCCGCGCGAGTACGGTCGGCTCGCCGACGAAGAACATCTTGCTGGTGTCGCCGTGGAAACCGTCTTTGATAACGGTGATGTCGATGTTGACGATGTCACCCTTCTTGAGCCGCTTGTTCCCAGGGATGCCATGGCAGACCTGATTGTTGACCGAGGTGCAGATCGAGCGGGGGAAGCCTCGGTAGTTCAGAGGCGCTGGGATGGCCTCGAGCTTGTGCACGATGAAGTCGTGGCAGATCCGGTCGAGCTCACCGGTGGTCACGCCAGGGACGACGTGCGGCTCGATCATTTCGAGGACCGAAGCGGCGAGGCGCCCGGCGACACGCATCTTGTCGATCTCATCGGCGCTCTTGATGGCAACACTCATGGGTTAGGTTTCCGGCGGCTAGATTCGGTTACTGGTAGTTGCGTGCCACCTGGGGCGAGGACAAGCGGCCAGCCGCGACGCGTCTCGGTTTGCGGCGATCAAACTCACCATGTTATAAGACGCGGCGGAGTGGAGCAACGCGACGCATGCGGGTGAAAGCCCTGGTGCTGGCGTCCAGGCAAGTGTTCTCGACCGAGAGCATCGTCCGTGTCGCTTCATTCACGTTATCGCTCGGCCTGCATCTCAGCGCATGGGGTGTAAACGCGCCGGCAACCATTGCCACACACGTGCCGTCACATGATGCCGGGTGCCCCGCTGGGGTTGCATTATGGGGTGCGTGGAGGCCCAACCCGATAGAGACTCGACTGACATGACTGACGTTTCGATGCGGCAAATGCTGCAAGCCGGTGTGCATTTCGGCCACCAGACCCGTTACTGGAACCCGAAGATGGCGGCGTACATCTTCGGCCAGCGCAACAAGATCCATATCGTCAACCTCGAGCGCACGCTGCCGCTCTACCAGGAGGCGATGAGCTACCTCGGCAAGCTCGCCGCCAACGGTGGCAAGATCCTCTTCGTCGGCACCAAGCGGGCCGCGCAAGATGCGATTCGCGAGGAAGCGACGCGCTGCAATATGCCCTACGTCAATCACCGCTGGCTCGGTGGCATGCTGACCAACTTCAAGACCGTGAAGCAATCGATCGCGCGTCTGAAGGAGCTGGAGCAGATGTTCGAGGATGGCAGCATCGAGCGCTTCGGCAAGAAGGAGCAGCTGACCCTGCGTCGCGAGCTCGACAAGCTCGAGCTGAGTCTCGGCGGCATCAAGAACATGGGCGGGCTTCCCGACGCCCTGTTCGTCGTCGATGTCGGCCACGAGAAGATCGCCGTCAACGAGGCCAATAAGCTCGGTGTCCCGGTGGTCGGCGTTGTCGATACGAACAATGACCCGAGTCGCGTCGATTACGTGATCCCCGGCAACGATGACGCGATCCGCGCGGTGCGGCTCTATATCGAAGGTGCGGCATCAGCCATCCTTGATGGTCGCCAGACCGCCGCCGCGATGGCCGGCGGTCGCGAGCCGGCCGAGGAGCAAGAGGCCGCCGCCGGCTGAGCCCCAATCGAGCACCCGTTGAGCGTCCGGCCGAGCTCCCAGTGGGGCTCTGCTGGGCCACCGGGCCTAAGCCCCGGGCCGCTTGCGGCCCGGATTGCACCCGGAACCGAATTTCGGCGCGACTGCGCCTGATCCCGCGGCTCGACGGGCCGCGAGCGGGCGTTCCGCCATCATTTTCTAGATCCAATATCTGTTGGGAGTAACCCATGGCGATTACAGCCGCACTGGTCAAGGAGCTGCGTGAACGCACCGGCGCCGGCATGATGGAGTGCAAGAAGGCGCTGGTCGAGACGAATGGTGATATCGACGCGGCCATCGAGGCGATGCGTAAATCGGGTCAGGCGAAGGCGGCGAAGAAGGCCGGGCGCGTCGCCGCGGATGGTGTCGTGGAGCTGCGCATCGCCGACGACGAGCGCGCCGCGATCGTCGTCGAGATCAACAGCGAGACCGATTTCGTCGCCAAAGACGAGAACTTCGCCGGCTTCGCGGCGGCGGTGGCTGACACCGCGCTCACGAGCGGTGTGGCCGATGTGCAGGCGCTGGCCTCGCAGCCGCTCGCCGGGCAGGGCAATCAGACGGTCGATGAGGCTCGCCAAGCGCTGATCGCGAAGATCGGTGAGAATGTGGCGGTCCGGCGCATGCAGCGTTTCGATGATGCCGAGGGCCGCATCCTGAGCTACCGGCACGGGGTACGCATCGGCGTGCTGGTGGAGCTGGTGGGCGGTGACGAGGCGCTCGGTCGCGATATCGCGATGCACATCGCGGCCTCGAGTCCGCTCTGCGTGTCGGCTGAGGACGTTCCGGCCGCGGCGCTCGAGAAGGAGCGCGAGATCTTCAAGGCGCAAGCGCTCGAGAGTGGCAAGCCGGCCGATATCATCGATAAAATTACCGAAGGTCGGCTGCGCAAATACCTCGAGGAGGTGACGCTCCTCGGCCAAGCGTTTGTCAAGGACCCCGACACCTCGATCGGCGACCTGCTGAAGGCGAATAAGGCCGTAGTCAAGCGCTTCGTGCGCATGGAGGTCGGCGAGGGCGTTGAGAAGAAGGTCGAGAACTTTGCCGAAGAGGTCAAGGCCCAGGCCGGTCAGGTCTAGCGCGCTCGACCAGCGCCGCCGCCGCAGCGCCTTGTCGCGGCGGGCGAGCAACGCGGCGGCGCGGCCCGCATCTTTCCCTTGAGCCTAGGACCGGACGTGACCCAGACCCCCTATCGACGCATCCTTCTGAAGTTGAGTGGCGAGGCGCTGCTCGGCGAGGAGCGTTGCGGGATCGACCCCCAGCTGCTCGGCCGTCTCGCTGACGATGTCGCCGATTCGGCCCGAAACGGCCTGCAGATCGCTCTGGTGATCGGCGGTGGCAACATCTTCCGGGGTGCGGCGCTCGCCGCCGGCGGCATGGACCGCGTCACCGGTGATCACATGGGGATGCTGGCGACCGTGATGAACGCGCTGGCGATGCAGGATGCGTTGGAGCAGCGCGCGGTGCCGACCCGCGTGATGTCCGCACTGAAGATCAACCAGGTCTGTGAAGACTACATCCGTCGGCGCGCGCTTCGGCACCTCGACAAAGGCCGCGTGACCATCTTCGCCGCTGGCACCGGCAATCCGTTCTTCACCACCGATTCGGCCGCGAGCCTGAGGGCGGTCGAGATCGGCGCTGACCTGCTGATCAAGGCCACCAAGGTCGACGGCGTCTTCTCCGACGACCCGCTCACAAACCCCAACGCGACCTTCTACAAGCGCTTAACCTATGATCAGGCGATCGCCGAGCGTTTGCAGGTGATGGACACCACCGCCATCGTGCTCTGTCGCGACAACGGGATTCCATTGCGAATCATGAATATCTACGAAGCCGGCGCGCTGGCCCGAGTGGCGGCGGGGGAAGACATTGGCTCGCTGGTGGTCACGGGAAACGAAGCATGATTGATGACATTAAGAAAGACGCCGCCGATCGGATGTCGAAGAGTGCTGATTCGCTGCGGCACGAGCTGGCAAAGATCCGAACCGGCCGAGCCCATCCATCGCTGCTCGACCACATCAAGGTGAGCTACTACGGCTCCGATGTGCCCATCAATCAGGTCGCCAACGTCGCCGTCGAGGATGCCCGCACCCTGACCGTGACGCCCTGGGAGCGCAACATGGTGCAGGCCGTGGAGAAGGCGATCCTGCAGTCCGATCTCGGGGTGAACCCGAACAGCGCGGGCACCGTGATCCGGGTGCCGATGCCGTCCCTGACCGAGGAGCGCCGGCGCGACCTTCAGCGCATCGCGCGACAGGAGGCCGAGCAAGCCCGTGTGGCGGTGCGCAACATTCGCAGGGATGCCAATCAAGAGCTCAAGGAGCTGGTCAAGGAGAAGCTGATCTCGGAGGACGATGAGCGTCGCGGGCAAGAGATCGTGCAAAAGCTCACCGATCAGTTCATTAAGGAAGTGGACCAGATCCTGGAGGAGAAAGAGCAGGATCTGATGGCGATTTGAGCGTCGCGCGCTTCAGAGATGTCGCCTTGCGAAGCCGCCGACCGCGCATGATCCCGCTCGCATCATCCGATCGCCATGGGCCTCCTCCCCGGGTCCCGACCCACGTTGCTATCATCATGGATGGCAACGGGCGTTGGGCGCGCCAACGCGGGCTGCCGAGGACTCAGGGCCACCGCGCGGGTGCAAAGAGCGTGCGGGCGGTGGTCGAGCAGGGGCTGCGCAGCGGTGTGCAGATGCTGACCCTGTTCGCCTTCAGCAGCGAGAATTGGCGCCGACCCCGCTCTGAGGTCAACACGCTGCTCGAGCTCTTCATGAGCACCCTGCGTGCCGAGGTTGGCCGCCTTGTCGAGCATGACGTTCGCTTGCGCTTCGTTGGCGATCTCTCAGCGTTCTCCGATAAGCTGCAGCGCCAGGTCGCTGACGCCGAGCTCGCCACGCGTGATGGTCGGTCACTGTTGCTGCAGATCGCCGCCAACTACGGCGGACGTTGGGATATCACCCAATCGGTTCGTACGCTGGCACGAGAGGTTGCGCAGGGGCGTTTGACGCCGGAAGCGCTCGACGAGCAGGCCATTGCCGCGCACCTGTGCACCGCTGGGCTGCCGGACCCCGATCTGTTCATCCGCACCGGCGGGGAGAAGCGGATCAGCAACTTCCTGCTTTGGCAATGTGCCTACGCCGAGCTCTATTTCTCCGACCTGATGTGGCCGGAGTTCGACGCTGACGCCTTCGTCGCCGCGCTGAAGGATTTCGCGCGGCGGCAGCGCCGCTTTGGGCTCACCGGCGAGCAGATCACCGAGCTCGTTGATGTCCAAGGTGCCTGAGCAAGCGGCCGTTCGGATGTCCCAGGGGTTGCGCGCGCGCGTGATCACGGCATTCTTGTTGGGCCCGGCGCTGATTCTCGCCGTGCTGCTGCTGCCCACGGTCTGGATTGCGCTCCTGATGGCGGTCTTCGTCGGCATGGCGGCCTGGGAATGGGCGGGGCTGGCCGGCGTTCAACAGCAGGCGGGGCGAACCGCCTACGTTGCGCTCACGCTGGGCTGTATGGTGCTGATCTGGCTGCTGGCCTCGCGCGACCTCGACAGCCTCATCCTCGCACTCGCGGCCCTTTGGTGGCTGGTGCTCTCGGTGCGGTTAGCGCTGATCCGGCGCATCGATCCGGTCTCGGTGCTCGAGCCTTCGCTGCTCGCCCTCGGCGTCTTGGTTCTGGTTGCGCCTTGGCTCGCGCTGGTGAACCTGCACGCGCTATCAGGCGATGGTCCTTTTATCGCGCTCAGCCTCCTGATGCTGATCTGGCTTGCCGATTCGGCGGCCTACTTCGGCGGTCGGCGCTTCGGTCACGCCAAGCTGTCGGTGTTACTCAGCCCGGGTAAGACGCGCGCTGGCGTCTATTCGGGCATGCTCGTGGGTGTGGTTTGGGGCCTCTTGACGGCGTGGGTGCTGGGGCTCACGGCGCTGCAGACCGTCTTCTTACTGATCGTCTGCGTCCTCGCGGTGGTGATGTCCGTGGTGGGCGATCTCTTTGAGAGTCTACTCAAGCGCCGCCGTGGGCTGAAAGACGCCGGCTCGTTGCTGCCTGGTCATGGTGGGATGCTCGATCGCGTCGACAGCATGACGGCCGCCGCCCCCTTGTTTGCGCTCGGCCTGCTCTGGCTCAACATCGGCCAATGAAAGAGGACAGCCTATGATCGGTCTCGCGGTATTGGGCTCCACGGGGTCTATCGGTGTGAGCACGCTCGATGTGGCGATGCGCCATGCCGATCGCTTTCGCGTCGTGGCGCTCAGCGCGCATCGCAACGCCGAGCGCATGGCCGAGCAGTGCCGGCAGGTGCGCCCCGAATACGCGGTGATGGTCGACCCGGCCGCCGCCGCCGAGCTGCGCGAGCGCCTCAAGGACATGCCGGCGCCGCCCGAGGTGCTCGAGGGTGCCGAGGCACTGAAGACCATCGCTACCCTGGATCAGGTCGGCTATGTGATGGCGGCGATCGTCGGGGCGGCTGGCCTCGAGTCGACCCTGGCGGCGACGCGGGCCGGCAAGCGGGTGCTGCTCGCCAACAAGGAGGCGCTGGTCGTTGCCGGGGACATCGTGATGCGGGCCGCTGCCGACAGCGGTGCCCTGTTGATGCCCATCGATAGCGAGCACAATGCCATCTTCCAGTGTATGCCGCCGCGGCTTGCCGATGGGCTCGATGCGGTTGGCGTCGAGCGCATCCTGCTCACCGCCTCTGGCGGACCCTTTCGTGAGGCCTCGCCGGAGTTGCTGGCGGCGGTCACGCCGGATCAGGCCTGCGCGCACCCGAATTGGCAGATGGGCCGAAAGATCTCGGTCGACTCGGCGACGATGATGAACAAGGGCCTCGAGATCATCGAGGCCTGCTGGCTCTTCAACACCTCGCCGGACAAGATCCAGGTGGTGGTGCACCCGCAGAGCGTGATCCACTCGATGGTCCAGTACACCGATGGATCCGTGCTCGCCCAGCTCGGAAACCCCGATATGCGAACCCCGATCGCGCATGCGATGGCCTGGCCCGAGCGCATGGATTCCGGGGTGCCGTCCCTCGACCTCTTTGCGATTGCCCGGCTCGATTTTGAGCCCCCGTCGCCGGGGCG
>CAZTYV010000015.1:20343-21878 GCA_964617675.1 uncultured Halochromatium sp. | reverse complement strand
CAGCTGCCGGCCGAGCCAGTGGCCGCGGACGGGCTCGAGCAGGTGCTCGCGGTCGACGCTCGGGCCCGGCTGGTCGCGGAACAAACCCTGCGCACCATGGTCCAGTAGCTCGCTATGATCGATCTCGCGCTCAAGCTCGGTGCCTTTCTGGTCGCCATTCTCGTGCTCGTCACGGTGCACGAATTTGGTCATTTCTGGGTCGCCCGCCGCTTGGGTGTCAAGGTCCTTCGCTTCTCCGTCGGCTTTGGCCGGCCGTTGCTGACCTGGCATCGGCGCGACGATCCCACCGAATACATGATCGCGGCGATCCCGCTCGGCGGCTACGTCAAGATGCTCGACGAGCGTGAGGAGCCAGTGCCGGACGCGGAGCTGCCACAGGCGTTCAATCGCCAGAAGCTCTGGGTGCGCTCGGCGATCGTGATCGCGGGGCCCGCCGCCAACTTCCTCTTTGCGCTGCTGCTCTACTGGGTGTTGTTGATGGTTGGGCAGTCGGGCCTGAAACCGGAGGTCGGTGAAGTCCCCACGCAAAGCATCGCCGCCGAGGCCGGATTCGCCCCGGGCGACATCGTCCTTGAGGTGGGTGGTCGACCGACGCCAACCTGGAGCGCGGTCTGGATGGCAACCCTCTCGGAGGGCATCGGTGGTGACGACCTGAGCGTTCGCGTGCGCCGGGCCGAAGGCTTCGAGGAGCAGCTGGTCATTCCTGGGGAGACCCTCGCGCAGCTCGAGCCCGGGCAGGGCTACCTCGATGCCCTGGGCCTCGAGCGCGCCTCGCCGCCGGTCCCGGCCATCGTCGGTGAGGTGGTCGCCGACCAGCCCGCGGCCGAGGCTGGGCTTGAGCCGGGCGATCGCATCCTCGCCATCGATGGGGTCGAGATCCAGGACTGGCAGCAGGTGGTCGACCTGGTCCAAGCGCGGCCAGAGGAGCGGCTCCGTGTGCTGGTCGAGCGCGCCGGCGAGCGCATCGACCTCGAGCTCGAGACCCGCGCGGTCGAGCTGGATGGGGAACGGATCGGGCGCATCGGCGCGGGTGTCGAATACGCCGATGATCTCTGGGCGGATCAACAGGTCTGGGTCCGCTATGGGCCGATCGATGGGCTGGTCGAGGCGTCGCGTCGCGTCGTCGATGTCTCCGTCCTCACGTTGCGGATCGTCGGTCGAATGCTGGTCGGCTCGGCGTCGGTTGACAACATCAGCAGCCCGATCGGGATCGCCAATGCGGCCGGTCAAACCGCGAGCTACGGTCTGGCCTCGTTCGTGCAGTTCTTGGCGCTGCTGAGCATCAGCCTTGGTTTGATCAACCTGTTCCCGATCCCGGTGCTCGATGGCGGGCATCTGCTCTACTTCGCGATCGAGGGGGTCATGGGGCGCCCGCTCTCTGAGGAGCTGCAGGAGCGAGGACAACGCGTTGGGATCGTGCTGCTGATCTCGTTGATGACCTTCGCCTTCTACGTCGACATCGCACGCCTGCTGGGCTGATTCCAGCGAATCCCTTATACTCGTGCGCTTTGCTGGACCCGGGGCTGGTCCCCGGG
>CAZTYV010000015.1:14256-20333 GCA_964617675.1 uncultured Halochromatium sp. | reverse complement strand
GTTTCATGTGCCCGTCGTGCGCACCTTCGCCAAGGACCTGCCGAGGCCCGATTTCACGGACTATCTGAGCGCCACCACGCCCGGCTATCACCTGCTGCGGCTGGTCCCCGGGCTGGTCGCGAGCCGAGTCCCGAGCCGAGTCCCGAGCCTGGTCGCGGGGCGCTCCGCGCCGGTTCCGGGGATGTTGCCGCGATCAAGCCAGCTGCTCGATCCCAGCTGCTCGATCCGAGATCCAGCCAACCGTTGCACGTACAGGGGGTCAATGTGGCGTCGTTTCGCACGCGTTGTGCACTGGGCCAACTTCGAGTGGCGCTTTGCGCGCTGCTCTTGTTGGCCGCCGGCGTCCAGGCGGCCGATTTCCAGGTCGCCGATATCCGCGTTGAGGGTCTGCAACGGATTGCCGCCGGAACCGTCTTCAACTATCTGCCGGTGCAGGTCGGCGATCAGGTCGGTGACGGAATCACGAGCAATATCATCCGTTCCCTGTACTCGACCGGTTTCTTTAGCGACGTTAAGGTCGAGCGCGAGGGCGATGTGCTGATCGTCGTTGTGCGCGAACGCCCGGCGATCGCGCAGATCGATATCACCGGCAACAAATCCCTCAAGACCGAGCAGCTCATGGAGGGGCTCGAAGACATCGGCATGGCCGAGGGGCGCGTCTTCAACCCGGCGATGCTCGATCGCATCGAGCAGGAGCTGCGGCGTCAGTACTTCGCCGCCGGTAAGTACGGGCTCGATATCGAGTCGACGGTCTCTCCACTCGAGCGCAATCGGGTCGCGGTGCGCATCGCGATCACCGAGGGCCGCACCGCTCGCATCAAGCAGATCAATATCATCGGCAACGAGGCCTTCAGCGATAAGGAGCTGCTCAAGCTGTTCGATCTGGGCACCACCACGTGGTATTCCTTCTATACCAAGAACGATCAGTATTCGAAGCAGAAGCTCGGCGGTGATCTCGAGAATCTGCGCTCGTTCTATCTCGATCGCGGCTACGTCAATTTCCAGATCACCTCGACCCAGGTCTCGATCAGTCCGGACAAGGACGGCATGTATGTCACGGTCGGTATCGAGGAAGGGGATGTCTATCGGGTGAAGGATATCAAGCTCGCGGGCCAGCCCTCGGTGCCGGTGGATGATCTATTCCCGTTGATCCACCTGCGCCGGGGTGAGGATTTCTCGCGCATCAAGGCGACCGAGAGCGCCGAGCGTATCTCCGAGCTGCTCGGCAGCGAGGGCTACGCCTTCGCGAACGTGAACGCGGTGCCCGAGATCGATGAGGAGGCGAAGGAGGTCACCATCACCTTCTTCATCGACCCCGGCAAGCGCGTCTACGTGCGCCGCATCAACATGGAAGGCAACACGCGCACGCGCGACGTGGTGCTCCGACGCGAGATGCGCCAGCTCGAGCGCGCCTGGTTCTCGACCGAGCTGGTCAAACGCTCCCGTGAGCGCCTACAACGACTCGGCTATTTCGAGGATGTCACCATCGAGACCCCGGCCGTCCCAGGCTCAGCAGATCAGGTCGATGTGGACGTGACCGTGACCGAACGGCCATCCGGCAACCTCCTTGCCGGCGTCGGCTTCTCGCAGTCGCAAGGCATCCTGTTCAACGCGAGCGTCACGCAGAACAACTTCCTCGGCACCGGCAAGCGTGTCTCGCTGGCCCTGAATACGAGTCGAAGCACACAGCTCTATCGGTTGGCGTACACCAATCCGTATTACACGGTTGATGGGATTAGCCGCGGTTTCGATCTGACCTACCGTGCGACCAACTTCGCTGATCTGACCGGCGCCAACTACTCGACCGACATCGGGCTGGCCGAGATCAATTTTGGCCTGCCGATCTCCGATGTCAGCCGCGCCGGCGTCGGTTTCCGCTACCAATACACCCATTTCTTCGCGGGTGGCGCGTCCCTGCTGGCGCAGGATTTCGTTGAGCAGAATGGCAACAAGTTTAATGATTTCTTTGTCACCGCGAGCTATACGCGTGACAGCCGCGACTCCGCCGTCTTCCCCAATCGCGGCGCCCTGCAGCGCGTCTTTGGCGAGGTGGCGATTCCCGGCAGTGACCTGCAATATTACCGCGTGAATCTCGAGGCCCGACAATACGTCCCCCTCACGCGGAATTTCACCTTTGCGCTCAGGGGCGACTTTGGTTACGGCGCTGGTTACGGTGATACCGCCCAGCTCCCGTTCTTCGAGAACTTCTTCGCCGGTGGGCCGCGCTCGGTGCGCGGCTACGACGCATTCTCGCTTGGTCCGCGCGAGGTCGATGGCGATCAAGACCCCGTTGGTGGCAATCTGAAGCTGACCGGGGGACTCGAGGTCTATGCGCCGCCGCCGATCGGCGGGCGCTTCGAGAACACGGTGCGCGTCGGCGCCTTCTTCGACTTCGGCAACGTGTGGTGGACCGAGTCGGACCCGCTCGTGACCCCAACGGGCTTCGATCTCGGCGAGCTGCGCTACTCAACCGGTCTCTCCTTTGCGTGGCTCTCCCCGATCGGTGCACTCTCGGTGAGTCTCGCCTATCCGCTCAACTCCACCGACGAGGATGAGACGCAGATCTTCCAGTTCTCATTTGGGCAGACCTTCTGAGTTGGAGTCCCTATGTTAGTGCCTCGATACGCGCTCGCGGCCAGGCCTGTCCTGATGGCCGCGGCCCTGATGGCCGCTGCGATGACGGCCCCGGCCGCCGAAGAGCCCTTTCGCATCGCGGTCATCGATCCAAACCGGATCGTCGAGGAATCTCCGCAGTACGAGGCGGCCCGGAATCTGCTCAGTGCCGAGGCACAGGAGCGAGAGGCGGAGCTGACCTCGCAACAGGATGACATCACTCGACTCGAGACGCGCTTAGAGCGCGACGGCGCCCTGATGCGTGCCGACGAGGTGACCCGCTTGCGCAACGACATCCGCGCCCGCGAGCGGCGTTTGCGCTACGCGCAGGAGGAGATGCAGGCGGATTTCGCGCTGCGGCAGAGCGACCTGCGTACCAAGCTCGTGCAGCAGGTCGAAGAGGTCGTTGCACAGGTTGCCAAGGACAAGGGGTTTGATCTGATCTTGAGCGAGGGGGTCGTCTACTCGAGCCCGAGGGCCGACATCTCCGATGAGGTGATCGACCGCCTCAAAGAGGTCTTCGAGAAGCGCTGAGAACGGGATCTGGATCGACGACATGCTGATGAGTGAGCTTGCGCGGCGGATCGACGCTGCACCGGGTCCGGGGGCTGACGTCGAGCTCACCGAGGTCTGCGCCTTGGGCCAGGGTACCGACAAGGGTCTCAGTTTTGTGAGCTCCGAGAAGTACCGCGAGGCGTTGCGCACGACGCGGGCGGCGGCGGTGATCCTGAGTCCTGCCTTGGCAACCGATGCACCCTGTGCCTGCCTGTTGAGCGAGAATCCGACCCTTGCCTTTGCGCGCGCCGCCGAGGTGCTGCACCCGCGCGCGGCCGCGCCGACGGGTGTGCATCCGAGTGCGGTGGTCGCGGAGAGTGCCAAGATCGATGCCTCGGCCTCGATTGGGCCGCTGTGCGTGATCGAGGATCAGGTGGTGATCGACGCCGAGGTCGAGATCGGCCCTGGTTGCATCATTCAGCGCGGGAGCCGGATCGGGGAGGGCTCGCGCTTGGTGGCTGCCGTGACCGTCTGCGCGCGCAGCCTCATCGGGCGGCGTGTGCTCTTGCATCCCGGTGCGGTGATCGGGCGCGAGGGCTTCGGCTTCGCGCGCGACGGTGCGCGTTGGGTGCGCATCCCGCAGCTCGGACGCGTGCGACTTGGTGATGACGTTGAGGTGGGCAGCAATAGCGCCGTTGATCGAGGCGCCATCGGTGAGACCATCGTCGGTGATGGCGTGAAGATCGATAACCTGATCCAGATCGGCCATAACGTCGAGATCGGCGAGCATACGGCGATGGCCGCCTGCTCCGGGATCTCGGGCTCGACCCGGATCGGCCGGCACTGCACGATCGCCGGTGCGGTGGGGATGGCGGGACACCTGGAGATCGGCGACAACGTGCACTTCACCGGCATGGCGATGGTGACCCGCTCGTTTGAGCAGTCGGGTGTCTACAGCAGCGGTATCCCGGCGATGCCAAGCGCAGACTGGCGGCGTAACGTGGCACGATTCCGCCACCTTGACGAGATGGCGAAACGCCTCAAGCAGCTCGAAGCCCAGGTCGCCGCGCTGCAGGACGCGCAGCGGCCATCAGAGCAGGTGAGCGAGGGTGACAAGGGTGATGAGACAGCGTGATGTTGGCGAGCAGCCGGCGCTTCGGAGGTGGACTTGATTAAGATGGATATCCATAAGGTGCTGAGCCTGCTGCCGCACCGTTATCCGTTCCTATTGGTCGATCGGGTTGTGCTCTTCAAGCCTGATGAGCAATTGATCGGGCTCAAGAATGTGACCTTCAATGAGCCCTATTTCACCGGCCACTTCCCCGTGCGTCCCGTGATGCCGGGGGTGTTGATCATCGAGGCCCTGGCGCAGGCGACAGGCCTCTTGGCGATGGAGTCGCGGCCCGACGAGGTCGGCGAAAAGTCGCTGTACTATTTCGTCGGTATCGACAAGGCGCGCTTTAAACGCCCCGTCGAGCCGGGTGATCAGCTCTTTCTCGACGTCAAGGTCCACAACGTCAAACGCGGCATCTGGAAATTCTCGGGCGAGGCGCGGGTTGATGAGCGCATGGTGGCGAGCGCCGAGATCATGTGCACGGCTCGGGATTTTTAGGCCTTGATCCACCCAACCGCGCTCGTCGATCCCTCGGCGCAGCTCGACGACGATGTCGAGGTTGGAGCCTACGCAATCATCGGCGCGGATGTGGTGATCGGACGTGGCACGCGGATCGGCCCTCATACCCTGGTGCAAGGTCCGACCGAGATCGGGCGCGACAATCGGGTGTTTCAATTCGCGTCCGTTGGCGAGGATCCCCAAGACAAGAAGTACGGTGGCGAGCGCACCCGGCTCACGATCGGCGATCGCAATGTGGTGCGGGAGTCCGCGACCATCCATCGCGGGACGCTTCAGGGCGGGGGCGAGACTCGCATCGGCAATGACAACCTGTTCATGGCCTATAGCCACGTGGCGCATGATTGCGTCATCGGCGACCAGGTGATCATGGCGAATGCCGCCTCGCTCGGCGGGCATGTCGTGATCGAGGATTGGGCCATCCTCGGTGGCTTCACCATCGTGCACCAGTTCTGCCGCATCGGCGCTCACAGCTTCAGCGCGATGGGCTCGGTCGTCTCCAAGGACGTCCCACCCTATGTGACTATCGACGGTCATCCGGCGGTGCCGCGCGGGATCAACAGCGAGGGGCTGAAGCGGCGGCAATTCACGAGTGGACAGATCAGCGCCATTCGTCGGGCCTATCGGCTACTCTACCTCTCGAACCTGAAGCTGGGAGAGGCAACACGCGCGCTGGAGACCCTCGCCGAGGAGGAGCCGGTGGTCGGTCTGATCACGGACTTCCTGAGTGCGAGTGCGCGCAGTATCGTGCGCTGACGCGCCGGCGATGGCGCGGGCTGAACCGAGCACGAGTGGTCCGCTGATCGGCATCGTCGCGAACGAGCCCTCCGGCGATCAACTGGGCGCCCTGTTGATCGGTGCGCTGCGGGCGTTGCGTCCCGACCTACGCTTCGTCGGTGTCGCCGGCCCGAAGATGCTGGCGCAGGGGTGCGAGAGCTTACTGCCGATGGAGCGGCTGTCGGTCATGGGGCTGGTCGAGGTGGCCAAGGTCCTGCCACAGTTGCTCCGGGCAAGGCGCGAGCTGGTGACCGGCCTGCGTGGGCTGCGTCCGAACGTCGTGATCGGCGTCGATGCGCCCGACTTTAACCTTGGGCTCGAGCGCCGACTGCGCGCGACTGGGGTCCCGACCGTGCACCTGGTCAGTCCGACGGTCTGGGCTTGGCGCCCCGGGCGCGTCAAACAGATTCGCCGCTCGATCGATCTGATGTTGAGCATCTTCCCGTTCGAGGCCGATTTCCTTAAGGCGCATCGGGTCCCGGTCGAGTACATCGGCCATCCGCTGGCCGATACGTTTCCGCTGGAGCCGGACCGCGCGAGCGCGCTGCGGGCGCTTGGGCTT
>CAZTYV010000015.1:0-14156 GCA_964617675.1 uncultured Halochromatium sp. | reverse complement strand
TGCCAATGCGAGTGCTTGATACCGATACCGATGGCGGTGGCCAGCTCGAGCTGGCTGGGTTAAGCCCAGGGGACGCGAGTGCGCAGTGCGCCGGTGTTGACGAGGCCGGCCGCGGACCGCTCGCGGGTCCGGTCTGTGCGGCGGCGGTGATCCTCGATCCGGCGAACAGCCCGGCTGGGATCGGGGACTCGAAACAGCTCTCCGCCGCAAGGCGTGAGCAGTTGGCACTCGAGATCAAACGCAGTGCGATCGCCTGGGCGGTCTCGTTCGTTGAGGTTGCCGAGATCGATCGGATCAACATCCTTCAGGCCTCGCTACTGGCGATGCGCCGCGCCCTCGGCGCACTGGCGGTTAAGCCTGTCTTGGCGCTGGTGGACGGCAACCGCTGCCCTGCCGATCTTGAGTGCGAGGCGCGGGCGGTGATCGGTGGCGACCGCAAGATCGCCTCGATCGGCGCCGCCTCGATCCTCGCCAAGGTCGCTCGCGATCAGCACATGCAGGGTCTCGATCAGCGCTACCCGGGCTACGGCTTCGCGCAGCACAAGGGCTACGGCACCAGGCAGCATCTCGAGGCCTTGGCCCGTCTCGGCGTCAGCCCTGAGCATCGGCGCAGCTTCGCGCCCGTGCGCGCCTGCCTCGAGCGATCGGTCGACTCAGCCTGACGCTTGCCCTGGCTCCGCAGACGCTGGCCCTGTTGCGGGCTCGGGCTCGGGCTTGGACTCGAGCCCGGCCCCTGTGCCAGCCTCGGTCGGCGTTAGGCGCTCGGCAAGCTCGGCCAAGGTCATGTCGGCAAGGCTGTGCTCGATCGCGTGGTCAAGCGTTGCCTGTAGCTCGACGACACTGGGGCTGCAGCGCGGCCGCGCCGGTGCCTGCTCGTCCTCGTCGTAGCGCCGAATACTGAACAGCACCTGGCTCACTGAGACCTGGGTCGGCGCCCGAGCGGGCACATAGCGCGGTGGCTCGTCGGCGGTTGCGACGATGAATCCGCCGTCCGCGAGCATCGCCAGCAGATTGCGCACGTTGGTCACGGGCAGGTGCAGGCAGCCCGCGAGCGCCTCGGCATCGCAAGGCGGATCACCGCGTTGATGGCGGGCCGCGATCTCGGCGGCGATGCAGAGCGCAACGCGCTCCCGGAGGCGGTTGCTCAGCCGCAGGTCGCGCGAGCGGGTACCGAGGAATTCGGGAAACTGGATGTAGAAGGCGATGCTGGCGCCGATCAGCAGGATCAGCCAGGCGATGTAGACCCAGATCATGAACAGGATCAGGATCGCCAGCCCGGAATAGATCGCCGCATAGCGCGTCGAGTTGGCCATGAAGGTGGCGAACATATAGCCGACGCTCTGCCAGAGCAGGCCCGCGATCAAGGCGCCCAGCACCGCGGCGCCGAGCTTGACGCGCGTGTTGGGCACGAAGCTGTACGCAAAGGTGAACGCGAGCACCACTAACAGGTAGGGCACCAGACGCGCGCCGGAGTCCAGCAGGAGTCCGAAGGGCTCGATCGCGATCAGATGCTGCACCACGGCCGTGCTTTGTGCGGCGCTCGTCGCGCCGAGGGCGGAGAACAGCAGCAGTGGGCCGATCAGCAGGATGCCCAGATATTGGCTGATGCGTTTGGCAACGCCGCGCTGGTCCTCGACGTGCCAGGTGTAGTTGAACACCTGCTCGATCTTCGAGATCAACGCCACCACCGAGTAGAGCAGAAAGGCGAGGCCCACCGAGCCGAGGACACCCACATTGGTGTTGTCGACGTAGCTGATCAGTTGGGATGCGATCTCGTCGCTCTTGTCACCCAACGGGGCCAGTGCCTGCAGCAGGATCGGCTCGACCTGATTGTGGACCCCAAAACCCTTGAGGACCGAGAAGCTCACCGCCAATAAAGGCACCAGCGAGAGCAACGTGGTGTAGACCAGGCTCATCGCGTGCAGCGAGAGCTGACCCTGAGTGAAGTCGCGGCCCACCGCATAGATCAGCCTCGCGGCCTGGATCAGTGCGGCGTGCCAGCCGGGCAGGGACTGCAGGTCCGTCTGCCAGACCCACCGCATGAAGCGGGTGCGAAGGATTGCGAAGATCGACATCGGCGCCTGCCCGGTCAAAGAAGTCCACTCGGTTGCTGCCCATCCACCTTAACCCGCACCGCCGAGGTTGCCTATCGCCTTCGATCGAGGCGCGGCCGCGGCGGTCCTCTTGCTGGAGAATCACCATGCGATCAACGATCGGAATCGGCATCCTGGGGCTGGTCTTGCACCTCGCCCTTCCCCTGCTGGCTGCAGCCGGCCCGTCGACGGCGTCGGCCAGCGACGAGCTGCTGATGCCGATGCCCGAGGCCCCGCTTGCGCCAGACTTCGAGCTCAGCGGGCCCAATGGTGAGACTTACCGGCTCAGCGATTTTCTTGGTCGGCCGCTGATCGTCAACTTCTGGGCCACCTGGTGCCCACCGTGTCGAGCCGAGATGCCCGCGATGCAGCGCGCTTGGCAACAGTTGGAGCCGGAGGGGATCGGGCTGATCGCGATCAACGTCGGCGAGGAGGCGGACGCCGTGAGCGCCTTTCTCGAGCAGGTGCCGGTGAGCTTCCCACTGCCCCTGGATACCGACTCCAAGGTCACCCAACGCTGGCCCCTGCGCGGACTCCCGACGACCTTCGTGATGGCCCCTGACGGGCGACTCGTCTACAAGGCCACCGGCGAGCGCGAATGGGATGATCCGGCCGTGCTCGAGCTCGTGCGCGCGCTCAAGACCGACGAGACTCGGGCAGGCGGCCGGTGATCGGTTGGGTCGGGTCGCACAGATCGAGCAGACCTGGGTCGTCGATCAGCTTGTGCGCGAGCAGGTAGCTGGTGGCGCTCCAGACCTGATTGAGCTGCGCGCGCCGTCCGATCAGATTGCCCCGCTGGCCATCATAGTACTCGGGCCAGCTCGCCTTCGGCAGGCTCTGATCGGCCACGTCCAAGGCGAGCTGAGCGAGGTCCCCGCGGCCCGTCTTCAGTGCCGCGGCCACCAACGGCCAAAGCAGCACCGGCCAGTTGCCGCCGTTGTGATAGGACCAGGGCACATTCTTCGGGTCGCTGCCGGTCATAAACATCCATTCCTTGCCGACCACGGCCGGGAAGACGAGCTTCGCCGGCATGCGGCCGACCAGGTCGTCCCAACGGTCGTGATAGAGGCTCATCAGGCTGTGGGATTCGCGCTCGCTGGTGATGCCGAAGAGGATGGCGAGGAGGTTGCCCAGGGCGAAGAACCGGAAGTCCATCCGCCCCGGGCCCAGGTTACCGACCAGATAGCCGCCGCGGTCGGTGATCCAGTTCACCACCCAGTCCGGGATCGACTCCGGGTAGATATTCAGCATGTTGACGCTGGCGTCACCGAACTCCTCGGTCTTGTAGCGGTGGATCTCGTTCAGCCGCTCCAGGTCGAGCCAGTAGAAGACCTGTAGGTAGGTGCGCAGCATATTGGCGCGCTTCTCGGCAATCTCGATCAGCCCATCGCCGATCCCCACCAGATGCAGCAGCTCGACCGCCGCGACCAGCATGCCGTGGAACAGGGTCTGGATCTCGAGCGGGTGGCCATAGACCCCCATCCGCCGGTCGATCATGAAGCTGCCATCGGGCACCAGCAGGGTCGGGAAGACCTCGAAGCCTTCGCGCAAGGTCAGCTCGAGGATGCTGCAGAGGGCATGCTGCACGGCCTGATCCTCGATCAGGCTGCGATCCTGGCTCGTGCGGGTGTAGAGCGCCAGCAAGATCACCCACCACATCATCGCGTCGACGGGTGCCACCCGGCCGATCGCGTGGTCACCGAAATCGGCCCGGATCTCTTCGTCTTCGCCATTGCAGATCACGCGGAAGCTGGCTGGCAGCACCGCGGGCTCGAGCCCATGGCCTTGGATGCGCTCGTGCTGGACCCGCAGATCGAGCAGGGTGCGCAGGAAGTTGCGCACGATGACATGCTCACCATCGGCGAGAAAGACCAGCGCCGAGGGCACGAAGTCACGCACAAAGCAGTCCTGATAGTTTGCCGCCGCCTCCTGGCCGGCTAAGGCGGCGACCGTACCGACGGGCTCGCCGCGATAGCGCATGACCGAGTCGCGCAGCAGCGCGTAGGCGGAGTCGAAGGCTTGGCTATTCATGGCTGACAGCCTAGCAGATCAATCCCCGTTCAGGGCTCAGGGCTCAGGGCTCAGGGCTCAGGGCTCAGGGCTCAGGGCTCGACCAGTAATCGCCCGGTGATCGAGAGCGCTGCGAGGCTGATGGCGACGAAGAGCACGAACAACAGCCAGTGGAAGCCGCGATTGAGCAAGCGGGCGAGGCGGCGCATGCCGCTCATCTCGGGGCCCGGCCGCGCCGGTACGGTCGCAAAGGTTTGGATGAAGACCAGTAGGCAGAGCAGCCAGAGCACGACGGCGAGCAATGCCGGCAGGGCGTCCTGCGCGCTGGAGAGGCTGGGCAACGCGATGATGACCGCGGTTGCGGCCGTCAGAAGAACGAGTCCGATGAAGAGCGCCCGCGTGAGCGGCTGCAACCTCAGCGCGAGTCGGGAAAGGGTTTCAAGCATCAGGTCTCCATGCCGATCGGGATCAGGCGCGCTCGATCTTGAGCTTGAGCACGGCGCGCTCGTTCGCCTCGGTCACCGTGAAGCGCCAGCCAGACTGCAGGACACTCTCGCCGACCCTCGGGATATGCCGCAAGCGCGCCTCGACGAAGCCACCGGCGGTGTGGAACTCGGTGGCTGGCAGATCGATGTCAAGCAGCGCGTTGAGCTCCGAGATCGGTACGCGCGAATCGAACAGGTAGAGCCCCTGATCGATGCGCTGATAGTGACGCTTGCGTTTGTGATGATACTCGTCGAAGTCATAGCCGACCTCGATCTCACCCACCACCTCTTCCAGGATGTCTTCCATGGTGATCATGCCGATCGCCGAGCCGAACTCGTCGACGACCACGGCCATCTGATCGTCGCGCTCTCGCAGCACCGGCAGCAGCTCGTGGATCAGCTGCAACGGTGAGACGTAGAGCGGCGGGCGCACGAGCTCGCCGAGCGGCTTGGCCTTGACCGCCTCGTCCATCAGATCCCAGACGGTGAGGGTGACCACGCCGGTGACGTTGCCGATGTTGCCCTGGTAGATCGGCAGTCGATTGAAACCCGATTGACGCACCAACCGCACGGCGTCATGGGTACTGCGCAGGTGGTTGAGCGCGGTGATCTCGGCCAGCGGCACCATCGCCTCGCCGACCGTGGTGTCGCCGAAGCGGATCGCCCGCTCGATACGCTGACGATCGAACAGCTCCACCTCGGCGCCGCGCTCGGCCATCTCGACCAGGGTGCTGAACTGCTGACGACTGATGAACAGGCTCGAGGCCGAGCTCGGTGCGCGCACCAGGCGCGCCGCGGTGCGGGCCACCACCGAGAAGATCCAGACCAACGGGTAGAGCAGGATCGAGAACAGCCGCAGAGCGTAGACCACGGTCGGCGCCAGCTCGTCGGCCTTTTGCTGATAGACGCTCTTGGGCACGATCTCGCCGAAGATCAGCAGCAAGGGCGTCAGGAGCAGGAAGGCATAGAGCTCGCCCAGCGCGCCGAAGCGCTCGATCATCAGCAGCGTGCCCAGGGTGGTGAGGCTGACCACGGCGATGTTGGTGCCGACCAGTGTGGTGGTGAGCAGCACCTCGGGGCGCTCGAACATCCGCAGGGCCAGCGCGGCGCCGCGATCGCCTTTCGACGCACGCGCGCGCAGCCGAAACTTGTCGGCATGCACCAGTGCGATCTCACTGCCCGAGAAGAAGCCCTCGAGCACGAGCAGCGCGAGCATCAGCGGCAAGGCGACGAGGGGGTCCATCCGGGTCAGGGCTCGCCTTGCCCATCGATCGGCGCTGCAGCGGGCGTCTCGCCGTCTCCAGCCCGGCCGGGCTCGCCCTCCAGGTCCTTGGGCATGAAGGCGCCGCGCGCGACTCGAACGCGCGCGATGCGGTGTCCGTCCATCTCCAAGACCTCGATCTCGCAGTCTTCCACCCGCACCCGGTCGCCCTGTTGTGGGAGCCGGTCGAGATGCCGGAAGGCGACGCCTGCGATCGTGGTCATGCGCGGGTCCCAGATACCGAAGTTGGTCAGATCATTGAAGTCGGTGAGCTTCATGTCACCCGGCACCTCATAGAGGTTCTCGTCGCGCTCCAGATACATCGCCTGGCCCTTGGCCTCGCCGGAGAGGTGGCCGAAGATGAAGGTCAGGACGTCGCGCATGGTGATGATACCCTCGACGCCGCCGAACTCGTCGATCACCAGCGCGGCGCGGGTCTGATGCGTTTGGAAGAAATCGAACATCTCGTCGACGCGCTTGGTCGGCGGAGCGACCACGAGCGGATGGAGCAGGTCATCGATGCGCATCCCAGAGAGATCCGGCTTGTCGAGCACCAGCGGTAAGACGTCCTCGAGCTGCATGAAACCGAGCAGATTGTCACGCTGACCCCGGAACACCGGGACGCGCGAGTGGCGCAGCGCCTTGAACTGCTCCAAGGCCTCGGTGATCGGCAGGTTGCCATCGATGAACGCCATGCGCGTGCGCGGCGTCATGATCTCGACGATCTCGGTGGTCCCGGCATCGAGCAGGTGGTAGATCAGGGTGCGCTCGGTGGCCTGCAGCTCGCCTTCATTCGCAACCTGATCGACCAGCGAGCGAAACTCGTCGATCTTGAGGATATTCGCCGGCGCGATCTCGCGGCCGACGATCCAGGTGGTGACCCGGTCGGAGACCAGTCGCAGCACCACCCGCAGCGGTGTGACGAGCCGAACCCAGACCCCCATGGGCGCGGCGACCAGCCCAGCGCTCACGCGCACCGGGTTCGACATGGCGATGGTCTTGGGCGTGACCTCTCCAAGCAGCAGCAGCAACGGGACCATGACCAGCACATTGATGATACCGGCGCGCTCCTCGCCGTAGAGCAGCATCAGGATGCCGGTCATATTGGCAACGGCAGCGATGTTGATCAGCTGGTTGCCGCAGAGCACCGAGATGATGAGCCGTCGCGGCTGATCGAGCAGTGCCTGCAAGCGGTCGATGTGGCGGTGACGGCGGCGGCGCAGCTCCTGTAGATCGAGCCTCGAGAGCGAGAAGAGGGCGGTTTCCGAGCCCGAGAAGAACGCCGACCCAAACAACAGGAGCACCTGAAAGGCGATCCGCGTGATCATCTCCGGCGTCGCCAGCAGTGTCGGATCGAAGCTCAGGAAGGCCGCGATCTCGCCGAGCCATTGCATCGGCAAGGCCGCGGCCGCGCCGAGCAGCCCCGCGGTGCGCTCGGCGGCGGGTGCGAGCTCGGTCGGTGCCTCGGCCGCAAGGGCGGCGAGGGCAGCCGGGACATCTGAGGGGGCGCTTGGCAAGACAGCGGTGCCTGGTAAACTGCAGACCGCGCGAGGCTAACCGAGCGAGCCGCCCTGCACAACTTGCCAGGCCACAACTTGCCCGGCCACAACTTGCCCGGCAACGGCTTGCAATTCAGCGCGGCGAGCACGACCTCTCTCGTCACCGCTTACCGACCCCTCACGCGCTATGACGGCCGTTCATCTCACCGCACCCGATATCGACCCGAATGAGGTCGCCTACTTCGAGAAGCTCGCCCATCGCTGGTGGGACGATCAGGGACCGTTTTGGCCACTGCACAAGCTCAACCGGTTCCGCGTCGACTACATCCGCGCGCAGCTCTGTCGGGTGTTCGCCCGCGACGCCCGTGCCGAGCGGCCGCTCGCGGGGCTGGAGATCCTCGACATCGGTTGCGGCGGCGGCATCCTGAGCGAGTCGATGGCGCGGCTCGGCGCGCGCGTGACCGGTACCGAGATCACCGAAAAGAACATCCGCGTCTCGCAGATCCACGCGAGCTGGAGTGGTCTTGAGATCGACTATCGGTTGGTCACCGCACGTGAGCTCGCCGATGCCGGTGAGACCTTCGATGCCGTACTCAATATGGAGGTGGTCGAGCACGTTGATCACCTGCCGGATTTCCTTGCCGACTGCGCACGACTGGTCCGACCCGGCGGCGTCATGGTGGTCGCGACCATCAACCGCACCCCACTGGCCTGGCTGATGGCGATCATCGGCGCCGAATGGATCATGGGCTGGCTACCGAAGGGCACCCATCACTACCGCAAGCTGGTCAAGCCCGATGAGCTGATGGACGGCCTTGGTGCTCAGATGGTCCCACTCGACCGCACCGGCGTGCGCGTGAGCCCGTTCGATCGCTCGTTCAGCTTCACCAGCTCGATGGCGGTGAACTACATGATGCTGTTCCGACGCACCGGCGGCGTTGACGATCAGGGGCCGCCGCCGGTCGCGCCGAACGAGCGTGAGGTGCACGCATGAGGGTCGCACTCTTCGGCGCGACCGGCGGAACTGGGAGCCAGGTCCTGGCTCAGGGGCTCGCCAAGGGCTATGCCTTCAAGGCGCTCGCGCGTGACCCGGCGAAGCTGGCCACGGCGGAGGCCCTCGAGGTCATGGCCGGTGACGTCCTCGATCAGGACGCGGTCGACCGTTGTCTCGCCGATACGGATGCGGTGATCTGCGTGCTCGGCAGTCATGGGGCTGCAACGCCTGTTGAGGCCGCGGGCACCGAGCGGATCATCGCCGGGATGCAGCGGCTCGGCATCAAGCGGCTGATTGCCGTGACCTCGATGGGGGTCGGCGACAGCCGCGAGCAGGTGGCCGCCGCCTTCCGGGTGATCATGCAGCTGACCCTGAGGAAGATCATGGCCGCCAAAGAGGCCCAGGAGCAGCTGATCCGCGAGAGCGGCCTCGACTGGACCATCGTTCGTCCGGGTGGGCTGACCGACGGCCCGGCGACCGGCGCCTACCGCAGCGGCACCGATCGCTCGATCCGGGCCACCCGCGTCTCGCGCGCCGACGTCGCCGACTTCGTCCTGCAGCAGTTGACGGACAACCGCTACCTGCACCAAACCCCGGCGGTGAGCTGAAGCGCGCCGGGCCTGACGCCATGACCCTGTTCGACTCGATTCGGCCGAGCCGCTCCGCCGCGCTCGTGACCGCGGTCTTCTTCGGCTACCTCTTCCTCGCGCTGCTGCTCGCCGTGATCTTGACCGTCCCGCTGATGGAGACTGGCTGGATCGACTACGAGCCGCGCCGCGTGATGGGGCGCGTCGCCCAGGTCCTGATCCTGCTCGGGCTCTGGCCCTTCCTGTGGCTGATGGGCACGGCGAACCGGCAGGCGCTCGGCTTCGCGCTGCCCCGCCCGCGCTTCCTGCGCGCGCTACAGATCGGCTGGCTGCTCGGGGTGCTGATCCTCGGCGCCCTGGTGGCCGCCGAGCTCTACCTCGGTGTGCGCGTCCCAGATGTCGAGGGATTGAGCATCCTCGGTCTGCTCGAGAAGGCGCTCGCCGCGCTGATCGGCGGGCTCCTGATCGGCCTCCTCGAAGAGACCTTCTTCCGCGGTGCGCTCTTCTCCTCGATCCGTCGGCGCGCCGGCATCGCCGCGGCCGCGGGCTGGTCGGCCTTGCTCTATGCCCTGGTGCACTTCCTTAAGCCGCATGATCTCCCGCCCGGCGTCCCGTTCGATTGGGCCGGCGCCTGGACCATGTTCCTGCACGTCTTCGTCGGCCTCTTCCAGTGGCAGCATCTGGACTCGCTCGCGGCCCTGATCAGTGCCGGGGTCTTCCTGGCCCTCGTGCGCGAGCGCACGGGGCACATCGGCTGGTGTATCGGCCTGCATGCCGGCTGGGTCTTCGTGATTCAGGTCGCTCGGCGAGTGACGGACGGCAACGACAGCTCGACCCTGGCCTTCTTGGTCGGGCAATACGATGGCGTCATCGGCTGGCTGGCAGCGCTCTGGATCGCGCTCCTGTCCCTCTGCTACTGGGCGATGAGCGGCTGGTGGCTGAGACGGCGCCGCGGGGTGGGCGCCGGCGGCTCTCCTCCGAGCACCGCCTAGGTCGGCAGGCGCTCGCCGCCATCGGCCGGGTCGCCGGTGGCATGGGGCGTCTTTAATGCCGGTGCGCTGGCCGGCTCGTCGGTCTCACAGGCGGCTTTGCAGCCGAACCAGAGCACTCGCTGACCGGCGGCGGCCTTGATGGGCTTGCCGCCCTCGATCAAGGTGACCTCATGGTCGTTGTCGATAACGAGCAATGGGATGGCGCCCTTCGGCAAGGATGCCTGCATGGCCTCGAGATTGAAGCTCTCGGTGATGCGGGTGCCGTGGAAGCCCCAGCCCTGGTACCAGTGGCGTTGCAGGTCTTCGTATTGGACCTTGCTCGAGAAGGCGATGCGCCCGCGCGCGTCTGCCGACGGGCGGCGCGATTCCGCGCTTTCGCCGCTTGCCAATTGAAAGACCTTCTGTGTGCCGAGCTCGGGTGCGAAGTGGGCACAGACCAGGGCGTTGTAGGCGTCGTTGTTGCCGGCCGCGAGCAGGTTGCCGTAGGCACCGAGCTCGAGGGCGTACTCGGCATGCTCCGAGAGTAGCTCGCCGAAGTACACGGGGACGCCAGCGAGGCGCGCACTGCGCAGGCGATGCCAGGCGTTGTCGGCGACGATCACCGGCACGTCGCGCTCATGCAGGGCCTTGGCCAGGCCGTTGCTCCAAGCCGTGCCGCCGGCAATGATCAGACCGCCGCGACGCCGCGCACTGAGGTGAAGCCGGCGCGCCATCCATCCGAGACTGAAACCGTGGAGCACCACGGTGAGCAGGATCAGCGTGAAGACCAATGGCAACAGCTGCTCGGCGCCGGCGAAGCCGCGCTCGGCCAGGGCGGGGCCGAAGACACCGGCCACGGCCGCGGCCACCACGCCGCGCGGTGCGATCCAGCCGACCAGCGCACGCTCTTCCCAGGTCATCCCGGCACCGAGGGTGCTGACCCAGACCGCGACGGGGCGCACCACGAAGATCACCACCGCGATCAGTGCACCGCTGCGCCAGTCCATCGCGGCCATGATCTGTGGGTCGAGGTCCGCGGTGAGCAACAGGAACACGCCGGAGACGAGCAGGATACCGACGTATTCCTTGAAGCGGCGGATCTCGCCGATGCTCGGCAGGTTCATGTTCCCAAGCACGATCCCAAGCACGGTGGCCGCGATCAGCCCGGCCTCATCCAGCACCATGTTCGACAGTGCATAGACGCCGATCGCCGTGGCCAGCGCCAACGGACCCTTGAGGTACTCGGGGACCTTGCCGGCAAGGAATGCGCGCCCAAGCAGCCAGCCGCCGACGCCGCCGAGCAGGAGCGCGGCAGCGACGCCGGTGGCCATCCGCAACAGGGCTTCGTCGAGCGGGCCCGCCCCCGAGCCCACCCCCGCGCCCGCACCAGAGCCCGCACCAGGGCCGGCGACATAGTCGAAGAGCACCACCACGAGCAAGGCGCCGATCGGATCGTTGACGATGCCTTCCCACTTCAGATAGGAGGCCGGTCGGCGCTTTAACCGCGCCTGGCGCAGCAGCGGCAAGATCACCGTGGGCCCGGTCACGATCATGATGGCGCCGAAGATCAGCGCGACCGCCCAGGAGAGTCCGCCAATCCAGTGGGCGGCAGCCGCCGTGAGCGACAGGCTAAGCACAACGGCAACCGTGACCAGGCGGTTGACGCCCGAGGCGGCCTGCCTGAGCTCCGCGAAGTGCAGCGAGAGGCCGCCCTCGAACAGGATTGCCGCCACCGCGAGGTTGATCAACGGCTGATAGGCGTCGCCGAGGGCCTCACTCGGCTGAAAGACGCCGAAGATCGGCCCGATCAAGAGTCCGCTTAGGCTCAGCAGGATGATGGCAGGGATCTGGAAGCGCCAGCCGATCCATTGCGCCGCGATACCAATGACGATCAGCAGCGCCAGGATCTCGGTGAGGTGATGTGTCATAGCCGGGGTCGCTTGGGCGCGAAACGGTTGGAGATGATGCGCTCGATGTCGCCGCGTTGGCGCTCGATGTCTCGAGTCAGCGCGAGCTGAACCATCGCCTTGTCGAGATTCTCGCGCGCATGACTGACTCGAAAGTAGCGATTGCCCTCGAGGTCATCGGTCAGAAAGCGGATGGCGAGCTCGACCGGGATCAGGCGAATCGCCGGGTAGACGAGCGCGAGCGAATCGGCGTCGAACAAGGGTGCCGCGACCGTTGCGTAGCCGCTGAGCAAGGCGTCGAAGAGCACCAGATCAAAGCCGGTGCTGAGCGTCCCGGCCGTTGCACTGCCGACCCGGTTGCAGCAGGAGCGCACGCAGTCGGCGATGTCTTCGTGCAAGAGGCCGGGCTGGACCGTGTCGAGATCGATCAGGCAGAGCGCGCGATCGGCATCCCGCGCGAAGAGCACATTATCGAGCTTGGGGTCGCCGTGCGTGATCTGCGTCGCTGCTGTTCCAGCCGCCCGCGCCTGCTGCAGCACGCTGATCAGCTCCGCCCTGGCCTGGACCTGCTCGACGGCCTCGGCCACCCTCGGGTCTTCGCGCCGGTGCGGCGCCGCAGCCATGACCGCATCCAAACGCCGCTTGTAGCCCGGCGTGTCGTGCAGTCCTGGCAAGGTCAGGCGCAGCAAGCTCGGGTTGAGGCCGGCGAGCGCCCGATGGAAGTCACCAAGAACACGGCCGACCTCTGCCGCCTGCGCGGGATGCTGCAGCGGACGCAGCGTTCGGCTATCCCCAATGAACTCCATCAGCCGCCAGGCATGGCCAGTCTCGTCGCGCAGGATCGGCGAGCCGTTCGCGGCGCAAAAGAGCCGCGGTAATCGCACCGCGACCTCGGCTTGGCCATGGAGCCACTCCTGCACCCGCAACAGATTGGCCACGATCGCATCGGCGTCCTTGAAGACGGCGCTATTGAGCCGCTGCAGCACAAAGCGCTCGGAGCGATCCTCGACCAAACGGGTGTCGTTGATCAGGCCCTGGCCGAGCCGCTGCAGCCGCAGGTCGGCCGCATGCGGCAGGAACTGCCGGGCGATCTGCTCAGCGACCTGATCAAGGTCGGTCGCCTGAGCGCTAGGCGATGCTTGCATCGAGCAGAATGCCCCCGATGGTTAGCGCGGCCGCGGCCGTTGCGCAGCCTCGTCGGCGGAGCCAGTGGCGGGGTTGGGCTCGAGCAGGCCGTTGCGCGATAGCGACTCCCACATCTGCCAGGGGCGCCCCATCGCGCCGATCAGCGCGCGGCTAGCCGCCAGGGCCATCAGGAACGGCAAGACGATGAGCGCGATCAGACCAACCCAGAGCATCACCGCCTGAGTCGGGTCATTCAGCACGCGCTCCCAATTCTGCACGGCCCAGACCGCGAGGCCTTCACCGGTGCTGAAGACCATTGTCGCGGCGCGCAGGGTCGGGCAGGCGATATCGGGCTGTGCGATCCCATAGCTCAGCACCTCTTGCCAGCGCATGCCGTAGAAATCTTGTCGGGGCGAGAAGATCATCACCAGCAGGGCCTCGCCCCAGAGCAGCACAACGCTGATCCACATCGCCCAATGCCGCGCGATCGCGAACCGGTACTGCTCGCGGACCTCTTGATGCATGGCGCCGGCGATTCGAGGAATGATGAGCGTCAACAGCAGCAGGGCCGCGAACAATAGCGACCATTGTCGCGGCTCGAAGGTAACGGTGCTGATCAGCAAGAACAGCGTCAGAAGCGCGGCGATCACAAGCTCGCGTGCCGTGACCAGAAAGCGGTTGTGCACGAGCGCGAACAAGAGCCCCTCACGCTCGAGCGACTCGTTGAACAAGGCCCGACGAACGAAGTAGGTCCGCTCGAGACCAGCCACCAACAACACCACCGTGAGCAGCGCGAACATGAGCGCGGCCACCACGCAGCTAATGCGGTAAGCAGTGAGGAACCAGACCAGCAGCAGCAGCCACACGGTCGTCATGGTCAGCATCCTGAGCACCACCGCGTAGTCCATGATCTTGATCTTGAACTGCATCCAACCCTCCTGACCCTGCTCTACGTCCAACACCGACTCCCAGCATGCGACCCGACCACCGACGCAAGTCTAGCAACTTTCGGTCGTCCTGCTCCTGAGGTATCATACGGGTCTCGATTTGACGAGCGCCCTTAGCTCAGCTGGTAGAGCATCTGACTTTTAATCAGGTGGTCGCAGGTTCGAACCCTGCAGGGCGCACCAAGAAAAACAACGGGTTAGCTTCTTATCAAGCTGGCCCGTTTTTCGTTTTTGGCCTCTGGGGTAACGCTGGGGGTAACATTTTGCGGACGTTTGA
>CAZTYV010000014.1:19262-32382 GCA_964617675.1 uncultured Halochromatium sp. | reverse complement strand
GTGGGTGCGACCGATGCTCGGGCATCCTCGGCGGCTACCAGGGCGGGACGGCCAGGGCGAGGCGCTCGGGGGCAGAGGCTCAGGGGCCAGACGCTCAGGGAAGCGGCTGAGGGCCGTCTTCTTTCGCCTGCTCGATCATCTGCTCGACCTGCGCTTGATCTTCCGCGGGGATCTCGCCCGGATCGATGGTCACGCTCGTCGCGATCTCCTCGGCGGCGGCAGCGTTGGCCGTGTCCATCTTCGCGCGCTCGGCCGGGGTCATGACCTTGCAGGTCTCGGCGAAGCAGCGCTCGAGCTCATCCATGATGCAGCCGGCAGCGGGGATGTTGGCATCAGGAGACGGGTGCTGAAGTAGGAGCTGATTCATGAACTCATCGTTGGAGATGTCACCGTCGTAGAGCGCAGTCACCATGGTGTCGAAGCTCGGGTCCTTACCGAGCAACGCGCCGACGGTGGTATCGCCAATGGTCATGGAGCCGCAGCTGGCCTGAGCCATGGCGCGGAAGCCGGCCTCGGTGGGGCGTTGGAAGGGGTTGCCGAGCGCCGCCAGGGGGTCGGTGACGCTGCCGTCGCTCGCGCATCCGCTGATCATCAGCGCGCTGATAACGACCGCCGGCAGCCAGGGTGCGCGACGGCGGTGCGCTTGCTCGGCGACGGTTCCATGACGCTCCTGAGAGGCGTCGCTCTGCTGAAGGCGCTGGCGCGGCGGTTGATACATCGATGCTCCTCGTGCGGCTAGTGCGCGATGGTCAGACGGGTCGAACCTGCATTGTAACGACATCCGCGGCCATCAAGCGATTTCAAACAGACGAGCGAAGGCTCAGAGATATCGGTCGCGCCAGGCCGACCAGTCGATGGCATCGAGCGCGGCAGCGAGGTCTCGTAGCGCATGGATGACGGCGATGTAGTGGCCCGCGATGGTCAGGGTGTAGATGTTGTCCGGGTTCACCTGCTCGCTGCGTCGATAGCCATCGATGCGCGCCAGCTCCGCGCGCACGCTGCTCGCCATCGCGTCGAGAGCGGCGACCGAGGCCGGTGCGGCAGGCCGATCGAGCTTGTCGATGAAGGCCTGATAGGTACTGACCAGTGGCGCGAGCAGTTGTTGGCCGAGACGGGTTCCCAAACCTTGACGGCGCAGCTGGATGCCCCAGCGCAGACGCGCCTGCTGGAGGCCGCGGAAGCGGGTCACCAACCCCTCGATGGCGTCACCCAGCGCCTGGATGCGGTCGCGATCGTTCTGTGGTGCCCGCCTTGTATAGCTCGATGGCAGCAGCTCCGCGAGGCCTTGCAGCTCGACGCGCAGCTGCTGATCAGAGCGCGAGACGGCGCTCGCGAAGCCGGGAGCGTCGAGATCGGCGAGCCCCCGCTGCGCCGCGCTCAGATGCGAGAGCAAGCGCTTGATGCGATGGCGAAGCTGTTGTTGCGGCGTCGAGCCGCGCAGCAGCGCGAGCGCGGCGACACCCACCAGGAAGCCGGTGGCAAAGGTCAGCGCCGTATTAACGTAGCCGACGGCGTCATAGCTCTGCTGTGGACTGAGGTTCAGCAGCATGATCGCAAGGATGCCGATGCGCAGCACCGTGAGCTGATAAGGCGGTTGGAGCGTATGCAGGAAGTAGGCGATCGTGAAGTAGATCGGAAACAACACCAGCGCGAGCGCCAAGAAACCATCTAATCTCGGCAGCACCAGTAGGTAGATCGGCGCAGTAGCGATGATGCCGATGGCAAAACCGACGAGGGTCAGTCTCGCCGGCTGCATGACGGTGGTCTTCTGCAGGGTGTGGCCGCCGATCAGTACCAGCGCCATCACCACCGCCAGCATCCCGTCCGGCGGCCATTGGAGGCCAATCCAGATCGGGATCAGGACCCAGAACGAGAGCCCCATCGCGAGCGCGTTCGGAAGCGCAAGCGAGAAACGCACGCGCCAGGGGACCCTCGGCTCCGGTGGCAGACGAGGTACGGGTAGGGCTTGGCGCGCGGCCACGGCGACACTGGTCTCAGTGAGCCGTTGCACCTGGCTGACGAGCGCCTCGAGCTGGGCGGCCAATGCATGAGCGAGCGCGCTGTCGCCGGCCGTCTGCTGCGCCAGGCTGGGCCCGGTGAGCAGACGCTGGCGGCGCGCGCTAACCTCGGCGAGCGCGGCTTCGACGACTGGGTCGGTGACCGGTGATCCGGAGCGGGGCGAGGTCTGGGCTGGAGACGACGGCACCGAGGCCGGTGCCGATTCAGTCGCGGGGGCGGCCTCGATCGCCGTGGCCAGCTGCTCGAGTGCCTCTCGCAGCACCTGGCGTTGAGGTGGGGTGAGAAAGGCGCGGCGTCCGGCAGCGGCCAGGCGGAGATTCTCCGAGAGCCCCATCACCGACCCAAGCGTGGCGGTCAAGGCCTGGATCTGCGCCTCGTGCGTCTGGCGCAGGTGCCGAAAGCGACCGGTGTCGAGCTCGGCGGCCGCGAGCAGCTCGCGCAGCTCGGGCGGTGCCCGTAGCAGGCTCTTGGGCATTGCGGTGAAGCCGCCGGCGGCGCCTGCATCGGTCACCGCCGCACCGGTACGGCGCAGGTGCCCGGCGAGCTCGTGCAGCGTGCTACGTTGTTTGTCCAGAAAGTGACGCCCGGCCGTCCGGGGCCAGAAGATGCCGTTGATGACCAGCACCACGATGATGCCGACCAGCGCCTCCGAGGTGCGATAAACCGCCGCCCGAAACGCCTGCTCAGGCGCAGCGCTCGCATCCCAAGCGATGACCGAGACGGCCAGCGCCACCATGAACCAGGCGTAGCCATAGCGGCTCAGGCGCATCTGATAGACCGAGAGCATCAGCACCAGCGACATCAGGAGCAGCAGCGGCCAACGCTCTTGCACAAACAGCCCGATCAGCGCCAGCACCAGCGTGGCCCCGGCCAGCGTGCCGAGCACCCGCATCACGCCCTTGCGCAGCGACGCGCCCAAATAGGGCGTCTGCAGCACCAGCACCGCCAGTGGCGCCATGAACGGCTCCGGCCACTGCAGCCAAAGCACGATGCCCCAGGCGATGAGGATGCCGATGCTCGTCTTCAGCGCATCGCCGACCGCCGTTGGGCTCCAAAGGCGCACGACTCAGACGCCGAGGTTACGGATGGTCGCTGCCGCGGGCCGGATTGATCGCGACGCTTGCGGAATAACCCACCCGCAGCGGCACCTCAGGGGGGGTATCAAGCGCGATGCGCACCGGGATCCGCTGGGCAAGGCGAATCCACTCGAACGTCGGTGCAACCTCGGCGAGATCGCCCAGACCAGGGCTGTTGTTACGTCGGGCGATCCCGAAGGCGATGCTCTCAACGCGACCGCTCAGGGGCTGGTCAGGGTCGCTCATGAGGGTGACCACGGCCGGATCGCCGATGGCGATGGACGCGAGGTCCGTCTCCTTGAAGTAGGCGGCCACCCAGAACGAGTTGGCGTCGATCAATGCCAACAATGGCTCGCCGGCCTTGGCGTAGGTCCCCGAATCGAGCTCGAGATTGGTCACGTAGCCGGCAGATGGGGCGCTGATTCGGGTATAGCCAAGCTTGATTCGGGCGGTCTCGAGCGCAACCGTTGCCGACGCGACGGCCGCCGCCGCGGATTCCGCCTGCGCGTTCTTGAGGTCGAAGTTCTGCTGCGAGAGGTCACCACGGGCCTTCAACGCCGAGGCGCGCTCCAGATCAGCGGCGGCATCCTTGGCTTCGGCCTTGGCCTGGGCGAGGTCGGCCTCGGCCTGCTGCACCGCTTGCTCATAAAGCGTCGGATCGAGCTCGAACAGCAGGTCGCCTTGCTGCACGAGCTGGTTGTCACTGACCATGATCCGAATCACCGGCCCACTGACCTGCGGCGCGATCTGGACCACGTTCGCGAGCACCTGCCCGTCGCGCGTCCAGGGATGGGCCCGATGTTGTTGCGTCACCCAATAGACGCCGCCGGCGGCGAGGGCGACGATGCTGAGCGTGACCAGCACACGGGTCAGGTCGAACAGGACTTGGCGACGGGATTCGGAGAGATTCATGGTCAGCCGTAGAAGGATGGGACGAGCGTCGAGCCGATCAACAGGGTGCAAACGACGACCAAGGCGGTGAAGAAGAGCGGCGGATGCCAGACCCAGCGGCTCAGCCCCGTTAGATTCGCGAGGCTGCTCAGCGTCATGGCCAGCAGCAGCCCGAGCAAGCCGGCCAGCAGCCAAGGCGGGAAATAGATGCCGTTCAGGCTGAGCTCTGCGGGAACCTGGTGCATTCCGATGGGGTGTTTAAGCGCGGTGGCGATCAGCGCTGCATTCTATACCTGATCTGCCAATACTCGGCACGCGTGGCACTTGGTGCCGCGTCCCGTCGCACCGATCTGCTACCGTACGCGCGCACTGGGCGCACCGCACCACCCGAAAAGGCCCTATTCGCATGTCCGCATTGGCCCCGTTGATCTATCGTGTCGTTCCCCTGCGTCCCGAGGCCCATTGCTTCGAGGTCACGCTCGAGATGCCGGCTCCGCAGTCCCCTGTCCTGGAGGTCTGGATGCCGGCCTGGATCCCGGGCAGCTACATGATTCGCGATTTCGCCCGCAACCTGCTGGGTATCGAGGCCGAGCAGGCTGGGCGGGCGCTCGCGATCGAGAAGCTCGACAAGCAGACCTGGCAGCTCTCCGGGCTGGTGCCTGGCACCGAGCTGGTGCGGCTGCGTTATGAGGTCTACGCCTGGGAGCTCAGCGTGCGCGCCGCACATCTCGATCAGTACCACGGCTATTTCAACGGCCCGAGCCTCTTCCTCTGTGTTGCGGGCGCCGAGGAGCGACCTTGCGTGCTCGAGATCCTGCCGCCGCCGGGGGTCGACGACGGGCGCTGGCAGGTCGCCACCAGTCTGGCGCGTGATGGTGCACCGGCTTGGGGGTTCGGGCGTTATCGGGCCGACGACTACGCGGACCTGATCGACCACCCGGTCGAGATGGGTGTCTTCGACCGGGTCGCGTTCAAGGTTGAGGGCGTGCCGCACTGGATGGTGATTAGCGGGCGGCATCGTGCCGATCTGCGCCGGTTGACCCTGGATCTGCCGCGCATCTGTGCCGAGCATGCGGCGCTGTTTGGCGAGCTGCCGGTCGATCGCTACCTGTTCTTGACCCAGCTGGTCGGCGATGGCTATGGCGGTCTCGAGCACCGCTTCTCGACCAGCCTGCTTGCCAACCGCGACGACCTCCCGGCACCGGCCTGGTCCGATGCTGAGGCTGCCGGCGAGGTGCCCAGTGAGGTGCCCAGTGCCGAGGGCGGCGCGTCGGCCCCGAGCGCGCCGTCGCCGATGCAGGCCCCGATGCCGGCCCCGATGCAGGCTCCGGAGCAGCCGCCGGAAGGCTATCGGCGCTTCCTCGGCCTCTGCAGCCATGAGTATTTTCACCTCTGGAACGTCAAGCGCATCCGTCCGCGCGCCTTCGCCGAGCAGGGTCTCGAGCGCGAGGTGCACACGCGCCTGCTCTGGGCCTTCGAGGGCATCACCTCCTACTACGACGACCTGGCGCTGGTGCGCAGCGGCGTGATCGATGCCAAGGCCTATCTGACCCTGCTCGCCGAGCTGATCACCCGCGTGATGCGCAACCCGGGCCGACTGCGGCAGAGCGTCGCCGAGTCGAGTTTCGATGCCTGGACCCGGTTCTATAAGCAGGACGAGAACGCGCCGAACGCCATCGTCAGCTACTACGCCAAGGGCGCCCTGACCGCGCTGGCGCTCGACCTCACCATCCGCGCCGGTACCGACGACCGCAAGAGCCTGGACGATGTGATGCGAGCCCTCTGGCAGCGCCACGGCCGCGGCGGGATCGGGGTCGGCGAGCGCGAGATCGAGCAGGTTGCGGCCGAGGTCAGCGGGCTTGACCTCGACGACTTCTTCCATCAGGCCCTGGACACGACCCAAGACCTCGATTTGGCGCCGCTGCTCGCGGGGGTCGCCGTCCAGCTGCGCCTGCGCCCGTCCACCAGCGCCAAGGATAATGGCGGTTGCGTCGAGCGCTTCGAGCCGGCGAGCGCGCGTCCCGATATCGGCGTGCGCCTGCAGCCGGACGCCGCCGATGCGCGGCTCGGCGTGGTGCTCGACAGCCGCCCGGCGCAGCGAGCCGGGCTCGCGGCCGGCGATCTGATCGTTGCCGTGGATGGTCTACGCGCGACGGCGGCCAACCTGGATGCGCTGATCGCGCGGGCCGCCGGCAGCGGCCCGATCCGCGTGCACGCCTTCCGCCGCGACGAGCTCTTTGAGACCCAGCTCTTGCCGCAGCCGGCGCCGGCGGATACCTGTGAGCTGCGTCTCGACGACGATGCCGACGCGAGCGCCCGCGCGCGCCGTGCGTCCTGGCTGGCGTCGTCGGTGAGGGCAGCCCCGTGCCGTTAGACGCGTGCGGCCCAAGTGAAGGGGTGATGGTCAAGCGCCGACGTCATCGCCATGGTTGAAACAGGGGGTCGGACGCTGGAGCCACGCGAGCGCGCGATCATTGACCTTCTGGCCGATGGCCGTCCCCACTCCGGTGAGTCGATCGCCGCCGCGCTTGGGATCAGTCGCGCCGCGGTCTGGAAGAGTCTGCACAAGGTTGATCGTGCACTCGGGCTGGGGATCGAATCGGCGCGCGGCCGAGGCTATCGGCTGGCGGCGCCGCTCGAGCTGCTCGATGCCGCGCGTATCCGGGATGGAATCCGGGATGGGCTCGATGCAGGGACGACGTGCAGCATCGGCCGGCTCGAGGTGCTTGATGAGATCGATTCCACCAACGCCTACTTGCTCGCACGCGGCCGGCATGCGCAGGGGGTGGGTGTCGAGGAAGGCGCCGAGGTCTGCCTGGCCGAGCGACAGACCGCCGGGCGTGGCCGGCTCGGCCGGCGCTGGGTCTCGCCGTTCGGGCGCAACATCTACCTCTCCATCCTCTGGCGCTCGGTGTTGGCGCCGGCGCAGCTCGGTGGGCTGAGCCTGGCCTGCGGCGTGGCGGTTGTGCGAGCGCTCAGGGGCCTCGGTGTGGAGGGGGTCGGACTGAAATGGCCGAACGACGTCCACTGGCAGCGTCGCAAGCTCGCCGGCCTGCTGCTCGAGGTCGCTGGCGAGGCGCAGGGGCCGAGCCTGGTGGTGGTGGGCGTGGGTCTCAACCTGGGTCTTCGCGGCGCCGATGCGAACGCGATCGACCAGCCCTGGGTCGACCTGAGCGAGGTCTGCAATGATCGGCCCCCGGGGCGCAACGCCACCGCGGCTGAGCTGATCACGGCGCTGATTGAGGCACTTCAGCGCTACGCCGAGGCGGGGTTGGCGCCCTTTCTCGATGACTGGCGCGCGCGCGATGCCTATTGCGGCGAATCGGTGACCCTGATCGCCGGGTCGCAGCGAATCCAAGGCCGCTACTGTGGGATCGATGACGAGGGTACTCTCCTCCTCGAGACCGCTGACGGTCAGCGCCGCTTCGCCGCTGGCGAGGTGAGCCTGCGCCCCCTGTCTCCTTCGCCCACCTGACGGGCTCGGTGTAAGCTTGACGCCAGCATGTCCCTGATCACAGCCCCGATCACGACCCTGTTCCCGCTTTGGGCGCTGCTCGCTGCGCTGCTCGCGCTCTGGCAGCCGGCACCGTTCGTGGCCGCCAAGCCGTTGATCGTGCCGCTGCTCGGGCTGGTGATGTTCGGGATGGGCATGACCCTGACCTGGCAACGCTTCGGTGCCGTACTGCGCCAACCCGGCAGGATCGGGCTCGGGCTCGCCCTGCAGTATCTGGTGATGCCGCTCGCGGCCTGGGCGGTGGGGCTGGCGCTGGGGCTTCCGCCAGCGCTGCTCGCCGGGCTGGTGCTGGTCGGCGCGAGTCCCGGCGGCACGGCCTCGAACGTCGTCTGTTACCTGGCGCGCGGTGATCTGGCACTCTCAATCACACTGACCACGGCCTCGACGCTGCTGGCGATCCTGGCGACGCCCTTGCTGACCTGGCTCTACGTCGGCGAGCGGGTGCCCGTGCCGGTCGCCTCAATGCTCATCTCGATCGCCGAGGTCGTGCTGCTGCCGGTGGCCCTTGGGGTGCTGATCAACAGTCTGTTCGGGCATCGGCTGACGCGGCTGCAGCCGCTGTTCCCGGTGGTCTCGGTGCTCGCGATCGTGGTCATCATCGCGATCGTCGTCGGTCTGAATCGGGAGAATCTGGCGGCGACGGGCCCGCTGGTGGCGCTGGCGGTGGTCCTCCATAACGGCATCGGCCTGGCCGCTGGCTATGGGCTCGGGCGCCTGATCACCGGCGACGAGCGCGCTGCTCGCACGCTGGCGATCGAGGTCGGGATGCAGAACTCCGGGCTCGCCGTGGCGTTAGCGGTCAAGTATTTCTCGGCCGCGGCGGCGCTGCCCGGTGCGCTGTTCTCGGTCTGGCACAACCTCTCTGGATCACTGCTCGCGGCCTGGTGGTCGCGCAGGCCGATCGCGGGCGGGGACTGACCTGGGACACTGATCTGGGACCAGGTCTGGGCCTCACCATTGCGCTACTGCAGGCGTTGGCTGCTGAGCAGCGGCAAGGCCCCGAGCAGTTGCGGCAGCGCGACCGCAAGCAGACCGAGCGCGGTGGTTGCTAGGAAGGGAGCGCCCCAGGCGCGCTCGACCACGAACAGGGCGAGGATGCCGAGACCCGTCAGGGCTTGCGCGACCGGCAGTAAGGTTGCGGCCGATGACGGTGACCGGCCGCGCGCGGCCCGCCCAGCGGCGCCGGCCTTCTCGGAGCGGACGAACGCGGATGCGTGCCCGGCGAGCCCCTCGAGCGCCGCGCGGCTGTTGGAGATCAGGAGTCCACCGAGCAGAATCATCGCCCCGGCGGTCTCCAGCAGGGTGTGCGCCCAGGAGTGCCCCGCTAGACGGCGCCCCAGCCCCAGAAACAGGCTGGCCCCGAGCAGACCACTGAGCCCCACGACAGAGAGCAGCACGGCCATGGTGCCCTCTGGGAGCTGCTCTTGGATCACGCCCGGCAGCGACAAGAGCAGGCTCAGCGCGGCGAGCGGGAAGAACAGGCCCTGCCCAATCTGCAGCAGGACGGCGAGCCGCGCGCGCTTCGGCCAGGGCGCGTTCAGTATCCGCCGACCAAGCTTGCGCAGCACCTGCGCATGGCCCTTGGTCCAGCGGAACTGCTGCTGTTGCCAGGCGCGTGCCGAGGTGAGCAGCTCACCGCTCACCGGGAGATCATCCAGAAACAGGCCACGATAGCCCGCTAGCTGGGCACGCAGACTGAGATCGAGGTCTTCGCTCAGCGTATCGCCCTGCCAGCCCCCGGCATCGCTGATGGCGGAGATGCGCCAGACGCCACAGGTGCCGTTGAAGGCAATCGGCAGGCCGTTGCGATCGCGGGCGGCCTGCTCGACCCGAAAGTGTGCATCGAGCAGCGCCGCCTGCGCGCGCGTCAGCCAACTCACTCGCGGATTTCGGTGCGCCCAGCGCGCCTGCACGAAGGCGACGCTCGGGTCCTGTAGAAGGGGCTCAAGCGCAAGGCGCAGGAAGTCGGGCTCTGGGGTGAAGTCGGCGTCGAAGATCGCGGCCAGCTCAGCCTCGGTGCGCCGGAGTCCAGCGGCCAGGGCGCCGGCCTTGAATCCGGCGCGCTCGGTGCGGTGGATCACATCGATGCGAAGGCCGCTGCGCGCCGCGATTTGTTGCGCGAGGCGCCGATTCTCGGTTGCGGAGCCATCATCGCTGTCGTCGAGCAGCTGCACGGAGAGCTTGTCGGTCGGATAGTCCAGGCGCGAGACGGCCTCGAGGCAAGCCCTGACCAAGAGCCCCTCATTGAAGACCGGGATCTGGACGACCACGCTGGGCCAATGCCCGGCCGCCTGGGCCCTGCGCTGATCGGGCAGCCGGCTCGAGGCCGGACGCAGCGCCGCGGCGACTGAGTGCGAATCTCCGGTTTGGCTCGCGAGCAGCGGCCGCAGCCGCAGCAGGGTCAGCACGCCGAGATTGATCCCGAGCAGGGCCATTAGGCCAAGCGGAGCCAAGGACAGGGCCTGTGCGGCCAGGCTGAGCCAGGGGTCGATGGGAAGGGGTGACATGGGTCGATCCGTTGGAGCGAGGGGCTGAGGTAAGGTCGGCTGCAGCGCGCCTCGAGGCGATCGCGCGGCCGCGGGGCTCGGGCGCGCTAGTATGGCCTAAATCCTGACGATAGGGCTGTCACGATTGCCGTCTTTTGGCGCATCAAATGGTCGGATGTGAGGCGACCACGGGATCGCCGCAAGCGCTTGGCAAAGCCGCTGTCCAAACATGCGACTCTGCGACCGACGGTCCCGCGTTTCAGTGCATAATAGCGCCAACCTTTTGCGCCGCCCTCGGGGGTATCCCGAGCGACGCGTCCGCCTCCTCTCTCATCATCATGGTGCCGGCCTCGGTGTGATTCGCCGCTGGCCGTGCTGGAGCCTGTCGTCCTGTGACCGACCAATTACGTAACATCGCCATCATCGCCCACGTCGATCATGGCAAGACCACCCTCGTCGATGAACTGCTGTCCCAATCGGGTACGCTCGGCGATCGCTTCGGCCCAGTCGAGCGGGTCATGGATTCCAACGATCTGGAGCGCGAGCGCGGCATCACCATCCTGTCGAAGAACACCGCGATCGACTGGAACGGCTATCGGATCAACATCGTCGACACCCCCGGCCATGCCGATTTCGGCGGCGAGGTCGAGCGCGTGCTGTCGATGGTCGATTCGGTGCTGCTGCTGGTCGATGCCCAAGAGGGGCCAATGCCGCAGACGCGTTTCGTCACCAGCAAGGCGTTTCAGCATGGGCTGCGGCCGATCCTGGTCGTCAACAAGGTCGACCGGCCTGGCGCGCGGCCGAGTTGGGTTGTCGATCAGGTGTTCGATCTGTTCGACCGGCTTGGCGCGACGGACGAGCAGCTCGATTTTCCGATCATCTATGCCTCGGGGATCAATGGCTACGCCAGCCTCGATGAGACCGTGCACGAGGGCGACATGACGCCGCTGTTCGAGGCCATCGTCGAGCATTGTCCGCCGCCCGAGGTGATTCCTGACGCGCCCTTCCAGATGCAGGTCTCGACGCTGGACTATTCGAGCTTCGTCGGCGCCATCGCGGTGGGCCGCATCCGCCGCGGCATTGTGAAGCCGAACCAGCAGATTACGGTGGTCAAGCGCGATGGCCGAACGCACAAGGCCAAGGTCGGGCTGGTCTACGGCTATCTGGGCTTGGATCGCTTTGAGGTGCCGAGCGCCCACGCGGGCGATATCGTTGCACTGACCGGGATCGATTCGCCTAACGTCTCGGATACCTTCTGTGATCCGAGCGCGGTCGAGGCGCTGCCATCGCTGACGGTGGATGAGCCGACGGTGTCGATGACCTTCCAGGTCAACACCTCGCCGTTCGCCGGCAAGGAAGGCAAGTACCTGACCTCGCGCCAGCTCAAGGACCGGCTCGAGCGCGAGCTGATCCACAATGTCGCGCTGCGGGTGGAAGAGGGCAATGATCCGGAGAAGTTCCGCGTCTCCGGTCGCGGCGAGCTGCATCTGTCGATCCTGCTCGAGAACATGCGCCGCGAGGGCTATGAGCTGGCAGTGTCGCGCCCGGAGGTCATCTTCCGCGAGATCGACGGTCAGATCTGCGAGCCCTATGAGCAGCTCACGGTTGATGTCGACGAGACCAGCCAGGGCGCGATCATGCAGGCACTCGGCGAGCGCCGTGCGGAGCTGAAGGACATGGTGCCGGACGGCAAGGGCCGGGTGCGGCTCGACTACGAGGTCCCCTCGCGTGGGCTGATCGGCTTCCAGACCGAGTTCATGTCGCTGACCTCGGGCACCGGGCTCAAGTACCACGTCTTCGATCATTACGGGCCTGCGCACTCGGGTGGCATTGCTAAGCGGCGCAACGGCGCGATGATCGCCAACGGCCAAGGCAAGGTGCTGGGCTACGCGCTGTTCAACCTGCAGGAGCGCGGGCGCATGCTCGCCTCGCCAGGCGATGAGGTCTACGAGGGGCAGATCGTCGGCATCCACTCGCGCGAGAACGATCTGGTTGTCAATCCGCTCAAGGCCAAGCAGCTGACCAACATCCGTGCCGCCGGCTCGGATGAGAACATCCTGCTCACCCCGCCGATCCGCTTCAGCCTGGAGCAGGCATTGGAATTCATCGAGGACGACGAGCTGGTCGAGATCACCCCGAGCGCGATCCGCATCCGCAAGCGCTTCCTGAAGGAGCATGAGCGCAAGCGCGCCGGGCGGAGCTAGAGGCGCTCGCGACCTGACTGCGACAGTCGAGTCCTGGGCACCATTCGCAATGGTGCCCAGGGATGTCTCAGCGCGATTCGAGGCGTTCGACGCCTTGTCCGCGGGGCGACATGTCACGGGAGCCCTGTCTGCCGAGGGGTCTCCCGTCACAGGAGCAGCCAGCGCAAGTTGCACAGCCGTCGGTGGACATTGGGGAAAAGGTGATTGACACCTGATACGTATCAGGATTCAGATTGAGGATGAAGATCCGTCACAAAGGACTGCGAGCCCTCTACGAGAAGGGACAGACCAAGGGAGTTCAACAACAGCAGGTAAAGCGCCTGCGGTTCATTCTGGTCCGTCTTGATGCCGCTAGCTGCTCTACCGACATGGACTTGCCAGGACTTCGGCTACATGTCCTCCACGGCGACAAGGAGGGATTCTATGCGGTCAACGTGTCCGGCAACTGGCGGGTGATCTTCCGTTTCGATGAAACAGGCGAAGCCACGGATGTTGATTTAACGGACTACCACTAGGAGGTGCTGACATGCCGATGAAAAATCCGCCTCATCCCGGAGAGGTAATCCGGGAGCTGTGTCTAGAGCCGCTGGGCTTGACGGTGACGGCTGCCGCCGAAGGGCTAGGCGTGACTCGTAAGACGCTGTCAGAGCTTCTGAACGGTCACAGCAGGATTTCGCCTGACATGGCGATTCGCTTGTCCAAGGGCTTTGGAGGAAGTCCAGAGAGCTGGATGCGCCAGCAGATGCAGTACGACCTTGCCCAGGCCACGAGCCGCGCTGACAGCATCAAGGTCCAGCGCTTTGAGCCAGCCTGACCGGCTACGGGCAGTTTGTCATAGGGGGATGCAACGGGGATTGCCCCTTGCTGATGAGTGAGAGATTTAGTGAAACCTGGTGCACCCAATAACAGGACAACCTCAGGACGCATCTG
>CAZTYV010000014.1:0-19162 GCA_964617675.1 uncultured Halochromatium sp. | reverse complement strand
GAGATTTAGTGAAACCTGGTGCACCCAATAACAGGACAACCTCAGGACGCATCTGCTAAGCCGCCGAGGGCCTTGGATAGGCGCCTCGCCGTTGCGCCGATGATGGACTGGACGGAGCGGCACTATCGTTATTTTGCGCGGCTGCTCTCGCGGCAGACGCTGCTCTATACCGAGATGGTGACCACGGGCGCCCTGATCCACGGCGATCGCGCGCGTTTCCTGCGCTACGACCCGGCCGAGCATCCGGTCGCCCTGCAGCTCGGCGGCTCCGACCCGGCAGACCTGGCGCTTTGTGCGCGGATGGGCGCGGACTGGGGCTATGACGAGATCAACCTGAATGTTGGCTGCCCGTCGGACCGGGTCCAGAACGGGCGCTTCGGTGCCTGTCTGATGGCCGAGCCGGTCTTGGTCGCCGAGTGCATCGCGGCGATGAAGACCGCTGTCGCGGTGCCAGTGACGGTCAAGTGCCGGATCGGGATCGACGATCGCGATAGCTACGCCGAGCTGGTGGCCTTTACGCAACAGGTTGCCGCGGCTGGCTGCGATGCGCTGATCGTGCACGCGCGCAAGGCCTGGCTGCAGGGACTCAGCCCGCGCGAGAATCGCGAGGTACCGCCGTTGCGGTGGGATTGGGTGATCCGGCTCAAGCAGGACTTCCCGACGCTGCCGGTGGTGCTCAACGGTGGCGTGACGAGGCTGGATCAGGCCGAGCAGCTCTTGGGCGAGGTCGACGGGGTCATGATCGGCCGCGAGGCCTATCAGAATCCCTGGCTGCTGGCCGACGTTGATCGGCGCCTGTTCGGCACGCCGAACCCTTGCGCCTCACCGCAGCGCGCGGTGGATGCCTTCAAGCCCTATGTGGAGCGAGAGCTGGCCGCCGGCGTGCCCTTGGCATCGATGACCCGACACCTGCTCGGGCTCTTCCACGGCTGTCCGGGCGCCAAGGCCTGGCGGCGCACGCTGAGCGAGCGGGCGCATCGGCCCGGCGCCGGGATCGAGGTGCTGGAGGCTGCTGCGGCCTGCGTCGCGGCGGGCGCTCGGGGATTCGCGTGTGCTTGATCGATGGCTGTCTCTGGTCGGTGCCGCCGTTGGCCCAGCCGGGCTGCATCCGTCCGACTCGGGCCTGGCACTGCAGGGTGCAGCCCCTCGAGCCAGGTCCCGCCAGGTTGATCGTCTCGGCGGCCGTTGTCGATGAGTTGGGTAGCGCTGGCGCTGCTATGCGGCTTCAGTATCGCCTCGGCCGATGCCGCCACGAAGGCCTGGCTGCAGGGCTTCTCGGCGCGCGAGCTGACGCTGATCCGCTTCACGCTGACCGGTGCTTTGCTCTCGCCGTTGCTGTTCTGGCTGCCGGATCTCAGCGCCTTGCCGGCCCCATTCTGGGGCTGGCTCGCGATCCTGGTGCCGTTGGAGATCGGCGCCATGCTGCTCTACATGGCCGCGATCCGCGATCACCCGCTGTCGCTGACGCTGCCCTATCTGGCCTTTACGCCGGTGTTCACGATGGGGATCGCAGCACTGGTGCTGGGCGAACGGGTGTCGCTGGTTGGTGCCGCGGGCGTGCTGCTGATCGTGGCTGGCGCCTGGCTGCTCAACGTCGAGCATGCGCAGCGCGAGGACTGGCGGACCTGGCTGCGGCCACTGACGGCGATCCGTTGGGAGCCTGGCTCGCGGATGATGCTCGGCGTCGCGCTGCTCTATGCGGTGACCGCAACCCTCGGCAAGGCAGCGCTGCTGTATCTGCCGGCGGCGGCCTTCGGGGCGCTCTACTTCGCGCTCGTCGGGCTGGCAACGCTGCCGTTGATGCTGCTGCTGCCCGGCGCCCCCTCTCGGGTCTCGCTGCGGCGTCTGATCAGCCGGCCCGGGGCCGTGCTCGCGGTCGCGGCGCTCAATGGGGTCATGGTCACCACGCACTTCCTGGCGCTGCGCCTGACCGAGGTGGCCTATATGATCGCGGTGAAGCGCAGCAGCCTGCTATTCGGCATCCTCTACGGCGCCCTGTTGTTCCGGGAGCCGAACCTCGTGAGCCGGATGCCTGGTGGTGTGCTGATGTTGGCCGGCGTCTTCGTCATCCTGGCAGCCGCCTGAGCCTTGGCCAGCGCGGCTGGGGGACGGTTTGGGGGACAGCTGGGCATCGGGCTGGATAGACGGCAGAGCCGAGCGCCACGGCTGAGGACTGCAGCGGAGGTTCAACGGGGATGGTCCGGCGATGGGGATGATCGAGACCGAGCTGAAAACGGCGTTCCCGCCGATCGTCGACCCGGGTGCGCGGGTGCTGATCCTGGGCTCGATGCCTGGTGAGGCGTCGCTGCGCCAGCAGCAATACTATGGCCATCCGCGCAACGCCTTTTGGCCCATCCTCGATGCGCTGCTGGGGATTCCTGCGCAGGCCAGCTACCCGGAGCGTTGCGAGCAGCTGCTCGCGCACGGGATCGCCCTCTGGGATGTGATCGCGGCCTGCGAGCGTCCTGGCAGTCTCGACCAATCCATCCGGCGGGAGACGATCCGCGTCACTGATTTCGCCGCCTTCTTCGCGGCCACGCCAGGGCTCCGGCAGCTGCTCTTCAATGGCGGGACGGCCGAGCGCGAATACCGGCGCCGGGTGCTGCCGTTGCTGCCCGGGCAGTATCGCGCGCTGCCCGCGCATCGCCTCCCATCGACCAGTCCAGCGAACGCGGGGCTCAGCTTCGAGCAGAAGCTCGCGGCTTGGCGTCCGCTGATCGACTGGCTCGACGAGCGTTGATCCTGCGCGGTGCTCGTCGAGCCTATGCGGGTCCCTTAGCCGAGCAGGCTGTTGCCGAGCAGTGGCGCGATCACCAGGCTGACGATGGCCATCACGTTGATCAGGATGTTCATCGAGGGGCCCGAGGTGTCCTTGAAGGGATCGCCGACGGTATCGCCGACCACGGTCGCCTTGTGTGTATCCGAGCCCTTGCCGCCGTGATTACCTTTCTCGACGTACTTCTTGGCGTTGTCCCAAGCGCCACCCGCGTTGGCCATGGTCAGCGCCAACAGGACGCAGCCGAGCAGGGCGCCGCCGAGCATGCCGCCGAGGGCTGCCGGCCCCAATACAAAGCCGACCACCCAGGGCGCGGCGATGGCGACGACGCCCGGCAACACCATCTTCTTCAGGGCCGCGGTGGTGGCGATGTCGACACAGCGCGCGGTGTCGGGCTCGGCCGTGCCCTCGAGCAGACCGGTGATCTCGCGGAACTGGCGGCGGATCTCATTGATCATCGCGAAGGCGGCGTCGCCGACCGCCGTCATAGTCATCGCGGCGATCGAGAACGGCAGGATGCCGCCAATGAAGAGTCCGATGATGACCATCGGATCGCTCAGCAGCAGCTCGAATTCGGGCACATGCAGCGAGACGCTCTCGATGTAGGCGGTGATGATGGCCAGTGCGGCGAGCGCAGCGGCGCCGATCGCGAAGCCCTTGCCGATTGCCGCGGTCGTGTTGCCGAGCTCGTCGAGCGAGTCGGTGATGCGGCGCGTCTCGACCCCGAGCCCGGCCATCTCGGCGATGCCGCCCGCGTTATCGGCGACGGGACCATAGGCGTCGATCGCCATGGTGATGCCGACGGTGGCGAGCATGCCGACAGCGGCGATACCAACGCCGTAGAGCCCAGCGAGCTGGTTAGAGACGAAGATGATCACGCTGATGGTCAGCAGCGGCACGATCACCGAGCGCATACCGACGGCGAAGCCCGTGATGATGACGGTGGCGGCGCCGGTCTCACCGGCCATGGCGATGTGCCTCACGGGCCTCGAGGAGGTGTAGTACTCGGTCACCAGGCCGATGATGATGCCGCCAAGCGCGCCCACCAGTACCGCACCCCAGACCGCGCCGCTGACGCCAGTGCCAACGATCACCAGGTAGGCGACCAGCATGAACAGCACACTCGAGCCAATGGTGCCGATGCGAAGCGCGCGCTCCGGGGTCTGGCTGGAGAAGCGCCGTACCAGCCAGATGCCGGCGATCGAGCAGAGCAGGCCCGCCGATGAGAGGCCGAGCGGCAGGAACATCAACGCCTGACGTTCGCCGAGCGGGTCCATGATGTCGGCCGCCAGGGTCGAGGCGATGGCGATGGTCGCGATCATCGCGCCGCAGTAGGACTCGAAGATGTCCGAGCCCATGCCGGCGACGTCACCAACGTTGTCACCGACGTTGTCGGCGATGACGCCCGGGTTGCGCGGGTCGTCCTCTGGGATGCCGGCCTCGATCTTGCCGACCAGATCAGCACCCACGTCCGCACTCTTGGTGAAGATGCCGCCACCGACACGCGAGAACAGCGCGACGCTCGAGGCGCCCATGCCGAAGCCATGGATCGCATGGGCCGTCTCCGGGTCACCACCGAACAGCAGATACAGGCTGCCGAGGCCGAGCAGGCCGAGCGACGCGACCGCGAGACCCATGATGGAGCCGCCGAAGAAGGCGACGGTCAATGCCTCGGCGGGGCCCTTGGTGTGCGCGGCGACCGTGGTGCGCACGTTGGCCTGGGTCGCGGTGTTCATGCCGATGAAGCCGGCCAGCGCGGAGGCGAGTGCGCCGACAATGAACGCGAGTGCGGTCTTCCAGCCGAGGAAGATGTACAGCACCACGACAAGCACGGCCGCGAATAGGCCGAGCATCGTGTATTCGCGGCGCATGAAGACCATGGCGCCGAGATGGATGGCGTCGCCGATGGCGGCGACCTTACCTTCGCCGGCCGGATAGGCCTTGACGGTCTTGAAGATGTAGTGGGCCGCGACCAGGCCCAGGATCCCGAAGAATACGGGGATGAGAGCATTGAAGCTCATGGTGGTTTGACTCCCTCTCGCTCGAGTGACTGTTGTTATCCGCGGCAGCGGCCAGCGCCTGCCAGGCGCCAGCCGCTGAGAGCTTGCCCTCTACATGGCGCGCCAGAAGCGATAATTGGTCGCCTCGATCTCGGCCGGCGAGGGCATTGGGAAGAAGCGGGTCTCATCCTGCGAGGCGAACATGAAGCCGTGGCGGATGAGCTTGTACGGGATGGTCTCGAAGGCGCTATCGAGGCGCAGGCCCTTGCTTTGCTTCTGTGGATCGGAGCGCAGCTCCATGATCGCCGCGCGCAGGTTCGATGGATGCAGGCCAGGGATGGGCGCATGCATCGTGGGCCGGTCTTCGAACTCCTCCAGGAAGTGCTCGATATCGAGCTCGATCTGGGTATAGAACTGTTTCGGTGCGCCTTTAGGGAAGGCCGGATCAGTGATGTACTTGCCGAAGGCGGGGAAGTCGAGTCGCGACATCACCAGCATGCGCAGTGGGGCGATCTCGGCAAAGATGCGCAGAAAGCCCGTCTCGTGCGTCTTGTCGTAGGGCGCGGGGTCGAGCGCGAGGGTGTAGCCCTCCGGCGTGCTCAGGAAGAGCCGCTGGATGGCATTGAGATCGATGTGCTCGAGCACCCGATAGGTCGAGATAAATTTGGTCGCCTTGGGACGTCCGTCGGGATGCGGCTGCAGCGTTGCCAGCGCCTCGTCAATCTTGAAATAGGCGTGGCGATAGTTGATATCGATCTCGGCGAAGACGACCTTACCCGCGTAATAGCGCACGGAGCCGGCGGTGTAGTGCTTGGCGAACGCCTCCGGGTCCAATTGCGAGGCCACCAGAGCCGGATTTGGCGCGAGGATCTGGTAGAGATGACTGTCGTATTGCATTGCGTTACTCCCCTGGTTGGACGTCGGCCGCGCGCTAGGGTCGGGGCGGCGACGACACCTCGAATAGGCCACTGCAGCAGTCGGGCTAACGGCTTGGGCAGGCGCCCCGCGCAGTTCGGTGCCCGGCAGAGCCGCGAGCTTAACTGGTTTACCCTCGGACAGCCGCGGGAAAGCGGCGAATTATGCAGGGTTTTTCGGGGAACGGAATCCGCGCCGATTGACCGGGGTCATGGCGACGCGCGTCCGGGAGCAATGCGTGGAGCGAGCGCCGACTTTGGCGCCCGAGGTTAGAAACCTCGGGTGGCGAAAGCCGAGGGATGATCGGGGAGCGAGCGCAATCTCACCAGCGGATGATGAATCGGTCCGAGACGCGGCGTGAGGGCCCGGAGAGCACCGCGCCGACATCGGTCGCGATGAGCTCGATCGTCGAGCCGTCCGGGGCGACATAGAGATCGTAGAAGGCATCGCCGCTGTAGCGCACGCGCCCGTAGCACTCGCCATCGATCTCGTAGGTACCCGTGAAGCGATAGGGCTCACCGGTGTCGCTGTCGGTGGCCATACCGACGACATTGCCCCGGCCGTCGTAGGTCTCGAGTCCGGAGCTCCGATAGGGCTCGCCCTGCCAGGTCCCCTCTTCACGATATTGATAGGTGCCGCGCAGGGTGCGCGTCGAGCAGAACATCGGGAAGGTGCCGGCGGCCTCGGCGCTCGCCGAGGGTGCCGCCGATCGCTCGGCATCGTCGGCCAGTGCTGTAGCATCGAGCCGGATGCCTTCGTCGACCGCCGCCGCGGGTCGTCGAGCGAGGGCATCGGCGGCATAGGTCGCGGTGGCCGCGACGACGAGGCTCAGGGCAAGCGGCGGGAGGCGCATGGATGGTCTCCAGTTGGGGTTGCTGATGAGACGTTATTCGTCACGAATGGCGAGAACCGCGGTGGAATTCTGAGTATAGGCTGAGGGTTGGAGTCGGGTAAACCGCCGATGGCGACGCTGGTGCGGCTGGTGTACCCTGACCGTCCGGCGCACGCCAGCACGCGCGGTGCAGCCAACCAGGCAGTGAGTCCATCCATCCAGCCCGAGAGCGGCGGTTAGGGACGGTCGAATGCTCGAAGCGGATCAGAATCAGGACGATCGTGACGCTTGGCCCACGGGCTTTATGCTCATCCAGGGCAACCGGCTGGAGTCGCTGCGCGCGCTGATGGCGACCTGGCTGCAGCGCTATCCGCTGCGTCCCCTCGAGAACGAGGTTCTGCTGGTGCAGAGCAACGGCATCGGCCAATGGCTGAAGCTCGCGCTGGCTGCACCGCCGCGCCCTGGCCCTAATGCTGGGCACGGCGATGCTGGGGATCTTGACGCCGGCGATCTCGACGGCGGCTGCGGTATTGCCGCCGCCATCGACCTCATGCTTCCGGCGCGTTTCCTGTGGCAGGCCTATACCGCCGTGCTCGGCCAGCTGCCCGACGTCTCCGCCTACGAGAAGGCCCCCTTAACCTGGCGCCTGTACCGGCTGCTCGGCGATCTTGACAGCATCGCGGCTGACGCCGGCGAGGCCGCTTGGCTCGCGCCGCTGCGTGGCTTCCTTGCGGTCGACAATGACGCGCGACGGCGCTATCAGCTCGCCGAGCGTCTGGCCGATCTCTACGATCAGTATCAGGTCTATCGAGCCGATTGGCTGGCCGCCTGGCAGCAGGGGCGGGACCTGCTGATGCGGCCCGGCGCGGAGCCGAGGCCACTGCCCGCGACGCAGCGCTGGCAGCCGCTGCTCTGGCGATGGCTGCATCGAGAGACCGATGGCAGTCCGACGCGCGCGCGGCTCGATGACGCCAGCCGGGCCGAGATCCATCAGCGTTTCCTCACGCAGGCCGCGTCGATGGGCCCGGCGTCGCGCCCGCCGACCCTGCCGCGGCGCGTGGTGGTCTTCGGCATCTCCTCGCTACCGCGTCAAGCGATCGAGGTGCTGCAGGCGATCGCGCCCGCCACCCAGGTGATGCTCTTCGTGCAGAACCCGAGCCGCCACTACTGGGGCGATATCGTCGAGGGGCGCGAGCTGTTCCGCCGCCGCTATCGCCGGTGCAGCGAGCGCAAGGTGCCTGACGACGTCGACGAGGATCAGCTCCATCTGCATGGGCATCCCCTGCTCGCGGCCTGGGGCAAGCAGGGCCGCGACTACATCCGGATGCTCGATGAGCACGACGAGCGCGAGCGCTACGAGACGCGGTTCCAGGCGCAGAGCCTGTCGATCGATCTGTTCGAGTCGCCCGGGCGAGAGACTCTGCTGCAGCAGTTGCAGGACGATATCCTGGAGCTGCGCCCGCTTGGTGAGAGCCGACAGGTTGCCAGCGCCATCGATCCGGGGCGCGATCGAAGCCTCTGCTTCACCATCGCCCACGGTCGCCAGCGTGAGGTCGAGATCCTGCACGATCAGCTGCTCGAGACATTTGCCGTCGCCAAGCGCGCTGGCCGACCGATGCCGCCGCGCGATGTGCTCGTGATGGTGCCCGATATCAGCGCCTACGCCCCGCATATTGAGGCGGTGTTCGGCCTCCTGGCAGCAGATGATCCGCGGCGCATCCCCTTTCATATCGCCGATCAGGGCGAACGGCAACGCGAACCGCTGCTGATCGGCGTCGAGCAGCTGCTTGCGCTGCCGCAGGCGCGCTTCGGTCTGAGCGAGCTGCTTGACCTGCTCGAGATCCCAGCGCTGCGGGCGCGCTTCGGTATCGACGAGGCCGATCTACCGCGACTGCGCCAGTGGATCGAGGGCGCCAATATCCGTTGGGGCCTCCATGCGCGTCAGCGTGCCGCGCTCGGCCTGCCCGACGGCCTGGAGCAGAATACGTGGCGTTTCGGACTGCGCCGCATGCTGCTCGGTTTCGCCACTGGCGTCAGCGGTCCTTGGCTGGGTGTCGAGCCCTTCGATGAGGTCGGGGGTCTGGAGGCGGCGCTGATCGGGCGGCTCGCGCAGCTGCTTGAGAGCCTTGAGCACGCCTGGGCGCAGCTGCAGCAGCCACGCACCCCAGCGGGCTGGTCCGCGCTCTTCGGCGAGCTCCTCGATGCCCTGTTCCTGGCCTCGACTGAGGCCGACGAGTGGGCCTTGGCGAGCCTGCGCCAAGGGCTTGAGCAATGGCAGCTCGACACCGCGCGCGGCGGGGTTGACGCTGAGCTGTTGCCGCTCGAGGTGGTGCGCGATGTGCTGCTCGCCGCGCTCGATGCGCCGCGCTTGAGCCAACGCTTCCTCGCCGGGGCGGTGAACTTCGCCACACTGATGCCGATGCGCGCGATCCCGTTCCGCCAGATCTGGCTGCTCGGGATGAACGACGGTGACTATCCGCGCAGCCGGCGCGCGGCCGACTTCGACCTGATGGCGAGCGATTATCGCCCCGGCGATCGTTCGCGGCGCGAAGACGATCGCTACCTCTTCCTCGAGGCGCTGCTGGCGGCGCGCGAGCGGCTCGTGATCAGCTGGGTCGGGCGCGGCATCCGCGACAACGCCGAGCGTCCGCCCTCGGTGCTGGTTGGGCAGCTGCGCGACCACATCGCCGCCGGTTGGCGTCTGGCCCCTGGCGACGCCTCCGGTACGGATCTGCTCGCCGCGCTCACCACCGAGCATCCGCTGCAGCCGTTCAGCCGACGCTATTTCGAGCCGGGACGCGATGCGCGGCTCTACAGTTACGCCAGTGAATGGCGGAGCATGCATCGCACGCGCGATGCCGAGCCTTGCACGCCGCCGCGGTTGACCGCGCCAACCCTCGAGGGGCCGATCAGCCTGAGCGCGCTCGGTTCTTTTCTGCGCAATCCGGTCAAGACCTTCTACGCCCAACGCCTTGCCGCGTATCTCGGTGCCGAGGCTGGCCGGCACGAGGACGAAGAGCCATTCGCGTTCGATGGGCTTGGCAGTTGGGGGTTGCGCAATGCCATCCTGGCCAATGTCCAGCAGCGTTTAGCCGTTGACCCACGGCTGGGGACGGACGACAGCCTGGATGCGGCCGTTGCCGGCTTGGCGCGCGCCGGCAGGCTACCGTTGCCACCGTTCGATGCGATCTGGAGGGAGCAGCTTCGTGACGAGCTCGCGGAGCCGCTGGAGCGGTTTCGTGCGCTGAGCGCGGCCTACGCACAGCCACTGCCGGTGCAGCCGGTGCGTCTGCAGGCTGAGACCCTGGTGCTTGAGGACAGCCTGAGCGGACTGCGGGCGGATGCCGGTGGCGGTCGGTTGCTGCTGCGCCTGCAACCGAGTCGGCTGATGACCGACAAGGACCTGAAGTGGTATCACCTGGTCTGGCACTGGCCAGCGCATCTGGCCGCACAGCAGGCGGGGGCAACCCAGACCTACCTGCTCGGTCCGCAGACGGAGCTGATCCTGCCGCCGCTCGCGAGCGATCAGGCCGAGCGTTACCTGCAAGACCTGATGACGGGTTATCTGCGCGGGCTCAGCGAGCTATTGCCGCTTGCCTGTAAGACCGGTTTCGCGTTGCTGTGTGCCGACGAGCGTCAAGCGGCGGATGCCTACGAGGGCGCCTATGATCGCGACGGCGAGTGCGCCGAGCACGCCGGCTATCGGCGCTTTTGGCCGAGCTATGCCGCGCTCAGCGCGGATGCGCGCTATCGCGAGCTGACCGAGCAACTCTACCGGCCGCTGGTTGAGCTGCTGCGCGGCGTAGAAGAGGGGGATTGACCGATGGCGAGCGCATCGCAGGAGCGACCCGAGGTCCTCGACCTGTTCCGGTTCCCGTTGCACGGCACGCGGTTGATCGAGGCCAGCGCCGGTACCGGCAAGACCTTCACCCTGGCGCTGCTCTACACGCGGCTGGTGCTCGGCCACGGCGATGAGGCGGGCGCGTTCGGGCAGCCGTTGGTCCCGCCCCAGATCCTGGTCGTCACCTTTACCGATGCCGCCACCCAGGAGCTGCGCGAGCGTATCCGCGAGCGCCTAGTCGAGGCCGCCGAGCTCTTCGAATCCTCGGCCCCGTCCGCCGGCTGCCCGGACTCCCCCGCACCACCGGCATCCCCCGCACCGAGCGGCCGTTCCCCGAGTGACCCGCTCATGGCCTTGCGCGAGAGCTACCCACCCGAGCGCTGGCCGAGCTGCGCGCGCCTGCTGCGGCAGGCGGCCGCATGGATGGATGAGGCGGTGATTGCGACCATCCACGGCTGGTGTCAACGCATGCTGCAGGAGCACGCCTTTGCCACCCGCGGGCTGTTCCAGCGCGAGCTGGTCACCGATCAAACGGATCTGATCGCCGAGATCCTGCGCGATTACTGGCGCGTGCACTGCTATGGGCTATCGCCACCGGAGGCGGCCGCGATCCAGTCCATCGTCGCCTCGCCGGACGCCTTACGCGGGAAGCTCGGCGACTGGCTTGCTCGTCGCGATGCGGGACTCTCGTATCGGGGTGAGCCGCTGCAGTGCGATGATCTGTCCAAGCCCTTGGCCGAGCACTGCCGCTGGCAGGCCGAGGCTCGTGAGATCGCTCGCGAGATGCAGGCACAGCGCCTGGCCCTCGATGCCGAGCGCGCTCAACTCGAGGATCAGGCGCGCGCGCACTGGCGCGCGCACCGGGGCGCGCTCGAGCGCTACCTGCGCGAGATCCGGCCCCACCTCAAGGGCCGGGAGCATGCAAGCGTGCGAGCCGATGACTTCGACGCGCTGCTCGCCGAGATCGGTGCTTGGGCAGAGTCAGGCGCCGCGGCACCGGGCCGTATCAAGCACTTTGCTCAAGGCGCCTTTCAGTTCAAGAAGGCGGCGCCGGTGCAGAGCGAGCGTGATCATCCGGCCTTCGCGGCCATTGCGGCCTGGCAGGCGGCCCTGAGCCCGCCCGCATCGGACGCATCCGACCCGTCCGACGGGCCCCAGGCGCCGGTGCAGCCGCCGGAGCCCCCGCTCGAGGCCTGTCTGCTCGCCCACGCCGCGGCCTGGGTTGGGCGAGAATTGCCGCGGCGGCTGCGCGCGCGCGCCGAGATGGGCTTCGACGATCTGCTGCGTGAGCTCGAGGCCGCGCTTCGCCCGAACGACGGCAGTGCCGCCGCGCGCGAGCAGGCGCGAGCCCTAGCCGCGACCATCCGTGGCCAGTTTCCGGTGGCGCTGATCGATGAGTTCCAGGATACCGACCCGATCCAGTACCGAATCTTCTCGGCCATCTATGGCCCGGATGCGTCGGCCGCGGCGACGCCCGGCGAGCGCACCGCAATGGTGATGATCGGCGATCCGAAGCAGGCCATCTACGGCTTCCGCGGCGCCGACATCCATGCCTACCTCGCCGCGCGGCGGGCCAGCCGCGGACGCCACTACAGCCTCGGGCGCAATTATCGTTCCACCAAGGCCCTGGTCGAGGCCTGTAACCGGGTGTTCAGCCAGGCCGAGCAGCACGCCCGCGGGGCGTTTCGCTTTCGGGTCGACGGCGAGGACCCGATCCCCTATCTGAGCGTCGATGCCAAGGGCCGCGATGAGCATTTGATCATCGATGGCCAGCCGGCGCCGGCGATGACCTTCTGGCGACTCGAGAGTGATGAGGCGCCGATCACATCGGGCGAGTACCGCTCGCGCATGGCCGAGGCGGCCGCCTCCGAGGTCTTGCGCTGGCTGCAGCAGGCGCGCGCTGCGCGCAGCGGCTTCGCCAGAGAAGGCGACCTCCAGCCGCTGCAGCCCAAGGACATCGCGATCCTGGTTCGCACCGGGGATGAGGCGGCCGCGATGCGCGACGCCCTGAGCGCGCGCGGCATCCACAGCGTCTACCTCTCGGACCGCGAATCGGTGTTCGCAACCGAAGAGGCCGGCGACCTGCTGCATTGGCTGCGCGCCTGCGCCGCACCCACCGATGAAGGCCTGGTGCGTGCCGCCCTCGCGACCAACACCCTGGGGCTGCCGCTGGAGGAGCTGGCTGAGCTGCAGCAGGATGAGCTGGCCTGGGAGGCCGAGATTGAGCGTTTTCGCGCCTATCGCCAGGTCTGGCAGCGCCGCGGCGTGCTCGCGATGCTACGCCAGCTCATGCACGAGGCCGATCTGCCGGCGCGGCTGCTCGCGCGCACCGGGGGCGAGCGTATCCTGACCAATCTGCTGCATCTGGCGGAATGGCTGCAGGAGGCCGCGATCGCGCTCGATGGCGAGCAGGCCCTGATCCGTCATCTCAGTGAGCATCTCGGTCAGTCCAGCGATGAGTTTATCGTTCGCTTGGAGACGGATGCCGAGCTGGTTCAGGTGATCACGATCCACAAGTCGAAGGGCCTCGAGTATCCGCTGGTGCTGTTGCCGTTCATCTGCAGCTGGCGCGCGGTGACGGGGCGCAGCCATCAGGTGCCGTATCGGTTGCCGCCGGGCCGCTATCTCGAGGTGGCAGGTAAGAAGCGATTCGAGGCCGCCTGGAGCGCCGCCGATGACGAGCGCCTGAGCGAGGATATGCGCTTGCTGTATGTTGCCCTCACGCGCGCCCGGCATGCGGTTTGGCTTGGCATCGCCGCGTTAAGCAGCAATGGCTCCAAGAGCCCGAGGCTGGAGCGCTCCGCGATCGGGTACCTCCTGAGCGGCGGTGAGTCGTTCGAGACGCCGCAGGCGGTCTGGAAGGCGCTTGAGCGACTCAAGGGTGACTGCGAGTCGATTGCAATCACCGCGGCGCCTGACCTTCTCCAGGCGCGGCTTGCGCCTGCCAGCCCGGTGGAGCTCGAGCCGGCACGCACGCCGACCCACGGGCGTTTCGAGCCCTGGTGGATCAGCAGCTATTCGGCGCTGCGGCAAGGCGCTGAAGGTGCGGTCTCGGCGGCTGACGTGGCGCTCGACCGCCGTCCCGACATTGGGCCCCCATCTGGTCCCCAATCCGGTCCCCAATCCGGTCCCGGCATGGGCGCTGGCGTCAGTCCGGCAACCCGTTCCGGACTCAACCCGGCGCTCGATCTGGGCCTCAGCCCACACAACGCCGCGCTAGCCGACGATTCCCGGTCGCTGGAGGCCGGGAGTGTCGAAACGGCCGCGCAGGAGACCGCGCGTGAGGAGTCGGTGCTGGCGCAAGCCTCGGCTCCGGCCGCGACGATCCCCGCCGTTCAGCCAATGCGCGCGTCGCTGCATGCGTTTCCCCGCGGTAGCCGCTATGGCACCTTCTTGCATGGGCTCTTCGAGTGGGCAGCGCATCAGGCCTGTCAACAGCAGGACGGCACCCGTTATCAAGGCTTTGCGGCGGCCGTGCAAGGCGCGGCCGAGCGGCGCGACATGCTCGCGCGCCGCTGCGCCCTGCGCGGGCTGCACGAGTGGATCGATCCGCTCGATGACTGGCTGACGTCGATGCTCACCCAGACCTGGATACTCCCGGGGCTCGGGCATCCGCCAGCCGCCTCACCGCCGGCACTCGTCCTGCAGGACCTGATGCCCTGTCAGCTGCAGGTCGAGATGGAGTTCTGGCTCGAGAGTCGCTCCGTGGATACGGTCTTACTCGATCGTCTCGTGCTGGCGCATTGTCTGCCCGGGCGGTCGCGCCCGCGGCTGCGAGCCAACCAGCTCAACGGCCTGCTTAAGGGCTTCATCGACCTGGTGTTTGAGCATCACGGGCGCTATTACGTGCTCGATTGGAAGTCGAACTGGCTCGGTCCCGACGACAGTGCCTATACCGCGCAGGCCATGACGCGCGCGGTGTTGGAGCACCGCTATGACCTGCAGTATCTGCTCTACCTGCTGGCCCTGCACCGACTGCTGCGGACCCGTCTGCCAGACTATGACTACGAGCGACATCTCGGTGGCGCGATCTATGTCTTCCTGCGTGGTAGCCAGGCCCCGAGCCAGGGGCTGTTCACCGAACGGCCCTCGCGCGCGTTGATCGAGGCCTTGGATCAGCTGTTCGCTGGTGTGCCAATGGGGGATCTCGGGCCGATGGCGGGGCATGCCGCGGATGCCTGATCGGAGCGCGCGGCTAGAGCGATTGCTCAAGACCCTGGATCAATGGGTCGAGGCGGGCGCGCTTCGCGCCCTGGATCGGGCGCTGGCGTGCTTTCTCGCCGAGCAGAGTGGCGAGCGCGATCCGGCGGTCCTGCTGGCCGTCGCGCTGACCAGCGAACGCCATGGCCATGGCCACGTCTGCCTCGACCTTGCCGCTGCGCTGGAGCAGCCCGAGACCCTGCTCAGCCGACTTCGGGACGACCAGGAGGTCAGTGCCGAGGTACGCCAGGCGTTGAGCGCCGAGCTGCGGTTGCTTGACCTTGCCGACTGGGTCGCGCGTCTTGCTGCCAGCCCGCTGGTTGCCGAGCGAGCGATGGCCGATGAGCGGGTCTCGCCGCTGGTTCTGGCCGGTCTTCACGAGCGGCCCTTACTCTATCTTCGCCGCTACTGGCAGTACGAGCAGCGTATCCGGATCGAGGTCGAGGCGCGGCTTGCACGCGGTTTTACGGTTGACCCGGCGCTGTTGCGCGAGCAGCTCGACGCGCTGTTCGCCCGCGCTCCCGCTAAGCCATCGGCCTCGGTGTCTGTGCCGACGACCGATGCGCGGGCGCGCTCCCAGACCGGGCCTCAGCTCAGCTTGGACCTGACGCCGGAGTCCGAATCGGAGCCGGAACCTGAGCCGGAACCTGAGCCTGATTGGCAACGGATCGCCTGCGCCTTGGCCGTGCGCCATGCGTTCTTCATCATCACCGGCGGTCCGGGCACCGGCAAGACCACCACAGTGGTGCGGCTGCTCGCGGTGCTCCAGGCGCTGGCGAGCGCCACGGGCGAGCGGCCGTTACGGATCGCGCTCGCGGCGCCCACCGGCAAGGCGGCCGCGCGCCTGAACGAATCGATCAGTGAGCAGGTCTGCGGGCTGCCGGCTGAGCTCCTGACCGAGGGTCGCATCCCGACCCAGGTCAAGACCCTGCATCGACTCCTCGGCACCCGCCCGGACAGCCGCCATTTCCGCCACGATCTCGCCAATCCGCTGCCCGCCGATGTGGTGGTGGTGGATGAGGCCTCGATGGTCGATGTTGAGCTGATGGCGAGCCTGCTCGAGGCGATGCGCCCCGATGCGCGCTTGATCCTCATCGGCGACAAGGATCAGCTCAGCTCGGTGGAGGCCGGCGCCGTGCTCGGCGACCTCTGCCAGCGGGCGGCTGCCGGGCACTATCTACCGGCGACCCTCGACTGGCTCGAGCGGGCCTCGGGCGAGCGGGTGCCCACGGCCTATGCCGACCCAGATGGCCGGCCCCTGGATCAGGCGATTGCGATGCTGCGCAAGAGCTACCGCTTCAGCGAGCGGGGCGGCATCGGCGCGCTGGCGGCGCTCGTCAATCGCCCGCCCCAGGCCGATGGTGCCGAGCAGCGGCGCCGTCTGAAGGACCTGCAGCAGCTCTTTGAGCAGGAGCGGCGGCCTGCGCACGGTGATCTCGGGGCCATCGACGCGATTGCGGTTGCGGACCCTGAGGCGTCCGAGCTCGAAGCCCTGGTCCGCGCCGGTTACGGAGGGAGCAGCGGTTATCTGAGGCTGATGCGCACGCAGGCGCCGAGCGAGCGGGCCGACCAGGCTGAGCTCGACGCCTGGGCGAAACGGATGCTGGCAGCGCAGAAACGCTTCCAGCTCCTGACGCCCCTGCGGCAGGGTGACTGGGGGGTGGAAGGGCTGAATCGGCGCATCATCGCCAGCTTGCGCGCCTGCGGCGAGCTCGACCTCGGCGAGGGTCTCGTTGGTGCGTTGGATCGGCACTGGTTCCCCGGCCGTCCCGTGTTGATGACCCGCAACGACTACAGCCTGAACCTGATGAACGGCGACATTGGGGTGACCTTGGCCGTCCCGGTGCTCGCCAAGGGCCAGGTCGAGCTCGACCCTGGGGAGGCTTCGGGCTCGGGTTCGGGCTCGGGTTCGGGCGCGGTCTCGGCGCCGACGCCAACGGCGGTGCGCTGGATGCTGCGAGTGGCCTTTCCGCGAGCCGATGGTGGCGTGCGCTGGGTGTTACCGAGCCGTTTGCAGGCGGTGGAAACGGTGTTCGCGATGACCGTCCACAAATCCCAGGGCTCCGAGTTCCTGCACACCGCACTGGTGCTGCCGAATCAAGCAAGCCCGGTTCTGACGCGAGAGCTGCTCTATACCGCGATCACGCGGGCCAAGCGGCGCTTCACCCTGGTCTACGCTGATCTCGAGGCACTTGAGCTTGCCCTCGAGCGTCAGGTGCAGCGGGTGAGTGGTCTGAGGGACCTCGGTTAGCCGAAGTCGGCCGACAGCAGCTCGGCGATCGCCGTCTCGACGCCGGCCCAGATGTCGCGCAAGATACGGCGCTGATGGTGCACGCACGCGGCGCGCTCGATGAGCTGGCGAAAGCTCGCGAGTTGCTGTTCGGGAGCCTGCTGGCCCTGGCGGGAGTCACCCGGGGTCGCTGGCTCTAACCCCGGGTCCGCGCCGGAACCGGAGCCGGAGCCGGAGCCGGAGCCGAAATCGGGGTCGGCACTGGAACCAGAACCAGAACCAGATCCAGAGTCAGCGATGGCGTCCTCCATCAACTGCAGATTCGCGCTCGCGATGGCGTCAGCATTGGCGTCGATCCAGGCCGTGATGTCCCCTTTGATCGAGGGGTCGACCAAGGCCGGTTTGTCCTCGAAGTAGCTCAGCACGCTGGCGCGAAACAGGCTCATCGTGACCTGGTGGGCTCGCTCGATCGGGTCGGCACCGAGGGTTTCTAGTACCTCGGGTGTCAGCGCCTCGAGCACCTTGCGGGCACGCTTCGCGATCCGATAGCCATCCAGCAGCGCAAGACGCTCGAAGATCACCGTGAGCGCTGCTGCATCCGCGCGCTGCAGCGCGGCTTCCAGCTGCTCGGCGAGCTCGGTGTTGCTCAGCTCAGGCATCTTGCTCAGCCCAGGCTGCAGGCCGAGGCATGGATCATCTCGCCCATCCGATACTTGATCGTGCAGCTGAACGTCACCTGATCGCCGACCGCGAATCGATCGACCTGCGCCTGCGCCTTTTTCGGGAAGTGGCAGCTCACCAGCTTGCCGGGCGAGCCGGTCTCCAGCAGGACGATGGGTGCCCCAAGCGCTGCCTTTTTGAAGCCGCTGATGCGCCCGCTAATGCTCAGGCGGCGGCCGTTGTAGCTGTCCTCGGCGACGATCTCATTCTCCTCATAGGCCTTGAACAGGGCCGTGGCCGTGATCGCCTCGGCCTGGGCGAGACCGGCGAGGACGCAACCGAGCGTCGACGCGAGCACGATCGAGGCTCGTCGGGTTGGGGCGGCGCGAAACCCTAGGTTGGACATGCGGTATCTCCAATCGGTGCTTCGAACAGGACTGACGTTAGCACGTTCAGGCCATTGCGGCAGTGAGGTCTGGCTCGCGAGCCCATCCGAGCCTTGCTGTTGGTCTTGGCGTTGGCGGCTCGATCCCCATGATCTCACGCCAAGAGGTCGCCGCGCGCTTGCGGTCGGCCATCGCAACGGGAGCCGGGTTGGCCATGGAGCCAAAAGATTCGACAAATGATCAAGGGTTCAAAGGCTTTACCAACGAAAGCTGTCCGTTTCTCCCTTGTCATTCCGGGGTCAGACGGGAATTCAACTGCCTTTTTTGTTATTGTCCTCTGATCGCATACGAGTGTCCGGGCCCCTACGAGGTCTTCACGGACGCCAACGGCGTGACCCGCAAGGACTGCTCGGCGTGCACGCTCCCCCACGATGGTTATCAAGCCTCGTGGGCCTTCATCCAACGATGGCTTGCGAAGCCGGTGGTCTGGGATGGCCACTCTCAGCACGAGCGCTACATGCGCAAGGCGCGTCTGAAACAGGCGCTGCCATCTGCATCGACCAAGGACGCTGAGGACGAGTAGCGCGCACCGCTGCTGCCCCCGCGCGTCCGAGGATTCGGGCACGCAGTGCCGGTGCTGGCGACCTCGTTGGCCGCCTTGCGGGCGCCTTGTCGGCAGCGGCGGGCCTCAATCTTGGTTGCTGGCCTCTAGGGTCACGTGCCTTCTCTGACAGAACGCGGACAAAGCAAGTGGTTATGACTGATCGAACCAACCTCCTGAAGCAACGCCTCGAACAGACCATCCTCATCCTCGACGGTGCCATGGGCACCATGATCCAGCGCCGCAAGCTGGAGGAGGGCGATTACCGTGGCGAGCGCTTCAAGGACTGGCCGAGCGATCTCAAGGGCAACAATGATCTGCTGGTGCTGACCCGGCCAGACCTGATCGCCGACATCCACGGCGAGTACCTGGCGGTCGGCGCCGACATCATCGAGACCAACACCTTCAACGCCACCCGCATCGCCATGGCCGATTACGGCATGGAGGAGCTGGCGCGCGAGATCAACGTTGAAGCGGCCAAGCTGGCGCGCAAGACCGCCGATGGCTATAGCACGCCAGAGAAGCCGCGGTTCGTCGCCGGCGTGCTCGGGCCGACCAACCGCACCGCGTCGATCTCGCCTGATGTCAATGATCCTGGCTTCCGCAACATCAATTTCGACACCCTGGTCAGCGCCTATGCCGAATCCACGCGCGGGCTGATCGAGGGTGGGGCCGACATCCTGCTGGTCGAGACGGTGTTCGATACACTGCACGCCAAGGC
>CAZTYV010000013.1:30844-33657 GCA_964617675.1 uncultured Halochromatium sp. | reverse complement strand
CCGGCCTACAAGCTGCCGCCCGAGGCCAATCTGATGGCCGTGGCGCACTATCTGGAGGCGCTGGCCTGGCAGCGTGACGCGGCCCGGCTGCACGCGATCTTCGGCGGCAAGAATCCGCATCCGAACTTCATCGTCGGTGGCGTCGGCTCGCCGATCGACCTGAACTCAGACTCGGCCATCAACGCCAAGAAGCTGGCCCAGGTGCAGGACATCATCAAGTCGATGCAGGCCTTCGTTGAGCAGGTCTATATCCCGGACACCTTGGCCATCGCCGGCTTCTACAAGGACTGGGCGCAGAAGGGCGAGGGCCTCGGCAACTTCCTCTGCTACGGTGACCTGCCCTACAGCGGGTCGAGCGCCGATACGACCGATCTCTCAGACCTGCTGTTCCCGCGCGGCGCCATCCTCAACCGCGATCTGAGCACCATCCATCCGGTCGACCTCCACGCCGAGGACGAGATCCAAGAGTTCGTCGCCCACGCCTGGTACGACTACAAGGACGGCAAACAGGCCGGCCTGCATCCCTATCAGGGCGAGACCAAGCTCGACTACGACAAGCGCGGGGGCCCCAAGCCGCCGTACAAGCAGCTCAACATCGACGACGGCTATTCCTGGCTCAAGTCGCCACGCTGGAACAGCCATTCGGTCGAGGTCGGCCCCTTGGCGCGGATGCTCGTGCTCTATGCCGACAGCAGCGCACCGGCGCACGCCCAGGCCAAGGAGCTGGTCGACTACTCATTGACCACGCTCGATCTGCCGGTTGAGGGGCTGTTCTCGACCCTCGGGCGCACCGCTGCGCGCACGCTGGAGTCGAAGATCGTCGCCGATGCGATGCAGCGCTGGTACGACGCCTTGATCGCCAACATCCGCGCTGGTGACACCAAGACCTTCAACGACAGCCTCTGGGACCCCAAGAGCTGGCCGAAGCAGGCCCAGGGCGCCGGCTACATGGAGGCGCCGCGCGGTGCCCTCGGCCACTGGATCGTGATCGAGAACGAGAAGATCGCCAACTATCAGGCCGTGGTGCCCTCGACCTGGAACGCCGGCCCGCGCGACCCGTCCGGGGTGCCCGGTGCCTACGAGGCGGCACTGGCCGACAACACCCAGCTCCACGACCCGCAGCAGCCGATCGAGATCCTGCGCACCATCCACTCGTTCGACCCCTGCATCGCCTGCGCGGTGCACCTCTCGGACCCGGAGACCGGCGAGGCGATCGAGATCAAGGTCAGCTAGGGGAGGGGTTAAGCGGCGCTCGCGGTCCGAGCTCGGGAAGATCGCTGAAGGCTGGGCTGAGGCCGACCACCTCAGGCCGGCCTCAGCAGCCGCTGCACGACCAGACCGGCGAGGGTGAGACCGAAGAGTCCGGGAAGATAGCTGATGGTGCCGTTCACCGCGCGTGGACGGCCCCGACTGGTCGGCTCCGGCGGCAAGGGCGGCCGCGGCGGCTCATCGGACCAGACCGCGGCAACCCCGCGGTCGTAGCCGCGTCGGCGCAGCTGCTGGCGCACCTTGCGCGCCAGCGGGCAGCCGCTACTGTCCATCAGATCACCGACCCGAAGCCGCGTCGGGTCGAGCCTGCCGCCGGCGCCCATGCTGCTGGCAATCGGAATCCCGGCGTCCAAGGCCGCCGCCAGCAGCGCGATCTTGCTACTGAGGCTGTCGATCGCATCGACGATCTGATCGACATCGACCTCGGCCACCAGGGCCGGCAGCTCCTCGGCCTCGAGAAAGCGCGGGATCAACCGCAGCCGGCAGTCCGGATTGATATCGCCAATGCGCTCGCGCAGCACATCGACCTTGAGCTGATCCTGCGTGCTGTGCAGCGCACAGAGCTGCCGATTGAGGTTGGATGCGGCCACACGATCGCCATCAGCCAGACACAGCTCGCCGACACCTGCGCGCGCCAACGCCTCGGCCGTGTAGGCGCCAACACCACCGAGTCCGGCAACGAAGACGCGCGCCTCGCGCAGGCGCTCGAGACCGGCGTCGCCGACCAGGATGCGCGTGCGCTCGCGCAGACCGTTGGATGGCATCACCGCGTTCGTCATCAAGGTCGGTCTCGGCTCGGGAGCGGCTCAGGTCCGGCTCGCCAGGCGACCAGCGCTCGAGGCGCGCTGCTGATCGAGCGCCAGGAGTCGCAGGGCATTGGCGGTGGTCTGCGCGGCGACCTTGGCCGGGTCGGCGTCTCGCGCCGCGGCCAGTGCCTGCAGCACCTCGGGCAGATAGGCCGGGCTGTTGCGCTCATACTGGTGAGACGCCACGGTGAGATCCGGCGCATCGGTCTCGAGCACGATCGCCTCCAACGGCAGCTCGGCCGCCAGACGCCGCAGCCGGGTGGAGCGCTCGAAGGTCAGCATGCCGCCGAACCCCAGGCAGAAGCCGAGATCGAGGTAATGCTGCGCCTGCTGGAGGCTGCCGTTGAACGCATGCGCGATCCCGCCGACGACGGGCGTCTCACGCAACAGCCCGAGCATCGCATCATGCGCCTTGCGCACGTGCAGCAACACCGGCAGGCCGGCCGCTTGCGCGATGCGGAGCTGGGCTCGGCAAAGGGCGAGCTGGGGCTCTGGGTCGGCATCCGGCAGATGGAAATCGAGCCCAATCTCGCCGATCGCGACCGGTCTCTCAAGATCAACACGCCGTTCGAGGGCCGCCAGGTCGGCGTCCCGATGCCGCTGCAGGTAGACCGGATGGAGCCCAAGTGCCGGGTACAGGCCATCATCGCTGGCGCAGAGCGCGAGCAGTCGATCCCAGCCGGCGGCATCGATCCCGGGCACCACGATCGCCTCGACCCCCGCCGCGCGCGCTGCGCT
>CAZTYV010000013.1:5307-30744 GCA_964617675.1 uncultured Halochromatium sp. | reverse complement strand
CGGCATCGATCCCGGGCACCACGATCGCCTCGACCCCCGCCGCGCGCGCTGCGCTAAGCACCGCCGGGCGATCGCCATCAAAGTCGGCGACATCCAGATGGCAGTGCGTATCGACGAGGCGCATGCGAGCCCGGTTCGCGGCCCGGTTCGGGGCCCGGTTCGGTGCCCTGTTCAGAGCAGGACCCGACTCAGTCACCGTCGCCGGCGCGCACATCGCGAATGTAGTAGTGCTTGCTCGGCCCATCACCGATCAGCCGGGCTTGGACCTCGAACAGCTTGGTCGCCTTGATCAGCTCGCTGAGCTTCGCATAGCCGTAGCTGCGCTGGTCGAACTGCGGCGCGCGCTTGTTGATGGTGTTGCCAACGCTCGAGAGCTCGGCCCAGCCATCATCATCGGCCGTGTCCTCGACCGCGCGGCGCATCAGGGTCACCAGCCGCGCGTCAGCGCGCAGCTCCTTGGTGCCGAGCCGCTTCGGGGTCTTCGCGGTCGCATCCTCGCCCTTGAGCAGCTCGGTGAAGATGAACTTGTCGCAGGCGGCAACGAAGGCCTCGGGCGTCTTCTGCTCGCCAAAGCCGTAGACGCGCAGACCCGACTCGCGAATGCGCGCCGCCAGCGGCGTGAAATCGCTATCACTCGAGACCAGGCAGAAGCCATCGAAGCCGCCGCTGTGCAGCAGGTCCATGGCATCGATCACCATGGCCGCATCGGTCGCGTTCTTGCCCTTGGTGTACGCGAACTGCTGGCGAGGCTGGATACTGTGGCGCAGCAGCACATCCTTCCAGCCGCCGAGGTTCGGCCGGGTCCAGTCGCCGTAGATGCGCTTGACCTGGGCGGTGCCGTAGTTCGCGACCTCCTCGAGCAGGCCATCGATGACCGAGGCCTGCGCATTGTCGGCATCGATCAGCAGCGCCAAGCGCTTCTCAGTGGATTCCGCCATCAGCGTTCCGCTCCCGCGTCGATCGGCTTACCACATGAGATCATCCGGCACCTTGAAATCGGCGTACTCGTCATCGTCGCCGTCGCCCTCGGGTTGGTTATGGACCAGCACCAGCGCCGGATCAGCTGCCGCGAGCTGCTCGGCGATGGCCCCGGGCACCAGCTCGTAGAAATCGTCGTGGCGAACAATTGCCAAGGCGCCAGCGACCAGATCACGGTGCTGTGCAGCGCTGAGATAGAGCCGTTTTAGCGCCTTGCCGTCGGTGAAATTATAGGCCGTATCGCCTCCTGAGCGCGTCACGCGATGGTCGCGTACCATCTGCCAGAGTGCGATCTGCTCGGCCTTGCGCTTGGCCTCCTCATCGCGCTTGCGGTTGAGCTCCTGATCGCGCTTGCGCTTCTCGGCGGCGGCGCGCGCGGCCTGCTCGCGCTCTGCCGCATCCGCCGCCGGCGCGCCCGCCCGCTTCTGCTTACGCTTCTTCGACGTGGTCTGGCGACGCTGCTGCTCGGTCGCGAGCCCGGCCTTGACCAGTTGATCTTGCAGGGAGCCTGCCATGCCTTCCACCCTCATGCTAGTTGACGCATTGTAACGCCGGCACCGCAGAACGCGCCTGTTCGCCGGCAAGCGACCTGCCGCACCCGAAATGGGCGCTGATCGAGCGCCTCCTCGAAAAATCCGACGCTTTACCCGACGCTTTACCCGACGCTTTACCCGGCGCTTAACCCGGCGCTTAACCGGGCGCTTTACCGGGCACGTAACTGGGCGCTTGACCCGATTCTTGACCAATCACGGCCTTCGCCGCTTGCAGCAGGCGGCGCTTGCAGCAGGCGTTGCGTGCAGCGGACGTCGCGTGCCGTAGACGCGAGGGCGTGAGCGCCTCCTGAACAGGCGAGCGCGACCGGTATACAATCGCGCGCAGTCTCAGAGGCGGCCATCAGGGCCGCCCGCTCACTGACCCAGGAGTCTCTAACCATGCTCAACCGTCTTCTCATCGCCGCGGTAGTCGCCTCCGCCGCTGCCACCTTCAGCCTACCCGTCGTCGCCACCGAGATCGGCTACGTCGATATGCAGCGCGTGCTCGAGGAGAGCAACCTCGGCAAGACCGCCCAGGCCAACCTGCAGGAACGCTTCGGCGATGACCAGCAGGCCTTCGCCGAGGAGGAGGCGGCGATCCGGCAACTGCAGCAGGCCCTTGAGCGCGACCGCCCGCTGATGAGCGAGTCGCAGGTGGAGAAACAGCAGGAGGAGATCCAGGGCCGGATCGCCAAGTTCGAAGAGGACTTCGCCAAGATCCAGCGCGAGCTGATCCAAGCACAGCAACAGGAGGGGCAAAAGATCCTGCAGCCGGCGCGGGATGCGGTAATCAGCGTCGCCAAGAAGCGCAAGCTCGGCGCCGTCTTCGAGGCGAATCAATCCGGGGTGGTCTACCTCGACGACAACGGCGACATCACCGAGGCGGTGATTGAGGCGATGAACGCCGCCGGCAACTGAGGCCTGCGCGAGAGCGCTCGCACGCGGCGCCGTGCTCTCAGCAGCGCAATCGAGATTCACACCTTTTGCTAACGCAGATCAGCTTTTTCGACCCCGAGCGAGGGCAGTCGATGACGGCTGGTTTACAATCTCAGCGAGGGCGATCGCGTCGGCAGACGTCATCACCCGGCCTGACACCTGTTCAAGACGACCCAGCGCCGCCCTGGCGGCGCCGTTGCGGAGGATCGCAAGCCGATGCTTGGAGAAATACACGACCTGGTCCACGAGTTCCCGGATCTCGAGGGCAAGATCGATGAGATGCGCGCGAACAATGCCACCTTCGCCGAGCTCATGGACGCCTACGATGCGCTCGATGCCAAGGTTCGGAAGCTCGAAGAGCTCGGCACCCCGGTTGCCGACGAGACCATCGAAGACCTAAAGAAAGAGCGCCTGCATCTGAAGGACCAGCTCTACGATCTGCTCCGTCGCTAAGCGCGACAGCGTCTTCACATCTCCTCCCGCCGCGTCCGGGGCACACCATCGCCGGAGGCGCGCGGCCGTGCGCTTCCGCGCCGCGTTGATCGCCCGAGACGCGGTTCATCGCCCAAGCCGGGGCCCAGCAACTGATGCGATCTTCCCCGACGTCCGCCGATCCGCTTGATCGGCCGCGCAGCCGCCGCCTGCGCCCACTGCTGCGTCTGCTCGGCTTCACCCGCCCCTACCTCGGGCGGCTGATCCTGGCAATCGCGTCGCTGCTGTTCGCGGCCGGGGCGCTGCTCGCCTTCGGCCAGGTGATCCGCAACGTGGTCGACAGCGGCCTAGCGAGCGGCTCACCGGCGGCGCTGAATCGAGCCCTGCTGCTGTTCTTATTCGTCGTGCTGTTGCTGAGCGTTGCCGTTGGCCTGCGCAGCTGGCTCTTGAACTGGCTCGGCGAGCGCGTGATCGCCGACGTTCGCCGCGCGGTGTTCGACCGCGCCCTGGCGCTCAACGTCGGCTTCTTCGAGACCACCCGCACCGGCGAGGTCATCTCACGACTGACCAGCGATACCGCGCTCTTGCAGGTGGTCGTCGGCTCGACCCTGGCGATGGGGCTGCGCAGCGCGCTGCTGGCCCTCGGCAGCGTGGTGATGCTCGCGATCACGAGCCCTGAGCTGACGCGTTTGGTCGTCCTCGGCGTCCCGCTGGTCTTACTGCCCGCCTGGCTGCTCGGCCACCGGGTGCGCAAGCTCTCGCGGCTGAGCCAAGACCGCGTCGGCGACGTTGGCGCCTATGTCGACGAGACCCTGCACGGGATTCGCACGGTGCAGGCCTTCTGTCATGAGCCGATCGATCGGCAGCGCTACGGTGAGCGCGTCGAGGAGGCCTTCACAACGGCAATGCGCCGCACCCTGAACAGCGCCCTGCTCAGCACCATCGTCACCCTGGTCACCTTCGGCGCCATCGGTCTGGTGCTCTGGTTCGGCGGTCGCGAGGTGCTCGCCGGCCGACTCACCGGGGGCGAGCTCTCGGCATTCCTGTTCTACGCCATCCTGGTCGCCGGCAACGTTGGTGGGCTTTCGGACATCGCCGGTCAGCTGTTGCGCGGTGCCGGAGCCGCCGAACGCCTGATGGAGCTGCTTGAGACCGAGCCCGCGATCACCCCGCCCGCCGCTCCGCGCCCACTGCAGGAGCCGGTGCAGGGTCGGGTCAGCGTCGAGCGGCTGAGCTTCACCTATCCGTCGCGCCCGGAGCAGCCGGCACTCTCCGAGATCGATCTCGAGATCGCGCCGGGCGAGCAGGTTGCATTGGTCGGCCCGTCCGGTGCCGGCAAGTCGACCCTCTTCCAGCTGCTGCTGCGCTTCTATGATCCGGATCAAGGGGTGCTGCGGCTCGACGGCCAAGACCTGCGCGGGCTCGCGCCGGCCGATTTCCGACGCCGGTTCGTCATCGTGCCGCAGGACCCGGTGATCTTCGGTGCCGATGCGCTCGAGAACATCCGCTATGGACTGGACGCCGACGAGGCCGCGGTCGAGGCCGCCGCGCGCGCTGCCCATGCCCACGAATTCATCCAGCGTCTACCCGACGGCTATCGCACCTTCCTCGGCGAGCGCGGTGTGCGCCTCTCTGGCGGCGAGCGCCAGCGCATCGCCATCGCCCGCGCCATCCTGCGCGATCCGGCCGTGCTGCTGCTCGATGAGGCCACCAGCGCCCTCGATGCCGAGAGCGAGCGCCTGGTGCAGGACGCCCTCGAGCATCTGATGCGCGGGCGCACCAGCATCGTCATCGCCCACCGTTTGGCCACGGTGCGCAACGCCGATCGCATCCTGGTGCTCGAGCGCGGTCGTCTGGTCGCCAGCGGCCGCCACGAGGCGCTGCTCGCCGAGGACGGCCTCTACGCCCGGCTCGCCGCGCTGCAGTTTCAGGATCAGCCGCCCGGCCGTGATGATCTCGTCGCCGTCGGCGAATCGGCGGAGCCTCGACGTTGACGCAGCAGCAGACCCGTGCAGAATGCTGGACCAAGGTCATGGGGAGCACGCGAGCCGACATGAGCGCGGCCTTTGAGATCGACCGAGAGATACTCGCCCGTGTGTGCAAGGCACACGGGATTCGTCGCCTATCCCTCTTCGGCTCACGCCTTAGGGGTACTGCGAGACTTGACAGTGATGTCGATCTGCTCGTCGAGTTCGAAGACGATGCCCACCCAACGCTCTTGGACCTGGCCCAGATCGAGTCTGAACTGTCAACGGCGACCGGCGGACGACGGGTTGATCTGCGCACGCCCGAAGACCTTAGCCGGTTCTTCCGCAGCGAGGTTCTGGAGACCGCCGAGGTCCAGTATGTCGCCCGCTGACCGCTGGCGGATCAAGCACATGATCGAAGCGGCGCAGCAAGCGCTGAGCTTCGTCGAGAACCGCCGGCGCGACGATCTTGAAGACGACCCCATGCTCTGCCTTGCCCTGACACGTGCAGTCGAGATCGTCGGCGAGGCCGCTGCCCAAGTCAGCGCAGCGGGCCGAGCCGAGGCACCCGAGATTCCCTGGCAGCAGATCGTCGGCATGCGCAATCGGCTGGCTCATGCCTATTTCGACATCAATCGGCAGATCCTTTGGGACACGGTCCAGCTGGCCTTGCCATCCTTGGTATCACAGCTCAAGGATGCGCTTCATGAGGCTTAGGGGCTAAGCTCGACGTCCCCAAGTGCCTGTCTATGCAGCAACCTCGCTAGCGCGGTGCCTTGCTCGGACTGATTCAATCGGCCAAGCCGTAGATGAAATAGAGGGTCTCGAGCAGCTCTGTCGGCCGCGACTCGTCGCCAAACCAGCGCTCGAAGATGCGATTGATCTCGCCGCTGCGATAGACCTCGGCAAGCCCGCGATTGACCTCCAGGCGGAAGTCGGCCTCGTTGCGGGGCAGCGCGAAGGCATAGGGCTCAACAGAGAAATCGGTATCGAGGATCGAAAACCGCTCGGCGTGACCAGCGTCGACCACCTGCCCGACCATGACCAGTCGATCGCCCGCGAGCGCGTCGAGCTCATCGGCGATGAGGCGCTCACGTCCATCCTTGGCATTATCGATCGGCACCAGCTCAACCTCGATCCCCAGCTCCTCGAGCGCCGGGCGCAGGCGACGCTCGGTCGTCGTCTCCGGTACCACCCCGACCTTGCGTCCGGCCAGGTCCTCGAGCGTCCGCAGCCCGCGATCGGTCTTGACCAGGACGCCGCCCGATTCGACGAAGACGATGTTGGAGAAATCGACCTCACGCTGACGGGCCAGGGTCAGGGTCGTGGTGCCACAGTCGATGTCTGCCTCGTTCCCCGCGACCGCCGCAATCCGCCGCGGGGTATTGCCCTCGATCCACTCGATCTGGATGGCGTCGAGCCCGGCCGCCCGCTGCACGGCCTTGATCGCCGCCCGGCACAGATCGATCGCGTAGCCGCGTGGCACCCCCTCGGCATCCTTGAAGGCGATCGGATAGGCATTGGGCGGATAGGTCACGCGGATGGTCCCAGCCGCCTTGATCCGTTCCATCGCACCAGTGCCCGCCAGGGCCGTCGCCGGCGCCAGCAGCGGCCCGATCACCAACGCCAGCGCCACGAGCGGCCCGATTGCCCCGCCCAGCGCCAGCAGCAACCGTCGCCGCACGCCGGTCCTGCTGCTCGAAACCGAGCGCGCTCGGTACTCGAAAGACCTCAGCGGAGACCGCATCCCAGGGCCCAGCATTGCGTGACACTCACTCATCGCCCGGGCTCTGGCGCTTGATGTGCTGGCGGATCTCCTGCGGTCGGGGCAGCCCGCGGATGGTCAGCTCGGGGTCGTCACCGGCGGTGAAGATCTGCAGATCACCGGCGCCGACGATGCGCTGGAACAACGACTGCCCAATGCGCACGGTGCGCACCGAGGCCATGTTGATCTCGGTGTACTCCTTGCTCAGCAGACCATGGGTCCAGATCAGCTCGGTGGCAGTGATCTCGAGCTGATCCATCAGGGTCGCCAGCCACCAGCGCAACAACTGGAAGAGCCCCACCGCAAGCAGGCCGTAACCGAGCCAGCGCGGCTCGATCCCGTCGGGCAGCGGCAATGGGCGCATCGACTCGGGCAGGAACGGAATGGTACCGGTGATCGCGATCCAGCCCCCGAGCAAGACCAGGACCCAAGCGATCAGGGCACCGAAGGGATGCGAGCGCCAGATGGACGGGTTCGCCTTGTAAAGCACCTCAGACATCGCTTGGCTCCTTGACGGCTCATAATCTCATTCAGCAACGGCGCTTAGGGCGCTGAGCACAGCCCCGAGATACTACCAGCATTGCCAATCCGAGGGCAGGCGGTGCCGCTCTGGTCGCGCAGCCGCTCACGCCGCTCGGCACCCGTGGACGGTTGCGCCCTGCCGGCGGCAGGCCCGAGAGACTTGGCACCCGCGCGCGCAGACCCCGCGGCCATGGCTCAGCCCGTGTTGCGCATCCCGGCCGCGATCGCGTTGATCGAGCGCAGCAGCGGGTCCAGCCACTCCTTGCGCGCCTCCTCGTCGGTCTCGTGGCGATAGCGCTCGAGGAGGGTGATCTGGATATGATTCAACGGGTCGAGATAGCTATTGCGCCGCGCCAGCGACAACTGCAGCTCCGGCGTCTCCTCCATCACCGCGTGCAGCCCGGCGACGTTAAGGACCTGGGTCAGGGTGCGCTGATACTCCTCGGCGATGGCCTGGTAGATGGCCTCGGCGCGCACCTGATCCGAGACGAGGTTTGCGTACTCATGGGCGATCTGCATCTCGGCCTTGAACAGCGACATCTGGGTATTGCTCAAGATGGCGCGGAAGAAGGGCCACTCCTGATACATGCGCTGCAGCTTGGCCAAGCGCTCGAGATCACTCCCGCGCCACTGCTCGATCGCGCTGCCGATGCCAAGCCAGGCCGGCAGCGTATGCCGCGCTTGCGCCCAGCCGAAGACCCAGGGGATGGCCCGAATCGAGCCCAGCGAGCGATCCGCCTTCTTCCGGTGCGAGGGTCGCGAGCCGATGTTCAGCAGCGCGATCGCGTCGACCGGCGTCGCCTCATAGAAATAGTCCAGCAGCCCCGGCGTCTCGCAGATCAGCTGACGGTAGTGCTGCTCACCAAGCCGCGCCAGCTCCTCCATGATGCCGAGGAAGTCCTTGCGCGGCTTGATCGGCGGCTCGATCACGCAGCGGCTCGCCTTCATGAGGCCGCTGATGCCCATGGTCAGCTCGTAGAGCGCGGTCTCGGGGTTGGCATAGCGATAGGAGAGCACCTCACCCTGCTCGGTGAACTTGATCTGGCCGTGCACCGTGTCCTCGGGCTGGGAGAGGATCGCCTCGTGGGTCGGGCCACCACCACGGCCGATGGTGCCACCGCGACCATGGAACAGCCGGCACTTGACGCCACGCCCCTCTGCCAGCGCGATGATCTTCTCCTGCGCCTCATAGAGGTTCCAGGCCGAGGCGAGGATGCCGCCGTCCTTACAGGAATCCGAGTAGCCGAGCATCACCTCCTGCAGGTTGCCCGAGGCCTTGAGCAGCGCGGCATAGGTCGGGTTGTCGAACAGCGCCGACATCACCGTGTCGATATGGGCCAGGTCCTCGATGGTCTCGAACAGCGGCGAGATGCGCAGGTTGCAGAACCAGCCATCGGGCGTCTGCCCGGCAAGCCCGGCGAGGCGTGCCAGCAGCATCACCTCCATCACATGGCTGGCGCGGTGCGTCATCGAGATCACATAGGCGCCGAACACCTGCTCGCTGATCTCGGCCCGCATCCGCGCCATCGACTCGAACACCTCGAGCGTCTCACGCGTCTCCGGCGTCAGGGTGCCCTTGTCGATATGGAACGGGTGCGGATGGGCGATCGCCTCGGCCAGCGCCACCAGCTTCTGCGCCTCGCTGAAGGCGTCATAGAGGGGCGCCCCCGGCTGGCGAGCGAACAGCTCGATCACCGCCTCGGTGTGGCGGGTCGACTCCTGGCGCACATCCAGGTGCACCAGATGGAAGCCGAAGCTCTCGACCAGCCGGATCAGGTCCTTGAGCTCGCCATCGGCCGCGTTGGCGTCGCCGTGGCTGATCAGCGAGTCGCGGATCAGATACAGATCATCGAGCAGCTCGCGCTCGTGCGCGTAGCCCTCGGGTAGGATCTCCGGGCTCTGATCGTCCTCGATCCGCGCCCGCACCCGCGCCAGGGTGGTCTCGAGCCGATGCCGCACGATGAAGAGCTTGCGTCGGTAGGGCTCGTGGAAATAGCGACGATGGGTCTGACACATGGTGTGCAGCCAGTAGTCCTCATCGTCATCGAGGCTGTCCAGGAACGGGCTCGAGGGCTGCACCAAGGAGCTTGAGTGACTGAGGATGCGCGCGAGCCGGCGCACCCGCCGGATATACTCCTCGAGCACCAGCTCGCAGTGCATGCGCACCGCCAGCTCGGTGGTCTCCGGCTTCACGAACGGGTTACCGTCGCGGTCACCGCCGATCCAAGAGCCGAAGCCGACGAAGCTCGGCACCGTCACCCCGCTGTCGCTGCCGTAGAGGCGTCGAACCGCGCGCTCCAGATTGCGATAGACCTGCGGTAGCGTCTCGAACAGCGACTCACGGAAGAAATACAGCCCCTGGCGCACCTCATCGGTCACCTGCGGCTTGTGCACCCGCACCTCGTCGGTCTTCCACAGCACCTGGATCTCGCTCAGGATCTGCCCGAGCCGATCCTGCTGCTCCTCGTCGTTGAGCTTGTGCCGGTGCAGGTCCAGGGTCAGCAGGAAGATGCGCCGATGCGTCTCCAGCGTGGTGCGCCGCTTGGCCTCAGTCGGATGCGCCGTGAACACCGGCAGATAGGCGAGCTCGTTCAACAGCTGCTGCAGGCCCGCCGCATCAACCCCGTCGCCATGGAACTGGCGCAGGGTATGGTCGAATGAGCCGCGCCAGAGCCGGCCGCCGGCACTCACCAGCGAGCGCCGGTGCAGGTAGGCGTGCACGTCCTCCACCAGGTGCGCCAGGCTGAAGTAGATGGTATAGGCGCGGATCACCTCGGAGAGGGTCTGCGGGTCGAGCCCGTTGATGCGCTTCATGAGCTTCGCGCGCAGCTCCGGGTCGTCCGCCTCGCGCAGCTTCAGGAAGCCCTCGCGCAGGCGCTCCACCACCACGAGTACGCGCTTGCGGCTATGCTCGCGCAGCACCTCGCCGAGCAGCGTGGCGAAGAGCGCGATATCGCGCTCGGAGCCGGACAGGGTCTGGGTATCGTTCATCGCGGTACGGCGTTCGGGCGGAGGGAGAAAAGGGCGGACCGGGCGAGGCTCGGTCTGAGGAGTCGGTCCCGGATCAGATGCTGGGCCAGATTGAGGGTCGGGTTGGGCCGCGGACGATGCGATCAGCACCGATGGTTACCGATGGTCACCGGCGCGAGCGGCTCCGATGAGTCGGCAACCCGCGCGAGCGGCCAAGGCGCCATCGCGACCTGTTGGGAGTCTACCCCGGCTCCGGTGCGATGAAAACCGATCTAAGTGCCTCGGCCGGCGCTTGTCGCACACCGGCGTTGCGTCTATGGTCTCGCCTCGCAACGACACCCATCGATCAAACGAGGAGAGACGGATGGAGAAGCACAAGCCCTTTTGGCAACGGCCCGCGCTCGCGGCCTGCCTGATCGCCGGCCTTGCCCTTGGCAACGCCCAGGCCGCGGTCCAGAGCAAGGCCATCAGCTATGAGGACGAAGGCGTACCGCTCACCGGCCACCTCTACTGGGACGACGCCGTCGAGGGCAAGCGCCCCGGCATCCTGGTGATCCACGAGTGGTGGGGGCTGAACGACTACGCCAAGAAGCGCGCGCGCATGCTCGCCGAGCTCGGCTACGTCGCCTTCGCGGCCGACATGTACGGTAACGATCAGGTGACTGACCAGCCCGATCAGGCGCGCGAATGGATGCAGGAGGTCACCGTCGACCCCGAGCTCTGGCGTCAGCGCGCCGATGCCGGACTGGCGCAGCTGAAGGCCGTCGACGAGGTCGATGCCGACCAGATCGCGGCCATCGGCTACTGCTTCGGCGGCGGCACGGTCATGCAGATGGCCTACGGCGGCGCCGACATCGACGGCGTCGTCAGCTTCCACGGCTCGCTGCCGGCGGCGCCCGAGGAGAGCTACGGCAAGATCAAGCCCGAGATCCTGATCCTGCACGGCCAGGCCGACAGCTTCGTCGCACCCGAGGTGGTCACCAACTTCCAGGACAAGCTCGAGGCCGCTGGCGCCAACTGGGAGATGGACATCTACGGCGGCGCGCGTCACGGCTTCACCAACCCGGATGCCGGCGACTACGGCATCGACAACATCCAGCACGACCCGCAGGCCGATGCCCGCTCCTGGCAGCGGATGCAGGCCTTCTTCGACGAGATCTTCGCGGACTGAGCGCCCCCGAGCAGCCCTGCTCCCACACCTGACAGGGGCGCGGCCTCAGCCGCGTCTCTGTCAGCGATCGGCCACAGCTATGGCCGATGTTGTTAAGGACCCCGACACATTCGATGAAACACTGGCTCTGGCTTTCTCTGATCGTGATCCTCCTGGATCAGGCCAGCAAATGGCTCGTGCTCGGCGCCCTGACGCCCTATCAGGTCGTCGAGCTGATGCCCAATGTCAACCTGACCCTCATGTTCAATCGCGGCGCCGCATTCAGCCTGCTCGCCGATGCCGGCGGCTGGCAGCGCTGGCTCTTCGCCGGCTTTGCGCTGCTGGTGACCCTAGCACTAGCGATCTGGCTGCTGCGGCTCGAGCGCGGCGAGCGGCTGCTCGCGCTTGGTCTCAGCCTGATCATCGGCGGTGCGATCGGCAACCTGATCGACCGCGTCGTCTTCGGCCACGTCGTCGACTTCATCCAGGTCTACCTGCCCTTCATCCCGCTGGCGCTCTTCAATCCCTGGCCGTCCTTTAACATCGCCGACAGTGCGATCAGCATCGGCGTGGCGGTACTATTGGTCGAGACCTTTCGCACAGAGCGCCGTCGACAACCTGCCGATGGATGACCCCAAGCGACGGCGCCCGGCCCTATCGATGGCGGGCCGATCACCCACGGAGACGAGATGAAGATTGCCATCCTCTCGCGCAATCCAAAGCTGTACTCGACGCGCCGACTGGCCGAGGCGGCCCGCGCGCGCGGACACGAGGCGCGCGTGATCGACGTGCTGCGCTGCTACATGAACATCACCTCGCACGCGCCCTCGATCCACTACAAGGCCGAGACCCTGAGCGGCTTCGACGCGGTGATCCCGCGCATCGGCGCCTCGGTCACCTTCTACGGCACCGCGGTGCTGCGCCAGTTCGAGATGATGGGCGTCTACCCGCTCAACGAATCGGTCGCGATCACCCGCGCGCGCGATAAGCTCCGCTCGCTGCAGCTGCTCTCGCGCCGCGGCATCGGGCTGCCGATCACCGGCTTCGCGCACACCCCGGACGATATCGAAGACCTGATCAAGATGGTCGGCGGCGCGCCGCTAGTGATCAAGCTGCTGGAGGGCACCCAGGGCATCGGCGTGGTGCTGGCCGAGACCCGTCAGGCCGCCGAGAGCGTGATCGAGGCCTTCCTCGGGCTCAAGGTCAACATCCTGGTACAGGAGTACATCCGCGAGGCCAACGGCGCCGACATCCGCTGCTTCGTGATCGGCGAGAAGGTGGTCGCCTCGATGCGCCGGCAGGCCAAGCCGGGCGAGTTCCGCTCCAACCTCCATCGCGGCGGTACCGCGCAGCTGATCCGCATCACCCCCGAGGAGCGCTCGACGGCGGTGCGGGCGGCCAAGATCATGGGGTTGAACGTCGCCGGCGTCGACATCCTGCGCTCCAACCACGGGCCGGTGGTGATGGAGGTCAACTCCTCACCCGGCCTCGAGGGCATCGAAAGCGCGACCGGCAAGGACATCGCCGGGCAGATGATCGCCTTCATTGAAAAAGACGCCGGCGCCGGCAAGACCCGCACCCGTGGCAAGGGTTAGCCCGAGCCAGAGCGGCATCCGTATCGGCGGCCATCTGGTGCGCGCCGGCGAGCGCCAGCGCCTCGACCTGCCGCTGCCGATCCTCTTCACCCAGAACCCGGTGGTGCTGCCGGTGCACGTGCTGCACGGTCGCCGCCCCGGGCCACGGCTGTTCGTCACCGCCGCCGTGCACGGTGACGAGATCAACGGCATCGCCATCATCCGGCGCCTGCTGGCCAGCGGCAGCCTGCGCAACCTGCGCGGCACCCTGCTCGCGGTGCCGGTGGTCAACGTCTACGGCTTCGTGCGCCACTCGCGCTACCTGCCCGATCGCCGCGACCTCAACCGCAGCTTCCCCGGCTCCGAGGGCGGCTCACTGGCCGGGCGACTCGCCGCCACGCTGATGACCGAGATCGTCGCCGACAGCGACCTCGGCATCGACCTGCACACCGGCGCGGCCCACCGCGAGAACCTGCCGCAGATCCGCGCCCGCGTCGACGAGATCGGCGTGCCGGACCTGGCCCGCGCCTTCGACGCGCCGGTGATCCTCGATGCCGATCTGCGCGACGGCTCCCTGCGCTCGGCCGCCGCCGCCCTGGACGTGCCGGTGCTGCTCTACGAGGCCGGCGAGGCGCTGCGCTTCGACGAGCTCTCGATCCGCGCCGGCGTGCGCGGCATCCTCGGCGTGATGCGCCATCTGGGGATGATCCGCGACAGCGCCCGCCGCCCGCGCTCGCCGCATCAGCCGGTGATCGCCCGCTCCAGCGTCTGGGCGCGCGCCTCCACCAGCGGCATGCTGCGCTTCGCCCGACCACTGGGCGCCTGGGTCGAGAAGGGCGAGCGCCTCGCCACCATCGCCGACCCGTTCGGCAATGGCGAGGAGCCACTCAACTCGCCGGTCGCCGGCATCGTCATCGGCCGCATGAACCTGCCGCTGATCACCGAGGGCGAGGCCCTGTTCCACATCGCCCGCTTCAAGACCGATGCGGTGGCCGACGCCGTCGAGCACTTCCAATCGATGCTCGAGCCCGATGACCCCTTCGAGGAGCCGATCGACTGAACCGATCCACTGGGCCGATCCACTGGGCCGATCGGCTGAGATGGGGCTGCCCGCATCAGCGTCCTTCGCGAACTGAATGGCCTGCCGATGCCTGCTGCTCGCGCTCAGCCCTGCTGGACGCGCCGAGGCGGCGCCAACGCACTCAAAAGCCCGCGACCACCTTGGTCGCCAGGCCGGTCTCCAGGGCCTCGCCGAGCGAGATCCAGTACATCTTGTCGTTGGGCACCGCCGCGGCCGCCAGGGCCACGCTCTCATCGATGCCCATCTCGCGCAGATAGAGCGCGGCGCTGACCACCGAGAGCTGGCCGCCCTCGTGGCTACTCATATGCGGCGGCACCTTGCTCTGATGGATGCCAAGGCGCACGTTCGCGGTCACATAGCGCTCGATGCCGCCAGCGAGCACGTCGACACAGGCGGAGGTACAGAGCTTGTCGACGCCGACCGGCAGCCCGTTCTCGCGCAGCCAGCGCCCGAGTCGACGCGCCTCGTAGAGTGAGCCGCCGGGGCTGTTGATCACCAGGCCCACCGCCCGCTCGGCGCGCAGACGCGCGATGACCTTGTCGGCGAAGCCCTCGTCGATCTGGCCATCGACCACCAGCCAGGTCTTGTCGACCCGGCCGTCATCGCTGAAGCGCACCAGGCCCGAGGCGGCACCGGTGAGCTCCGCGAGCTCGGCGCAGGCGCGCCGCGCAAGCGCGTAGAATTGCGGGCGCTCAGCAGGACGCGCCGCCGCGGCCCGGGTCAGATCGTTGGCGCGCTCGATCATGGCCTCGACCTCGAAGTCGTAGCGCTCGAGCGCCGCGATGACCACCGCATCGGTCGCCGCGCGATCCTCGTTCTGCACCACCCGCAGCAGATGGCAGGCGGCGATCTCGGTCAGGAGCTCATCGCGATCGACGCCCGCGGGGAGATCGGCCGAGGTCGATGCCGGTACACCAGCACAACCGCTGACCAGCACCGAGACCGCCAAGGCCACACCGAGCGGGATCAGCAGCGCCAGCCGATGCCCCAGCCGATGCCCCAGCCGATCCGGGGGCCGCCGCAACTGCCGGAGCCGGAGCCGGTGGACGGCACTCGGCCAGCGCGGTTGGCCTCGGCTCAGCCAGGACGCCGTCCTCATGGTCGCCATCACCCCTCGACTCTCACCGCGATCCCATCGGCCTGCAGTCGCGCCTTCACCGCGGCGATCGGCACCTCGCGCCGATGGAAGATGCCGGCCGCCAGCGCCGCGTCGGCGCCCGTCTCGTTGAAGACCTCGGAGAAGTGCTCGGGCCGGCCGGCCCCGCTGGAGGCGATCACCGGAATCCTCACCGCCGAGCGCACCGCGGCGATCAGCTCCAGATCGAAGCCACTGCCGGTGCCGTCACGGTCGATCGAATTGAGCAGGATCTCGCCCGCGCCGAGCTGTTCGCAGACCCGCGCAAGCTCGATCGCATCGACCTCTCGGCCCTCACGGCCGCCCTTCACGGTGCATTGGAACCAGCAGTAGCGCTCGCCATTCGGCCCCGGGATTCGGGTCTCAATCACGGTGCGCGCGGTCTCGCTCGGGGACTGCACATAGACCCGGCGCGGGTCGACCGAGATCACGACCGCCTGATTCCCGTAAACCCTCGCGATCTGCTCGATGGCGCTCGTACCATCACCGGCGCCGCGCGCGCGGAACTGCTCGACCGTCTCCACCGCATCGGAGCCGATCGAGATCTTATCGGCCCCCGAGCGGAAATACTCGCCGGCGACATCGAGCGCGCTGTAGGCATGACCGCTCGCATCGGTGAAGGCGCGGATGCCGCCACCGATGGTCAGCGGGACGAAGACCTGCTCGGAGGTGCGCCGCAACACCTCAAGCATCGGTTGATCCTCGAGCGGAAAGTCGCGAAAGGCGGTGATGTTCAGGAAGGTGATCTCGTCGGCGCCCTCCTCATAGTAGCGCCGCGCCAGCTCCACCGGCTTGCCCAGGTTGCGCACCGCCCCGCCGGACTCGCGCACGTCGTACTGATCGCCCTTGGTCACGACCAGATCGCCGGCATCGTTGCTGCGCACATCCAGGCAGGCGATGACACGCTTGGCCAACTGGGTCGGGGGTCGGTTTGACGGCTGGGCCTCGCTTGGGGCCCCAGCCACGCCCGCCAGGCCAGCCGCGTCCCGCTCCATGGCGTCGCTCAAGAAGCGCCGCAGCACCTCAAGCCCAGCCCGGCCGCTCTTCTCCGGGTGGAACTGCACCGCGGCAACCCGACCACGCTGAACGGCGCTAATGAAGGGCGCGCCATAGTCGGTCTGTGCCAGCACCCAGGGCGCGTTCTGCTCCGTCAGCTCCGCATGGTAGGAGTGCACAAAGTAGAAGCGCTGATCCTCAAGCCCAGAGAGGAGCCCAGAGATGAGCCCAGCAGGGAGCCCGGAAGACCGTCCGGCTGACCGCTGCGCGCGCACCCCGTTCCAGCCCATGTGCGGCACGCTGAGGGTCGGCGTCACGAAGCGGCGCACCTGCCCCGGGATCAGCCCAAGCCCCGGCACGCCGGGCGACTCCTCACTGCCCTCGAACAACGACTGCAGCCCGATGCAGATGCCGAGGAAAGGCCGATCCGCGGCCAGGTAGTCTCGCAACGGCTCGATGAAGCCCAGCGCCTGCAGGCGCTCCATGGCCGCCCCGAAGGCGCCGACGCCGGGAAAGACCAGGCACTCGGCCTCGAGGATGTCGGACGGGCGGCGGATATCGGTCAGCTCGAAGCCGAGCTTGGCGATGGCGTTGCGCAGGCTGCGCACATTGCCAGCGCCGTAATCGAGGAGCGAGATCATGGGGATGCAGGGGCTAGGGCGATCAGACAAAGAGGAAGTTTAGCAGCACCCGGAGCCGATCAGACACGGATGCCCTCGGCCTCAACCACGCGCGCGAGTGCCGCCTCCATGGTCGCGCGCGCACGGGCGGTGGCGGCATGCAGGAAGGCGTGCAAGGCGGCATCATCGGCGTTTCGGTTCTCACACTCGCGGCTGTACTGCTCGAAGGCCGCCAAGCTCGAGACCAGCTGCACCAGATGATGTGGGCACTCGCAACGCACCGTGGGCGAGGCGGTCGCGATCCGCGCCAGCGTGGCGCTGTCGTAGAGCCGCGGCGGGATCGGTGAGGCGAGGTCGACCCCCTCGAGGAAGGACTCCGGTGTCGGCGCCTGCTCGCTGCCGTGGATCAGCGCACACCAGCGCGCGAGCTCCGCGACATCCACCGGCGCACGCTTGGTCACCACCCGCTGCGCTTCGAGCCGCTGCAAGGCCGCGCTCGACGCAAAGCCGTAGACCACCAGCGCCTGCTCAGCACCAGATTCGGCAAGCAGATCGGTGATCTGGGCCACCCGATCGAGCTGAATGGTCGGGCGCTCCAGCACCAGCAGATCGATCTCGAGACCGCCCGCGGCGTTGCGAAACCCATGCTCGTCCTCGAAGCTGCCCACGAGCTCAACGCCGCTGTTGGCCGCACCCATCTGCTCGCCGCTGCGTGCGAGCAGGGTCGGCAGCGTCGGGCCGAGCACCGCGACCCGGCAAGGCCGGCGCTCGAGCTCGGGCACCGGCGCCAGATTCAGCCCGCGCGAGCGCTCGTGCAGTTGCGCCAGACTCAAAGGCGCGATATGACTGATCGCATCGCCGTTGTCGACCAGACGCTTGATCAGGGAGAGCCGACCGACATCCTCGGCCGAGTAGAGGCGCGTGCCCGCCGCCGAGCGAACCGGCTCGACCACGGCATAGCGCCGCTCCCAGACGCGTAAGGTATCGGGCGGGATTCCGGTCAGCCTTGCAACAGCCCCGATACGATAGGTCTGACCGTTGAGCGAATGGTCGGTCTCTGTCAAAGCCACAGCCTCGTTGAACAGATTTTGTCTAGTTATTTCCGCACCGTCTCCATTGACAGACGGGGGTTCTCGGCCTACCTTCCTGTACAGAAGTTGTTCGCCTCTCAGGATCTTCCACTCTAGACACCCTGAGCGTTCCACTACCTGGACTCGGCGGCCATAGTGCAGAATGGTGACGACAACGGCAACGACCAAGTTTTGTTCAGGGCAGGTTCGACAAAAGCCCCCTAATCAGCCCAAGATTCAGCGACCCTGAATCCAGCAACCCAGCATCCAGCGACTCATCCCACGGCAGCACCTCGACTAGGAGACCTAAGATGCCCGCATCAGAGCTCGAGCCCAAGACCCTTCGCACAACACGTCTGATCGCGATTGCGGCGGCCGGCGTACTGTTCTCGACCAGCGCCATCGCCAGCAGTCGCAGTAGCTGCACCCAAGACCCAATCGCGGCCAGCTTCCCGGCGCCATTCGGTCAGGCGCTGCCACAAGCCGAGCTCAGCCTGCTGGCCGCGGCCCGGTGGGCATCGGCGCCTGCGGCCGCCGCATCGCCGGCGGGGACGCTCGAGCATGCGCCTGACCCCGCCCTGTCGGATTCGGCGCTCGACGCCGGACTGCGCGAGCGCATCGCGCGCTATCAGCTATCGCCCGCAGAGGCCGAATCAAACACCTGGAGCACCCGAGCGATCATCGCCGAGCTTCAACGCGCACTTGAGCTTGACGACCGACAGGTAGCCGTCGATGAGCAGTGCGGTTGGGACGACTGAACGACGGCCGATCAAGGCCGCGACCGTCGTGGAGAGATGGACGCTCGCCAACGCCGTTTGAGGGCGTCCGCGGGCTCAGCGGCCGGTGCTGTTGGCGGTGACGACCGAGGCGGCGCTGCTGTCTGGGTCAGGGTGCGGGTGCGTGCGCCGGCGCGGGCTCAAGAATCGCTCGCGCAGGCGCCGCGTCCAGAATGCGCCGGGCGCCAGGCTCAGGTAGACGGCAAGGATGATGGCCGCCTGATACCAGAGCATCCCCATCCAGGCCGGCGTCAGGCCGGTCTCAAACCAGTTCTCGGCCACGCGCTGTAGATTGAAGAAGGCGAAGTAGGCGAGGAAGGCGAGCATCATGCGCCCGGTAGCGCGCTGCCGAGGTGACAGGGTGGTCAGTGGGATCGCCAGCAGCCCGAGGGCGAAGATGGCCAGTGGCGCCGAGAGCCGATGTCCGAGCTCGGCGCGGTCCAGCAGGCGTTCCGATCGCAGCAGCTCGGCCGTGGGCATCGCCGCTCGCCGGCGTTGCTCAACGCTCGCCTCCTGCTCGGGCTCGAGGAAGTAGGTGTAGCGGTCGAACTCGCCGAGCGCGTAATCGGCGGCGCCTGGGACGCCATCGTAGCGGCGGCCTTCTTCGAGCACCACGCGCTGCTCGCCGGTGTTGGTGTCGCGCTGATAGCTGCCGCGCTTGCTCAGGATCAGACGCGGCTTCTCGGCGCGGCGGTCCTGGATCAGGATATTCTCGAAGCGATTCGCGTCATCGATCCCCTCCGCGTAGAAGGTGATGCGGCCTTCATCCTGTCGATAGAAGCGCCCGGCGCGCAGCCCCGCGACCTGGGCCGAGCGCTCGCCCTTGGCGTCCTCGATGATCTGGATCTGCAACGAGGCGTAGGGCTGGCCGAACAACGCGAACCAGCCGGTCACGGCCGAGAGCGGGATCGCGAAGAGCAGGATGGAGCGATAGAGGCGCACCGGACCAAAGCCGCAGGCGCCGAAGGCGATCAGCTCGCTATCGCGGGCCAGGCGTCCGAGCGTGACCAAGGCGGCGATAAAGAACGCCGCCGGCAGCAGGCTCGCGGTGTCCCTCAGGATCTGCAGGCCGAGGTAGCGCAGCACCGAGTTGCTGCCGAGGGCGCCGATGTTGACGTCCTCGAGGGTGCGCAGCAGCAGCATGCTGACCATGATCATGAGCAGGGTCAGGATGATGGCCGAGAAGACCTTGGTGATCTCGGCCAGGAGGTAACGATCGGCAACGCTGAGCACGGCTGATGGGATTCCGGCGGTTCAATCTGCCGCGGCGATGCTGAGCGTACCGGTGTCGGTGCGGGCCCTGAGGCTGGGTTGGTACATGGCCTCGACCAGCGCGGCGGGATGGGCAAAGGTGCCCGGGGAGATGGCGCGTACCAGGTAGGCGAGCTGGAAGCGGGTCGGGTCGCGGCGCTCGCGATCAACAGCGGCGACGAAGCGATCGGCGCCGAAGGCGACATGGGCAGGCTCGGTCACCAGGTTGAGCCAGGGCAGCCCAGCGACGTCGGCGGAGCGCAGCAGGTGCGGGTTGTCGATCTCGAGACCGGCCGGCAGCGGGTCTTGGATCAGCAGGCGCGCGGCACGCTGCCGATCGGCGCTCACCGTGAGCAAGACGACGAGGCGCTCGCCTTGGGTCAGCTGGGTCGGATCGACGCGGCGGCCCTCCAGATCGTAGTAGCTGCGCTCGATCTGGTAGCCGGTGCCCCCGGCCAGCGCCGCCCGTGCGGGGAGGCCGCTGCGGGTCAGCATGGCCGTGAGCGGACGATCACCGGCATTGGCGATCGCGAGCGGGGTGATGGCGTCGGGATCATCGAGCAGACCCCGGCGGATGAAGGCGCCATCCTGAGGCCGGCCATCGACACTCAGCTGCGGTTGGGCCGCGCCTTCCATCAGTGCGTGCGCGGCGAGCAGCATCCAGGCCTGATCCTGGGTGCTCGGGTAGGCGGTGACCGCCCAGTCGCGCTCGAGCGCGCGGCCGAGGGCGGCGAGGTCGATGGCGTCGCTATCGGACTCGGCCGCCAGCGCCAAGAGCGCCGCGCCATCGCGCAGAGGCGAGCCGAAGTCGTCGCGCCAGCCGCTGGCCGCCGATGGCTGTTCCCACAGCGCCTGCGCCGAGCGCAGCGCGATCGCCGCCCGCTCGGTCTCGCCGAACTGCGCAAGTGCGGCGCCGAGCTGGGCGCGCGCCATGGGCGTGGCGAAGGCATTGAGCTTGGTCTCGAGGTAGTAGCGCAGGTCACCGACCGGCACCCGACTGTTGCGCGCCAGCACATAGAGCGCATAGGCGATGCCCTCGCCACCATGGTCGAAGTCGGCGGCATAGCTGAGCTGGTTGCGCAGACTGTCGAGCGCGTTCTCGAACGCCGTCGACTGAACCTCATAGCCCTGTTCACGGGCACGGCTGAGGAAATCGGTGACATAGGCATCGAGCCAGAGGTCGCTGGAGCCGGGACCGAGGCTCGGGCCCCAGAGCCCGAAGCTACCGTTCGCGGCCTGGTGTCCGAGGACCTGGGCGATGGCCTGGCGGATGCGCTCGGACAGGCTCGCCTCGCCCGCGGGCTTGGCGTCGGCGACGCCGCTCGCCGACGGATCGGGCGCATCGGCAACCGCGGACAGGGCCGGCAGGCCGACGGCCAGGGCGACCTCGTCCAGGTACAGCAGTGGCAGCGCGCGGCTGGTCAGCTGTTCGACGCAACCGAACGGATAGCGATCCAGCGCCCAGAGGATGCCGGGCACATCGAGCGCGCCGGCGCCGGTGACCGAGAGCAGCCAGCTGCCGGTGCCGGCGAGCAGCCGGTCATCATCGGCGAGGGCTTGATCCAACCGTAACGGTGTCGCGCCGGGCGCGAGCGGGATGGCCTCGGTGATGTCGATGGGTGGCTCCAGGTTGCGCACGCCGAGCAGGAGCTGCTTGGTCAGCTCCTCGCCGGCCGGGGTGACCAGGCGGATCAGCAGCTCGGTGTCGCTGGGTGCCGGCGTCTCGGTCAGGGCCTCGACCGGAAACGCCAGCCGGGCACGACCCTGCTCGGGCAGCTCGAGCAGCATCGGCGTGCCGTCGTTCTCGATCTGCAGGCTGTTGCCGGTGCTGGTGAGCGAGACCTCGACCGGTCCGGCTGGGCCCTCGACATGGGCCAGCTCGAGCAGGATGCGCGAGCGATCGCCAGGCGCGAGGAAGCGCGGCATCGAGGCCGTCACCACGATCGGGTCGCGCACCAACAGATCGGCCTTGGTCTGGCCAACGCCGCTCGCCGACCAGGCCATCGCCATGACCCGAACCTGGCCGTTGAAGTCAGGCAGCTCGAATCGGGTCTCGGCTCGCCCCTGGGCATCGACCCGCAGCGGCTCGCTCTGGAAGGCGACCAAGGCCTCGCTCGGCGGCGGCCCCGCGAACGACATCAGCAGCCCGGCGCCGCTGCCGGTGCGCAGCCGGCCGGGCTCGCCCTGCATACGGTCGATGAGCTGGCCATAGAGGTCCCGCAGCTCGGCGCCGAGTCGGCGCTGACCGAAGTACCAGTCGCCCGGCGACCAGGTCTCGAAGCGGGTCAGGTTCAGGATGCCAACATCGACCGCCGCCAGGGTCACATAGGCCTCCTCGCCGGGGGCGAGGTTGCTGAGCTGCACGCCGAGCTCGAGCGGCTCGCGCGGGCGCGTCTGCTCGGGCACGTCCAGCGCCAGCGCCAGGCGACGCTGCTGCGGATCGACGCCCGCCCAGTGCAGGCCGATCGCCCGCCGGGGCATGCGCCGAGCCTTCAGGTCCATGCCGCGGTAGAGGATCGCGGTCACATAGGCGCCCGGTCCCCAGTCGGCGGTCACCGGGATCGCGACCTCGGTGCCGGCCTCAGGCACCTCGACCGGCTGCATGCTGACGAGACCATCACCGCCGATCACCAACACCAGCGCCAGCCCCGGGAAGCGCGGCTCGAGCCGCACCCGCGCCTCCTCGCCGAGCCGATACTCGGGCTTGTCGAGCGAGACCTTGAGCACATCCGGGGTGTCGAAGGCCTTGGGCGCCACGTACCAGCCGGCCTCAAAGCCCAGGCTCGCCGGCACCAGCGCGCCTTGATCACCCGCGCCCTCGATGCGCAGCTCGTAGCCGCCCCAATCCACGGCCGCCTCAAGCTCGGATGGCAGGCTCAGGTCGGCGCCGACATCGAGATCACCGCTGGCGACGCGGGTCCGACTGACGATGGGCTCGAAGCGCCAATCGCCGTCGGTGCGATACCACTGGTAGTCGGTCTGCACCCTAGAGAGGGTCCAGCGCAGCCCCTTGGCCGCGATCGGCTGGCCATCCGCGCCGAGCACCAGCACCGAGAAGCGGGCGTTGCCGCCCTGCTCCACCGCACCCTCGAACAGCGGCTTCAGACCGATACGCGGGCGATCATCGTGGATCGGCAGGCTGAGATTGCGCTCGACCGGGCGCCCGCCGCCGTCGAGCAGCTGCACATCGATCTGCGCCTGCAGCGGCCGCGTGCTCGGCACCAGCGTCGGCAGCTCAACACCGAGCCTCGCACCTCCGCTGGCGTCGGTCTCGACGCCGGGCAGCGGCGCGCTGCGATCCTCGATCGTCTCGCTGGCGAGCCCGAAGCGCCAGCCCGGCCAGTCTGCCAGGCCCTCGGCAAGGGTGACCCGGGTCATCCCGGCAACCTCGAGATTGGCCGCCGGCGCGCCGTAGAGGAACCGGGCATCGATGGCCAGACTCGGCGGTGCGGCGGGGTCCAGCACGGGCGTCGAGGGCTCGACGCTGAAGTCGAGCCGCTCGGGCTCGAAATCCTCGACCAGAAAGGCGGTCCGCGCCAGGGCCTCGGCCTTGGGGTCGGCATAGACCTCGACCTGCCAGGTGCCGCGCATCGCATCCGCCAGCAGGGGCAGGCGCCACTGATAGCCGCCAAGCCCCTGATCCGCCACCCGGGCGCGCTGCTGCTCGACCCCATCCGGGCGCTTGAGCACGAAGGTCAGCGGCAGCCCGGTGATCGCCTCGGCGCGTGGATCGCGCGTCAGCGCCGTCATGACCAGCGTCTCACCGGGACGATAGATGCCGCGCTCGCTGACCAGATAGGCGTCGATCGGTGGCGCCGGCGCCCGACCCTCGACACCGCGATCGCTCAGATCGAAGGGGCTCGCCTTCAGGTCCAGGAAGCCCAGATCGGCCCCGACACCCTCGGCAATCAGCAGGGCGGGACGGTTGCCACCCTCGCCGCGCAGCAGCCCCGGCTCGAAGCGCGCATAGCCTTGGGCATCGGTGCTGACCTCGCCGAGCAGCTGCTGGTTCAGCGCCAACAGTTGCAGCCGCACGCCGGCAAGGGGCTCGGCGCTCGCGAGCGAGCGCACGAAGGCATGCAGGCCGTCATCGGCCGAGAGCGCGCTCAGCCCCAGATCCGAGACCACGAACCATTGGGTAGCCGGCTCCTCGCTCTGCAGCGCCTCCGCCGGGCGCGCGCTGAGGATATAGACACCGGGGTCGAGACCCTGAGCGCTCGCCGACTCCGCGAGCAGCTCGGCCACCGGCACCGAGGTGGTGACCTCGCGATTGAGCTCCGAGCGGGTCTCGATCTGCCCCTGCCACAGCCGCTCGCCGCGGGTCTCGGCGATCGCATCGGTCTGGTAGTCGCCAAGCTGGGTGAGCAGGGTCTCGTCGCTCAGGAAGCCGCCGAGGGCGCGCTCAGGAACCCGATAGAGCGCGGCATCGAGCCGGCTGCTATTCACGCTCACCACCGGCAGCGCCGCCGCCCCGCCGCTCGGCAGCACATAGGCGCGGCCGGGGAAGCGCACCGCCGGCGAGCGATCGCGCACATAGACCTCAAGGGTCACCGGCCTTGCCAGTCGCTCGCCATCATTGGCCGGCAGCCCGGCGCGCACCCCGATCCGATAACGCTCGCCGTGCTCGACGCCGTCGATGCAGAGCTGCTCGGCCTCGGGCTCGATCGCCAGCCCGGGCACATCGAGCTCGAGATAATCGGCCAGCTCGACGCCCTCGCGCGCGAGCGGATCGGAGAAGCGGATGCAGATGCGCGGATGGCGCGCATCGGACGAGATCTGGTGATCGATCACACGAAAGCCGTGCTGGGCCACCAGCTCATCGAGGCGTACGCGCAGCACGGGATCATCGACCAGGGCGAGCGAGGCCCGCTCGGCGCGAATCGCCGGACGCCAGGCCGAGCGCGCCTCGAGCGTACGCCCGATCAGCGCCAAGGCCCCGGCGCGCTCGGCGAGATCGGCCGCAGTCAGATAGGCGTTGATCGCCGCCGCGGTGGCCTCCTGCTGCACCTCCTGGCGCTGCGACCAATCATCGGTCCTTACCGCCAGCGCGGCCTCGGCCAAGCGCTGCCAGAGCCCGACGTCATTCGGCGCCAGGCGCAGTGCCACCTGATAGGCGCGAGCCGCGGTCAGCGGATCATCATTGGCCAGCGCCTGCTGAGCCTGTGCCAAGAGCTGATCGAGCCCCCCGCCAGCGCCGCCAGCAACGGTGCCCTCGGCGATGCGCCGACGCAAGGCATCGGCCTCGTCGCGGAAGCCGCTCGGCAGAAAGGCGAGCTCCGAGCGACGCTGAGCGCGCTGATCCTTGGTATCGAGCGCTCCGGTCTGAATGTAGCCGGAGACGGCGCCATCAAAGGCGCGCAGCTCACTGAAGCTCGACTTCAGGAAGCACCAGCCGGCGTTGCTGTTGTAGGTGAAGGCGCGACAGCGCGCGTCGGCAAGACAGGCCGCCTCGCAGTCCTCGAGACTGACCTCCTGCAGGGTGTCGTAGTCGTGACCGAAGTAATCGGCGCCATTGATCACGACCAGCTGGCGTTGGGGCGCATCGCCGCGCTCGGGGCCGTCCGGCGCAGCTTGGGCGATGTTGAGGGCGGAATCGCCCAAGACAGCGCTGGGTGCCGTGCCCAATGCCGTGCTGGAGACGACGCTGGGCGCGTCAGCCGCGCGCGTCAGCGACGGCGGCA
>CAZTYV010000013.1:0-5153 GCA_964617675.1 uncultured Halochromatium sp. | reverse complement strand
TCAGCCCCTGGCCCGAACCTGAACGCCCGAACTTGAGCGCCCGAACTTGAGCGCCCGAACTTGAGCCCCTGGACTCGAGCGCCTGGGCTCGACGCAGGTCAGGCGCTGGCGAGCCTCGGCCGGCGATCACCGCTATCAACCCGACCTGCTCAGTCCGCCGCCACTCCGCTCGCGCGCTCGGCCGTGCTCAGGGCCTCGAAGGACGCCGTTGCCTGAGTGACGAAGGGTCCGCCATCGGCGCCGTCCTCGGCATGCTCGATGAACAGCGCGGCCAAGCCCTGTCGCTCGGCCAGCTCCAGACCGCGCCCTGGGCCGAGCACCAGCAGCGCGGTCGCCCAGGCGTCGGCCTGCGTGCAGGTCTCAGCGAGCACCGTCACCGAGGCCAGCCGGTGGCCCACTGGCCGCCCGGTCGCGGGATCGATCGTATGCGAATAGCGCTCGCCGTCGATCTCGACGAAGTTGCGATAATCCCCGGAGGTCGCCATCGCGAGGTCGCGCAGCGCCACCACCCGGAACACCGCCCGCCGACTCACCTCGGGGCGCTCAATCGCGATCTGCCAGGGCTCTGCGCGCCCATTCAGGCCGCGGCCGCGCAGCTCACCGCCGATCTCGACCAGGTAATCCTCGATCCCCGCCGACTCGATCAAGGCCGCCAGCTGATCCACCGCATAGCCCTTGGCGATGGCCGAGAGATCGACGTAGAGGTCCGGCCGCGATTTACGCAACGCGGGCGGCTCAGTCTGCACCTCGAGCTGCTGCCAGCCGACGCGCGCGCGCGCCGCCTGGACCTCGCCGGCGCTTGGGATCGCCTCGGCGCTTGGGGTTGGCCCGAAGCCCCAAAGGTTCACCAAGGGCCCGACGGTCACATCGAAGGCCCCGGCGCTCGCCTCGCTCACGGACTGTGCCATCGCCACCACGGCCACCAGCTCCGGCGAGACCAGGAACCAGTCGCTGGCGCTGCTCGCGTTGAAGCGCGAGAGCTCCGAGCCCGGCTGGTAGGTCGACATCAGGCCGTTGATCTCGGCGAGCCGGGCCTCGACCTGCCCGGCAAGGGCCTCTCGGTCCAGCGCAGGCGGCGGCTCGACGATCTGCACGCTATAGCTCGTCCCCATGGTCGAGCCGCGCAACACCAGCACCTGCTGCTCGGCGCCGCGCTCGCAGCCAACGAGCAGCAACAGCGCGCAGAGCGGCAGCCAGATCAGGGCCCAAGCTGGCCGCCCAACTGGCCGCCAACCTGATCGCAAAACGGCCAGCGGCCGCGCAACATCGCGACCGGGGCGCCGGTGCAGAGACCTCGCCCCATCATTCAGGCCCGAGGTCAGTTGATCCCGCACGCCTGCCGGACCCGTCCGGCTCACATCAGTTTCACAATCTGGTGCTGACGCAGACCCAGCATCTGCTGGGCCAGGTCTAGGGCCTGATCGGCGAACTGATCGAGGCTCTGCCAGCGATCGGCGGTATCGAGCACATCGGTCAGGCCCTCACTGATGATGCGCAGATCGTAGGCGCCCTGGGTGCGGCGCTCCGCTGCGGCCGGCTCGCTGGTGACGTAGAGCACCGGTTCCTGCTCACCCATCGGCACCAGGGCCAGGATGAATCGGTACTGGCGCGGATCATCGCTCTCGATCTCGCCAAGCAGGGTCGCCGCATGATCGCCGATCTGGTAGCGGCGCTTCGGCAGCGCGGTCTTGATCTTGGGACGCTCCAGCATCGTCTCAGCTCCAGTTCTCGAGCAGCACGCAAACGGCCTCGAGCCGCTCTTGCAAACCGGGTAGGGCCTGTGCAGCGGTTGCCAGCTCGGCATCGCGGCCGGCATCCTCGATCACCGCCGCGATCTCGGCCGCATGATCGGCGCCGATGTTGGCCGCCGCGCCCTTGATCGAGTGCGCATGCAGCCGCACCGCGTCGGCCTGGCCCGCGCCGATCGCCCGATCGAGCTCCTGCAGCAGCTCGCGCGAGCTCTCGACGAAGGCGACCGCCACCTCGCGCGCGATCTCCTCGTCGCCGTCCAAACGCTCCACCAGGACGCCGATCGAGAAACCGTCGTCATCGGCGCCGTTCTGCGGTGCACCAGCCTGGTTGTCTCGGGTCTCGTTCATCATCGGTTCAATGGCTCCATGGCTGCGAGGGGGACCATGGTAAGGCCCAAGGCCGCCAGTCTCCAGCGTGGACGCCCCAGGGTGAACGCTTACGCGCTGCCAGAGCGGGCCAGGGCCAGGGCCGGGACTAGCGCTCGCGCTGGGCCGCGAGCTCGGCGAGCAGCGCGCGCACCAGCCCCGGACCACGATAGATCAGGCCGGTGTAGACCTGCACCAGATCGGCCCCAGACTCCAGCTTCGCCAGCACATCGCCCGGCGAGAAGATGCCACCGGTACCGACCAAGACGGGACCGGGCCCGAGCGCGGCGCGTACCCGCTCCAAGAGCGCCGTGCTGCGCGCGAACAGCGGACGTCCCGAGAGCCCGCCGCTCAGCCCCTCGGTGGCGCTGCGCAGGCCCTCGAGACGGATCGTGGTATTGGTGAGGATCAGACCCTTGCAGCCCGCCGCGATCGCCGCCTCGGCGCAGTCGATCGCATCCTCATCGGCCAGGTCCGGCGCCAGCTTCAGCAGGATCGGGCGCGGGTCCTGCAAGCGCTGATTCGGCGTCTGCACCGCCTCGATCAGGCGCCGAACCTGCTCCACCGTCTGCAGATCGCGCAGGCCCGGGGTGTTCGGGCTCGAGATGTTCACCACCAGATAGTCCGCCAGCTCAGCCAGCAGCGCGCAGCTGCGCTCGTAGTCGGCCGCCGCCTCCTCGACCGGCGTGACCTTCGATTTGCCAAGATTCACCCCGAGCGGCACCTCGAGCACGCCGCGCTCGCGCAGCCGCATCAGCCGCACCGCCATGGCCTCGGCACCGGCATTGTTGAACCCCATCCGATTGACCAGCGCCGCATCACCCGGCAGCCGAAACAGCCGCGGCCGTGGATTACCGGGCTGCCCGAGCGCGGTCACGGTCCCCACCTCGACGAAGCCGAAGCCGAGCCGCTGCCACATCGGCACCGCCACCGCATCCTTATCCAGCCCGGCGGCAAGCCCGATCGGATTCGGGAAGCTCAACCCAAGCGCATTCACCCGCAGCGCCGCGGCGCGGGCCGTATCCGACGCCGCAAGACGCCCGTCAAACAGGCGCGACCAACGCTCGGCAACCGCCATGGCCAGGCCGTGCGCCCGCTCGGCATCGAGCCGAAACAGCAGCGGTCGCAGCAGCCCCCACAGCAGGCCGGCACTGGGCGGCATGGCGGTTTGGCCGTTGCGCGAGTGCGCGTGATCAGTGGACATCCAGATGCTCGTTGTCAGCGTTCTTGGGTGAATGTTGAGCGCCCTTCAAGCACTGAAGGCTGAGCTGGCATGCTCAAGCCCGTTGGTGCCAGCGCCAGGCCGTGGCGAGGATCTGGTCGAGCTCGGCGTGGCGGGGCTGCCAACCGAGCTCGGCGCGGATGCGGCTGGCATCACCGACAAGGCGCGGTGGATCACCCGGGCGGCGCGGACCGATCGCGACGGGGATCGGGCGGGCCGTGACCACGACGGCGCGGTCGATGACCTCGCGCACCGAGAAGCCGTGACCGTTACCGAGGTTGTAGACCCTGCTTGGGGCGCCCTGCTCTAGGGCCTGCAGCGCACGCACGTGGGCGTCGGCGAGGTCGGTGACGTGGATGTAGTCGCGGATACAGGTGCCGTCCGGGGTGTCGTAATCGTCGCCGTAGACGGTGATGGTGGGGCGAAGGCCGGCGGCGGCGTCGAGCACGAGCGGGATCAGGTGAGTTTCGGGGTCGTGCGACTCGCCGATCTCGGCCTCGGGGTCGGCGCCGGCGGCGTTGAAGTAGCGCAGCGCGATCGAGCGCAGGCCGTGCGCCTGATCGAAATCACGGAGGATCTGCTCGATCATGAGCTTGGAGGCGCCGTAGGGGTTGATCGGGCGCTGGGGGTGATCCTCTGCGATCGGGACCTGCTCGGGGACGCCGTAGGTGGCGCAGGTGCTGGAGAAGATGAGCTTGTCGATCCCGCGGTCGCGCAGCGCCTCGAGCAGGCTGAGGCTGCCGGCGACGTTGTTGCGATAGTACTTGCCCGGGTTCTCGACCGATTCGCCGACGTAGGCGTAGGCGGCGAAGTGCAGCACGGCGCTTGGCCGGTAGCGCTCGAGCACGCTGTCGAGGAAGGTGCGATCGCCGATGTCGCCGACCTCGAGCGGCCCCCAGCGCACCGCCTCCCGATGACCGTAGACGAGATTGTCGAGGCTGATCGGGGTATAGCCGGCGGCGGCCAAGGCCTTGCAGGCGTGGCTGCCGATGTAGCCGGCGCCGCCGGTGACCAGGATGGACTGGGAATCCGCGTGGGCGGTCATGATCAGCCCTGGCGCTGCAGCATGGCGTCGAAGTAGGCGATGGTGTGTCGGAGCCCATCACGCAATGAGGTCGTCGGCGCCCAGCCGAGCTCGGCTTGGGCGAGCGCGATATCCGGCTGGCGCTGGCGCGGATCATCCTGGGGCAGCGGCTCATGGACCAGCTCCGAGCTCGAGCCCACCAGCTCGCGGATGGTCTCGGCCAGCTCGATCATGGTGAATTCCCCGGGGTTGCCCAGGTTCACCGGCCCGGTCAGCTCATCCGGGCTATTCATCAGCCGCACGAAGCCTTCGATCAGATCATCCACGTAACAGAACGAGCGGGTCTGGGTGCCGTCACCATAGAGGGTGATCGGCTCGTTCTTCAGCGCCTGGAGGATGAAATTCGAGACCACCCGGCCGTCGTTCGGGTGCATCTTCGGACCGTAGGTGTTGAAGATGCGCGCGACCTTGATGCGCAGCCCATGCTGGCGCTGGTAGTCGAAGAACAGGGTCTCGGCGCAGCGCTTGCCCTCGTCGTAGCAGGAGCGCGGGCCGATGGGGTTGACGTGGCCCCAGTAGTCCTCGCGTTGCGGATGGACCTCGGGGTCGCCATAGACCTCGCTGGTGGAGGCCTGGAAGATCTTGGCCTTCACGCGCTTAGCCAGGCCAAGCATGTTGATGGCGCCGTGGACGCTGGTCTTGGTGGTCTGCACCGGGTGGCGTTGGTAATGGATCGGCGAGGCCGGGCAGGCCAGGTTGTAGATCTCGTCCACCTCCACGTAGAGCGGGA
>CAZTYV010000012.1:0-34473 GCA_964617675.1 uncultured Halochromatium sp. | reverse complement strand
ACCATGCCCGCTCGCGGCGCGTCCTCGTCCTCGCGCGCATCGAGGCTGAGCTCGGCGCGTGCCTCGAGCTTATGGCGTCGGCGCTCTTGAATCCGCTGGATACGTGCGATTTGGCGCTCCGAGAGGCGCCGCCGAGCCATGCTGCTGCCGAGCCTTGTGCGGTGCTGAGTTGTGCGGGATGCAGCGCTCGACTCAGGGCTCAAACCGATAGTATTCGCGGTTTAGCAATGCGCTGACGGCATCGACCTGATCGTCGAACCAGGTCAGGCCGAGGTTCTGCTCACACATGCGCACCTGCGAATGCAGGGCGTCGAGCGAGTCGACCCGGCGATCGCTGCGGGTGTAGACCTCGCTACCATGGCAGCTGGTGCAGTTCTGCTCGACAAGCGCTTGTGCATTCACCGTATCATCGGCAGACGCTTGGGAGCCGGCCATCAAGCCGATGAGCAGAAGGCTGACGGGAAGGGGGCGGGGAAGGCGCTGGATCATTGAGTGGGTCTCCGGGCTGCTGTCGGCGTTTTAGGTTCGGCGATGACCATATCGGTTGCTTGCGGCACGAACTCGAAATTCAACCTTATACGGGGTGCGCGTGGTAGACGAAAACAACCTGATCTGGATCGACTTGGAGATGACCGGGCTTGATCCGATGCGCGATCAGATCATCGAGATGGCGACCCTGATCACCGATTCGCAGCTTCGGGTCCTCGCCGAGGGGCCGGTGATCGCGATCCATCAGCCTGAGCATGTCTTGGCGGCAATGGACGAGTGGAACCGCAGCCATCATGGTGCCTCCGGGCTGCTGGAGCGGGTGCGGCTCAGCCATGATGACGAGGGCTCGGCCGAGCGCCAGACCCTGGCGTTTCTGCAATCCTGGTGTCGGGCAGGGGCCTCGCCGCTCTGTGGCAACAGCATCTGCCAAGATCGCCGGTTTCTCGCGCGCTGGATGCCGCGCCTCGAGTCCTTCTTCCACTATCGTAACCTCGATGTGAGCACGGTCAAGATCCTGGCGCAGCGCTGGGCACCCGAGGTCGCGGACGCCTTCAAGAAGAGCGGCGCTCATCTGGCGCTGTCCGACATCAAGGAGTCGATCGCGGAGCTGGCCCATTATCGCTCGGCGCTGATGCGGCTCTAGGCACTGGAATCGGCACTGGAATCGGCACTGGAATCGGCACTGGAATCGGCGCGGTTGAGGCCGTGCGATGGCCCAAGGGGCGATGCGTGGACTGACCGAGAGCAGGCGTCCAGAGCGGCGCAGGAGACCAGGCACATGACCCGGATGTTACCGGAATCCAGGCAGTTGCCGCGGGCGCTGTACCGCGCGGAGCAGGTGCGAGCCTTGGATCAGGCCGCCGTCGAGCAGGGCTCGCTCGACGTCGAGACCTTGATGGAGCGTGCTGGCGCCGCGGCCTTCGCCGCCTTGCGCGCGCGCTGGCCCGAGGTCCGCTCCATCGCGGTGCTCGCGGGCGCTGGCAATAACGGTGGCGACGGCTATGTGCTTGCGCGCCTCGCCCATCAGCATCGCCTCGGCGTGCGGCTGCTGCAGCTTGGCAGCCATCAGGGCCTTCAAGGTGCCGCCGCGGTTGCGGCTCGGGCCTACCAGGCGGCGGGCGGCAGCGTGGAGCCCTTCCAGCGGGTGCCCCCAGACGCCGAGCTCATCGTCGATGCGATGCTTGGCACCGGCCTCGAGCGCCCGCTCACGGGGCCTTGGGAGGCGGCCGTCCAACAGTGCAACGCATCGCGTGCGCCGATCCTGGCGTTGGACATCCCCTCTGGCCTGCATGCGGATAGTGGACGGGTTCTCGGCTGTGCCGTCGAGGCCGCGGTGACCATCAGCTTTATCGCCCTGAAGCGCGGAATGTTCACCGCGCTTGGACCCGACTACTGTGGCGAGGTCTGTTTCGACGGGCTGCGGGTTCCAGCCCTGATCTATGCCAGCGCGATCCCGGCCGCGCGACGGATCGATTGGGCGCAGCAGCAACGCCTGTTGCCGCGACGTCGGCGCAGTGCGAACAAGGGTGATGTCGGCTTTGTGCTGGTGGTTGGGGGCGATCTCGGCATGAGCGGGGCGCCGCGTCTTGCGGCCGAGGCGGCCTTGCGCACCGGCGCTGGGCGGGTGGCGATTGCGACCCGAGAGGAGCATGCGCCGGTGCTGAACCTCACGCGGCCCGAGCTCATGGTGCATGGGGTGGCCAGTGTCGCTGAGGGCGTCGCTGAGGTCGCCCCTGAGGGCGCCGCTGAGGGCGCCCCTGGAAGCGCCCGCGAGGGCACCACGGCACTCGAGGCGTTGCTCTCGCAGGCCGACCTGATCGCGCTTGGGCCGGGTCTGGGCCAGGGCGCTTGGGGTGTCGGGCTCTTCGAGCGGGTCTTGGACGCTGCGATCCCGCTCGTGTTAGACGCCGATGGCCTGAATCTGCTTGCGCGCTCGCCGCGCCGTCGCGACGACTGGGTGCTGACCCCGCATCCGGGTGAGGCCGCGCGGCTACTCGGTTGCTCGGTGGCCGAGGTCGAAGCGGATCGCTTCCAGGCCGCGCGCCGGCTGCAGGATCGCTACGGTGGGGTCATCGTCCTCAAAGGGGCTGGTACCTTGATCGAGGGGCCCGGTCTGCGTCCGACCGCCGTCTGTGTCGATGGCAATCCGGGCATGGCGAGCGCCGGCATGGGCGATGCGCTCACCGGGATCGTCGCCGCGCTGATGGCGCAGGGCCTCGAGGCCGAGCTGGCCGCTGAGACCGCCGTCTGCCTGCATGCGGCGGCCGGCGATCAGGCCGCCGAACAGGGTGAGCGCGGGCTGATCGCGAGCGATCTGATCGCGGCCTTGCAGCCGCTGCTCGGTGCCGCGGATCGCCCGCGATGACCGTCGAGACCGTCCGCGATCAGCCGCCCGAGAAGCGTCTCGTCGCCGAGCTTGAGGTGGTTGGCGAGGCTGCTCAGCTCGCCCTCGGCGCAAGGCTGGCCGATCTGCTGAGGGGGCGCTCGGCACTGATCTCCCTGTCCGGCGACCTCGGGGCCGGCAAGACCACCCTGGTGCGCGGCCTGATCCGTCGCCTTGGACATCAGGGGCCGGTGCGCAGCCCGACCTATACCCTGGTCGAGCCCTACGACGGCATCGAGCCTGCGGTGGTCCACCTCGACCTGTATCGGCTCTCGGACCCCGAGGAGCTCGAGTATCTCGGTCTGCGCGATCTGTTGGAGCGTCGAGGTCTGATGCTGGTGGAATGGCCCGACCGCGGCAGCGGGGTGCTTCCGCCAGCGGATATCGAGCTGTTGATCGAGCATTGTGATGACCGACGTCGAATCAGGGTCAGCGCCAGCCCCGAGTGGGCGCCCCTGCTGGCAGCGCTCTCGGCGCAGCGTTTGGCCGGAGATGGCGAGCGTGGCTAAGCCCGCCTGATGGCGAGGTCATCGCGGGCCGGCGCCGGGCTGATGGCGCGCGCGCGGTGGCGCTTGCGGCCGAAACGCTCGTGGGACGGTGTCAGTTGCGCTAACGCAACAGCATGCTCAGCGCAGGTTCAAGAGTACGCCTCAAGCGACCGCGCAGGCTTGGAAAGCACTGCTGATGAGACTATGCTTGAGAGGTAAAAATACCACTTGGGGACGCGCTGAAGCCTTCGGTGCCTGGCCCGGTGGTGACGACAACGGATGAGGTGCCTGACGCATGCCCTGGATGCCCGCTCGAGCCCGTCTTCTGCTGCTCCTCTGGCTGGGGCTGGCCCATGCCGCCGGCGCTGGGCAGGTCGGCGTGGATGGGGCGCGGATGTGGAACGGGCCCGAGCACACGCGCGTCGTGGTCGATGTCGAGGGCCCGGTCGAGCACCGGATCTTCGCGTTGGAGAACCCAGATCGGCTCGTCGTCGATCTGATCGACGCCCGATTGCGCGGCAATCTTACCGATCCGGCGGCCGATGACCTTGTGATCTCGCGCCTGCGCAGTGGGATTCGCGAGGGCGATGATCTGCGCATCGTGCTCGACCTCAAGCAGCCGGTGCGAGCGAAGAGCTTCAACCTCGGTCCCAACGATCGCTACGGCCATCGGCTGGTGATTGACTTGTCGCCAAAGGATGCAAGCTCAATGGCGCCGAGCAAGGCAGGCGCGACCCGTCCAGGTCCTGCCGAGCAGGCGCCGTCGGCCTCGGCAGCGGCAACCGCAGCCGCCATCAGTGAGGGCAACGCCCATCTGTCGATCCGTGGCAACCGGCCGGCGAATCGTGATCTGGTGATCGCCGTCGATGCTGGCCACGGCGGCAAGGACCCGGGTGCGATCGGTGCCGCGGGGACGCGCGAGAAGGACATCACGCTCTCGGTCGCGCGCAAGCTCGCGAGGCGCATCGATGCGCACCCCGGCATGCGCGCGGTACTGGTGCGCGATGGCGATCACTACATTCGGTTGCGGCAGCGGATCGACATCGCGCGGCAGCATCGAGCGGACCTCTTCGTCTCGATCCATGCCGATGCCTTCAAAGACCCTCGCGTGCGCGGCTCGTCGGTCTTCACGCTCTCCTCGGGAGGCGCGACCAGCGAGGCCGCGCGCTGGCTGGCCGAGCGCGAGAATCGCGCCGACCTCATCGGTGGTGTCGACCTCAAGCAGCGCGACGATCTGCTTGCCAGCGTGCTGATCGAGATGAGTCAGAATGCGACCATCGAGCTCAGTAGCGTCGCCGCGGGAAAGGTGCTCGCGAAGCTGCAACGGCTCGGCGAGGTCCATCAGCAACGCATCCAGCAGGCCGGATTTGCGGTGCTGAAGTCGCCCGATATCCCGTCGATGCTGGTCGAGACCGCCTTCATCTCGAATCCGACCGAGGAGAAGCGCCTGCGTGACCCGCGCTTCCAAGACCAGCTTGCGGAGGCGATCCTCGACGGCATCGTTGAGTACTTCGCCGAATACCCGCCGCCCGGGACACGCTTTGCCGAGGTGCCGGCCGAGGCGCTGTCGAAGGCGGCGACCGCGAGTGTCGCCCAGCACCAGATCAAGCCGGGCGAGACCCTCTCGGAGGTCGCGCGCAGCTACAACGTGAGTCTGAGCTCGCTGCGCGACGTCAACGGGATCGAGGGCGATCGAATCCGGACCGGGCAGGTCTTGCTCATCCCCGGGGGCTGAGCCCCTGTCCGCGTGGCGATGCTGGGGCTTCGGCGGCACCCCGCGACGGCCGCCCGGCTTGCCGCGCCGCCGGCTTTCTGCTTCCATCCGCGCATGCCATCGATTCGTCCGCTTCCCGCGCTGTTGATCAACCAGATCGCTGCTGGTGAGGTCATCGAGCGCCCGGCGTCAGTGGTCAAGGAGCTGCTCGAGAACAGCCTCGATGCTGGTGCCAGTGAGATCCTGATCGAGCTCGAGCAGGCCGGGATCAAGGGCATCCGCGTGCGCGATGACGGCTGCGGGATCGCGCCCGAGGACCTGCCGCTCGCGGTCCGACGCCACGCCACTAGCAAGATCAGCAGTTTAGAGGATCTGCAGGCGGTCGCCAGCCTCGGCTTTCGCGGTGAGGCGCTGCCGAGCATCGCGTCGGTCGCCCGCCTCGAGCTGATCTCGCGTGAGGCGGACGCGGGGCACGGCTGGCGTCTGCGCGCCGACGGCACCGATGGCGCGACCGAGCCGGAGCCTGCTGCCCATCCGGTTGGCACGACCATCGAGGTGCGCGATCTCTTCTTTCGGGTCCCGGCTCGGCGAAAGTTCTTGCGCACCGAGCGCACCGAGCTTGGCCACATCGAGCAGATGATTCGACGCCTGGCGTTGGCCCGCCCCGAGGTCGGCTTCCGTGTGTACCACAACGGGCGCGAGCTGCTCGACCTGCGCGCCGATCCCAAGGCCGTGGCGCTGCCCGGCGCATCCGCCACCCGCCTGCAGCGCTTGCAGGCGCTGCTCGGTGAGGGTTTCGTCGGTCATGCGCTAGAGATTGACGAACAGGCGGTGGGGCTGGCGCTGAGCGGCTGGGTTGCTCGCCCGGCGTTCTCACGCAGTCAGCCGGATCAGCAGTTCTTCTTCGTCAATGGGCGCATGGTTCGTGATCGGTTGGTCGCGCACGCGGTGCGTCAGGCCTTCCAGGACGTGCTGCACCACGGGCGCCATCCCGCCTACGTGCTCTATCTCGATCTCGACCCGCATCAGGTCGATGTCAATGTGCATCCGGCTAAGCAGGAGGTGCGCTTTCGCGAGGGCCGCCAGGTGCATGACTTCCTTTTTCGCAGCCTGCATCGGCGCCTCGCTGAAGGTGCCATGGCCGCGGCCCGTGATCTTGGCGCTGAGCCTGGCGGTGCAGGGATGCACGAGCGGCTGCGGGCGGCTGGCGCTGGCGCTTGGTCCGCCGAGCCAAGGTCGGGCTCCTCCCGGCCGCAATTCGGGCCTCGGTTCGGGCTTGGGTCGGACTCGGCGTCTGATTCGGACCGTGCTGGCGATCGCGGGCCGGCATTGCCCGCGTCGGCCGCGGGCTCGCCGCGCGGTCCAATGCAGCCGCGGCTCGCGCTGCGCGTCGCTGATGATGTCAGTGCCTACGCGGCGGCCTTGGCCTGGCAGATGCCCGAGCCTGAGGCCAGGCCCCAGTGCGGGTATCCGCCCCCGTCTGAGCCCCATTCTGAGCCCCATCCTGATCCCGATCTCGCGGCGGTCGCGCTCGGTGCCGCCGCCGCGGCGGCCTTTCAGCCGGCGAATGCTGTGGGGACGGCCGACGCCGCGACCGGCTGTGGGCAGGACCTGCCGCCGCTCGGCTATGCGATCGGCCAGCTAAACGGGGTCTATATCCTTGCTCGGGTCGAGGACGGCCTGATCCTGGTCGACATGCACGCCGCCCATGAGCGCATCGGCTATGAGCGGCTCAAGGCGAGCTGGGGCCAGGGTGGGGTGCAGCAGCAGCCGCTCTTGGTCCCGATTGCGCTTGCGGTCTCGGCTGCCGAGGCAGACCAGGCTGAGCGGCAGCAGGCACTCTTGGCGGCACTGGGCATCAGCGTCGATCGTGCCGGACCCGAGCGGCTGCTGCTGCGGGCCGTTCCCGCGATCCTCGCGAGCGCTGCCGACCCCGAGCAGCTGCTGCGCGACCTCCTTGCCGACCTGGTTGCGACCGGCACCAGCGACCGTGTGCGAACCGAGATTGACAAGGTGCTCTCGACCATGGCGTGTCATGGCTCCGTGCGCGCGAATCGCCAGCTGACCCTGCCGGAGATGAACGCCTTGTTGCGCGCGATGGAGCGCACCGAGCGGGCCGATCAGTGCAATCATGGGCGCCCGACCTGGATCAAGCTATCGCATCAGGAGCTGGACCGCCTGTTCTGGCGCGGCCGCTGAAGATGGCTTGCTCGCGCGCGCCCGCGCTCTTCGTCACCGGCCCGACGGCCGCTGGCAAGACTGACCTCGCGCTGGCCTTGGCCGAGCGCTTGCCGGCAGACTTGATCAGCGTCGACTCGGCGATGGTCTATCGCGGGATGGACATCGGCACCGCCAAGCCACCGCCGAGCGTCCTCGCGCGCTTTCCACATCGGCTCGTGGACCTCTGCGACCCGAGCGAGGCCTATTCCGCGGCGCGCTTCCGCGAGGACGCCCTCACCGCGATGCGCGAGATCACCGCGGCTGGCCGTCTTCCGCTGCTCGTTGGCGGCACCATGCTCTACTGGCGGGCGCTGGCCGAGGGTCTGTCGCCGCTGCCCGGCGCCGACCCTGAGCTGCGTGCGCGGTTGCTCGCCCGACAGGCCCGCGAGGGGCCAGCGGCGATGCATCGTTGGCTCGCCGAGGTCGATCCCACGACCGCCGCGCGGGTGCATCCGAACGATCCACAGCGCGTGCAGCGTGCGCTCGAGGTCTATCTGCTCAGCGGGCGTCCGATGAGTGAGCTCTGGCAGCACGAGCGCACTGACGCGCTGCCCTATCGGGTCTTGACGCTGGTGCGCTCGCCAGCGCAGCGCAGCCTGCTCCATCGGCGCATCGCGCGGCGACTGCAGGCGATGTTCGCGGCCGGCTTCGAGGACGAGGTGCGTGCGCTCTACCAGCGTGGCGATCTGCACGCGGACCTGCCCTCGATGCGCTCCGTCGGCTATCGCCAACTCTGGGCCTATCTGAGCGGCGCCCTGAGCTGGGAGCAGACGCAGGAGAAGGCGTTGGTGGCCACGCGGCAACTCGCCAAGCGCCAATACACGTGGCTTCGCTCCCAAGCCGATGCCCACTGGCTCTGGGACCAGCCGGCCGTGGAGCAGCGGGCGCTCGCGCTCGTGGAGTCCTTTCTCGCCGGCGGCGATGGCGATGAGGGGGCAAGCGCTCGGGAGGCACGGCGCTGAGCATCGGCGGGGGACCCTCTCGAGCGCGGGTCTGAAGATTCGCTAGGCGCTGCCCGCGGCGCAGGAGGGAACGGGCGCCGATGGCCGCTTGTCGATTGCGGTTTAAGGGGTATCGGTTTTCGCCGCTGTGCTATCTTCACAGGCTTTACCGGCGATGGCCCGTCGCGCCTCGGCCTTCATCACCGGTCCTCGATAACAACAAGGAGATGCGCCCATGTCCAAGGGGCAGAGTCTACAAGACCCATTTTTGAACGCGCTACGCAAAGAGCGCATTCCAGTCTCGATCTTTCTCGTCAACGGCATCAAGCTGCAAGGCCAGATCGAGTCGTTCGATCAGTTCGTCGTCTTGCTGAAGAACAACGTCAGCCAGATGATCTACAAGCACGCGATCTCCACCGTGGTGCCGACGCGTAACGTCAAGCTGCCGCCGGCGCACGAGAACGGCGAGGAGGACGAGGTCTGATCCCTTTGTACCGAGCACGACCTGATGTTTGAGCGACCCAAGGCTGGCGAGCGCTCGATTCTGGTCCAGATCGCATTCGGCCAGCCGACGCCGGTCGATGCGGTCGAAGAATTCCGCCTCCTGGCCCAGGCCGCGGGTGCCGAGGTGGTCGGCACCCTCGGCGGCTCGCGCGACGCCCCCGACCCGAGACTCTTCATCGGCTCAGGCAAGGCTGAGGAATTGCGGGCGCTGGTGGCCGCGACCAGCGCCGAGCTGGTGATCTTCGACCATGCCCTCAGTCCGGCCCAGGAGCGTAATCTCGAGCGGCTGCTCTCGTGTCGCGTGGTCGATCGCAGTGGCTTGATCCTCGATATCTTCGCGCAGCGAGCGCGCTCGGCCGACGGCAAGCTCCAGGTCGAGCTTGCGCAGCTCAGGCACCTATCGACACGCCTTGTGCGGGGATGGACGCACTTGGAGCGCCAGAAGGGCGGTATCGGCCTGCGCGGCCCCGGTGAGACCCAGCTCGAGACCGACCGGCGACTGCTCGGGCGGCGCATCGCGCTGCTGAACGAGCGTCTCGTCCATGTCGAGGCGCAACGCGGGCAAGGGCGGCGGGCCCGCAGCCGGGCCGAGGTGCCGACGATCTCGCTCGTGGGCTATACCAATGCCGGTAAGTCGACCCTGTTTAATCGCTTGACCGAGGCCGGCGTGCTCGAGGCCGATCAGCTATTTGCGACCCTGGACCCGACCTTGCGGCGCCTGCCCTTACCCGGCGGGCCGGCAGTGGTGCTCGCCGACACGGTCGGCTTCATCAACGGGCTCCCGCACGAGCTGGTGGCGGCCTTTCGCTCGACCCTGCTCGAGACGCGCGAGGCCTCGCTGCTGCTGCACGTGGTCGATGCCGCCTCCGCCGAGCGCGAGCGGCGCATCGGTGATGTGGATTCGGTGCTCGATGAGATCGGCGCTCAGGACTGTCCCCAGCTCCTGGTCTACAACAAGATCGATCTGATCGACGAGCGACCCGCGCGGATCGATCGCGACGCTGCTGGCCGGCCTCGGAGGGTCTGGCTCTCGGCGCACACGGGTGAGGGCATGGACCTACTGATCACGGCGCTGACCGAGCGGCTCAGGGGCGAGCTGGTCCGGGCCTCGCTGCTCATGGGGCCGGCTGACGGCGCCCTTCGCGCCTGGTTGTTCGAGCATGCTCGGGTGCTGCAGGATCGGGGCACGGCCGAGGGTGGCTGGCGGATGGAGGTGGAGCTCTCGCAACAACAGCTCGAGCGACATCTCAGCGGCGATCAGCGTTGGCAACGTTGCCTGCTTGGGCTCGATCCCGTCCCCACGCCTGATGCGCCCCCTGACACGCACCCTGACACGCAAACAACCGATCAGCGAACAGCGGCTCAGCAAGCCACGAGCCAGCCCGCGCAGGTTCCGGCCCTGACGCTCAACTGATGGCTGCGCCCAGGCACGCGAAGGACGCGCTAGCTCGCCGAGTCGCCTCATCCTGCCGGCGCCCGTTGTCGGCTGTCGCCGCGGCCACGTAGAATACTCGGCTTAGCGGTGCCGCCGCTGCTTGATTACGCACAGGCTGGCGGCACTTTCTCCGGCGAGGCGTTGTCTGGGATTCCGTGATCGGCGTCGAGGACGCTGCGACGCGCAGGTTGAAGCCCGGGTCTAGAGCACCGGACGAGCACGATGGCCGCGTGAGTCAAGGGCATTGAGGCCCTGCGGCCGCGGGCGCTTAAAGACCCTCCCGACCCAGACGACCCAACAACCGATCGACGAGGCGTCAGTGGACGCCCCGACACAACAGAGTGCAAGCGGAGCAAGTATGGCCTGGAACGAACCGGGAGGTGGAAACAGGGACCCCTGGGGTGGCAACCAGGGTGGACCTGGCAATCAGGGCGGACCGCCCGACCTCGACGAGATCGTCCGAAAGCTTCAAGAACGCCTCAGTGGCCTGTTCGGGGGTAAGGGCTCGAGTGGTACCGGCGGCGGCAGCGGTGGAGGCGGGCCGAGCGCGCGCGACATCAGCCTGAAGACGATCGGCATCATCGTCGCGGGTCTCTTCGTCGCCTGGCTCTTCACCGGCATCTATATCGTCGACCCGGCCGAGCGAGGCGTCGTGCTGCGCTTTGGTGCCTATGTCAAGACCACGGCGCCGGGACCACACTGGCACCTGCCCTGGCCGATCGAGCGGGTCGAGATCGTGAACGTGGATGAGATCTCATCCTTCAGTCATAAGGCGGCCATGCTGACGCGCGACGAGAACATCGTCGATGTCGAGCTCACGGTGCAGTCACGCATCCAGGATGCAGCCAACTACCTGTTCCAAGATCAGGCGCCTTTGAAGACCCTGCGTGATGCCACCGAGACGGTGGTCCGCAAGACCATCGGCGGCAGCAAGCTCGACTTCATCCTGACCGAGGGCCGTGGCGCGGTGGCGGCGACGATCCAGGAGGGCGTGCAGGGTCTGATGGACGAGTACAAGACCGGCCTGTTGGTGACCTCGGTCAATATGCAGCCGGCCAAGCCACCGGAGCAGGTCAAGGACGCCTTCGATGATGCCATCAAGGCGCGCGAGGACAAGGAACGCCTCGAGAACAAGGCTGAGGCCTATGCCAACGAGATCGTACCGCAGGCCCGCGGTGAGGCGGCGCGCGCCATCGCCGATGCCAAGGCCTATCGCGACCGCGTGATCGCGTCCGCCGAAGGTGAGACCTCCCGCTTTAGCGCGATCCGTTCGGAATTTGAGAAGGCGCCCGAGGTGACGCGCGAGCGTCTCTACCTGGAGTCGATCGAAGCGGTGCTAACCGACAGCAACATGATCCTGATCGATGTGCCGCAGGGCAACAGCCTGATGTATCTGCCGCTGGATCAGATCATCCGCAATCAGGGCGCATCAGGCTCGCCGCCGCGCACCTCGATGCTCGATGCGTCCGACACGAACCAAGACAGCTCGCCGTCCATGCCGTCTCAGATGCGTGACGTGTCCCGCGAGCGGAGTACGCGCTGATGGATGACACCAAAAAGATCCTGATCCCGATCGCGATTGCGCTGCTGGGGCTCATTGTCTATGCCTCGGTCTTCACGGTGCAGCAGTGGGAGACTGCCATCAAACTGCGCCTCGGTGAGATCGTGCAGAGCGACTACGACCCTGGGCTGCACTTCAAGGTGCCGGTGTTGAACAACATCATGCGCTTCGACGCGCGCATCCAGACCCTGGATTCCCGGCCGCAGCGCTTCCTGACGATCGAGAAGAAGGATGTGATCGTCGACTCCTATACTAAGTGGCGCATCAACAACGCCGCGCAGTTCTTCCGCTCGACCGGTGGCGACTATGCGCGCGCCGAGCGGTTGATGTCGGAGCGGGTCAATACCGCGCTGCGTGATGAATTCGGTAAACGCACGATCCAGGAGGTGGTCACCGAGGATCGGGTCAGCCTCATGAAGGCGCTGACCAAGGTCAGCGACACCCAGGCCGGCGAGCTTGGCATCGAGGTGCTCGATGTACGGGTCAAGAAGATCGACCTGCCGCCCGAGGTCAGCGAGTCGGTCTACAACCGCATGCGCGCCGAGCGTGAGCGCGTCGCCCGCGACCTGCGGGCAAAGGGCGCCGAGGCGGCGGAGCGGATTCGTGCCGATGCCGATCGTCAGCGCACGGTGATCATCGCGGACGCCTACCGCGAGGCGGAGGAGACGCGTGGTCAAGGCGACGGTCGCGCCGCCGAGATCTATGCAACGGCCTATCAGCAGAATCCCGAGTTCTATGCCTTCTATCGGAGCCTCGACGCCTACCGGCGCACCTTCGCCAACAAGGGCAGCACCCTAGTCTTGTCACCGGATTCGGAGTTCTTCCGTTTCTTCAACTCTCAGGACCCGGGCGCTGCCGCGGCCCTGAACGGCGCCGGGGCTAACTAGCCCTTCCCCGTGACCGCCCGGCAGCCGACTCAGGCTGCCGGGTGATCTGTCTTAACCTGACTCGCCGCATGGACAGCTCGGCACGGTTCTGTAATCATCCGCCGCTGTTTCAGCGACCGTTGCCGCTGCCGAGTCGCTCCAATCCTGTCTAGACGATCGCTATACGCGCCGGTTGATCCATGTGGCATGCCTTGCTGCTGGCGCTGTCCCTGATGTTGGTTATCGAGGGGCTGCTGCCTTTTCTTGCGCCGAACGGTTTTCGCCGGCTCCTCCTCGAGGTCGCCGCCCAAGACACTCGGCGCCTGCGTCTGTCTGGGCTCCTGAGCATGATCGGCGGCGTCGCCCTCCTGTATCTCGTCAACTGAGTCCGACCTGATGAACGACGAGCGATGGCTCTTGCCTGCCGGAATTGATGAGGTGCTGCCCGAGCGCGCCGCCGAGCTCGAGCGTCTGCGCCGACGGCTGCTCGACCTCTACCACGCGTGGGGCTACGCGCTTGTCATCCCGCCGTTCATCGATTATCTCGAGAGCCTGTTGACCGGCACGGGCCGTGATCTCGATCTGCAGACCTTCAAGTTGACCGATCAGTTGAGCGGTCGCCTGCTCGGTGTGCGAGCGGATATGACCCCCCAGGTCGCGCGCATCGATGCGCACCATCTGCGCCGCGAGGGTCCCACGCGTCTCTGTTATCTTGGCACGGTGCTGCATACCCGCACCGACGGCTTTGCCGGGACCCGCAGTCCGCTTCAGATCGGCGCTGAGGTCTACGGCCATGATGGCCCGGCCAGCGATGTGGAGGTCTTGCGCCTCCTCGTGCGCACGCTCGAGACCGCGGGGATCGAATCGCCCTATCTCGACCTTGGGCATGTCGGCATCTACCGGGGCCTGATCGAGCAGGCGGGGATCGCGCGCGGCGATGAGCTGCGCCTGTTCGACGCGCTCCAGCGCAAGGCCGGCTCCGAGATCGAGGTCATCATTGCGGAATCCGGTGTGGCCGGTGCCGTTGGCGACATGCTGCTCGCCTTGGTCGAGCTCAATGGCGAGGACGCGCTCACGCGCGCGAGCGTGGCGCTGCGCGCGGCCGATGCCCGAGTGCTCTCGGCGCTCGATCGACTCAAGCAGGTCGCCGAGGAGCTTTCGCGCTGGCTGCCGGGGCTGCCGGTGCACTTCGACCTCGCCGAACTGCGCGGCTACACCTATAAGACCGGTGTGGTCTTCGCCGCCTTTGCGCCCGGCTGGGGCTTGGAGATCGCGCGCGGTGGGCGCTATGACGATATCGGGCGTGTCTTCGGTCGTGCGCGTCCGGCCGTGGGCTTCAGCTCCGATCTCAAGGGCTTGATCGCGTTATCGACACCGCCGGCCGCCAGCCCCGCGTCGGTACCGGTGCTCGCGCCTTGGGATGCCGATCCGGATCTGCAGCGGCTTGTCGAGCAGCTACGGGGGCAGGGGCGCCAGATCATCCACGAACTGCCCGGCCAGAGCGGTGCGCCACATGACCAGGATCGGTGCGATCGACTCGTCCGTGTCCAGGGCGTTTGGCAGCTGGTCCCGGACCAGAGCGGCTGAGCGGTTTCTACTGCGCCGCTCGTCTGCCGTCTGAGCCCGACTCGATCCACTGAGGAGACCTCAAGAAGACTATGGGTAAGAACGTTGTCGTGATCGGCACCCAATGGGGTGACGAAGGCAAGGGCAAGGTCGTCGACCTGCTCACGGAGCGAGCCGATGCGGTGACTCGCTTCCAAGGCGGCCACAACGCCGGCCATACGCTGGTCATCGACGGCGAGCAGACCATCCTTCACCTCATCCCCTCTGGCATCTTGCACCCGGGGGTGCGCTGCCTGATCGGCAACGGCGTGGTCCTGTCACCCGCGGCCCTGCTGACTGAGCTGCAGATGCTCGAGCAGCGTGGCGTTCCCGCGCGCGAGCGCATCGGCATCAGCGCCGCGTGTGCATTGATCCTGCCGCACCACATCGCGCTTGATGTTGCGCGCGAGAAGGCACGCGGAGCCAAGGCGATCGGTACAACCGGGCGCGGGATTGGCCCAGCCTACGAGGATAAGATCGCACGCCGGGGTATCCGCCTCGGCGAGCTGCGCGACCCGGCGCACTTCGAGGAGCGCCTGCGCGAGGTGCTGGATCAGCACAACTTCACGCTGGTCCAGCAATACGCTGCCGACCCGATCGACTTCCAGCGCAGCCTCGATGAGGCCCTGGCGCAGCGCGAGCAGCTGCTGCCGATGGTGGTCGATGTCGCTGGCGAGCTCGCGCGTCTTCGCGCCGAGGGGGCGAATGTCCTGTTCGAAGGGGCGCAGGGGGCGTTGCTGGACATCGACCATGGGACCTATCCCTACGTGACCTCATCGACCACGACCGCTGCCGGCGCGGCGAGCGGCAGCGGTGTGGGTCCGCTCGATCTCGACTACGTGCTGGGGATCGTGAAGGCCTACACCACGCGCGTCGGCGGTGGACCCTTCCCGACCGAGCTGATGGACGCCGATGGCGAGCGCCTCGGTGCGCGTGGGCACGAGTTCGGTGCGACGACCGGGCGCAAACGCCGTTGCGGTTGGCTGGATATGGTGGCGCTGCGGCGCTCCTTCCTGATCAATAGCGTCTCCGGGCTCTGCGTCACCAAGCTTGATGTGCTCGATGGCATGGAGCGGCTTCGGATCTGCGTTGCCTACGAGCTTGACGGCCATGAGCTGGATGCGCCGCCGATCACCGCCGAGGAGCTCGAGCGCTGCACCCCACGCTACATCGATCTGCCCGGGTGGCAGTCTTCAACGGTGGGGGCGGCGTCGCTCGAGGCCCTGCCGGGCGAGGCGCGCGCCTACCTCGACACGCTGGCCGAGCTCGGCGGGGTGCCGGTCGACATCATCTCGACCGGCCCGGATCGAGCCCAGACCCTAATGATCCGCGATCCATTCGGTGCCTAGCGCGCGCGAGTGCCTGCCGCTAGCCTTGGGGCGCGCTGGCCGTCGCCGCGAAGGCCGTGTTTTGGAGGGTTTCGATGCCTGAGACGAGCCTGATTAACGCAAGTCTGAATCTGATGGCGATCGGCATGGGCACGGTCTTCAGCTTCTTGCTGCTGCTGGTGGCGATGTTGCGTGCCATGTCTTGGCTGGCGCAGCGCCTTTCTGGCGAGCCTGCAGAGCTACCGATGACCGCCGGCGCTGCCCCCTCCGCGACTGTCGAGGCCGAGCAGCAGCGGCTCATCGCGGCGATCAGCGCGGCCATCACCTATTACCGGTCGCGGCGGCGACCCTGACCTGCGCCGCGAGCAGATCCTAGGCGTCAATCAGGGCCCGGTCTCGCCTTGGACCACCATTCGGAAGCAAGCCCCATGAGCAAATCGTTCCCCCTGGGTATCACCGATGTCGTTCTGCGCGATGCGCATCAGTCGCTGTTGGCGACGCGGATGCGCATCGAAGACATGCTGCCCATCGCCCCCAAGCTCGATCAGGTTGGCTACTGGTCGCTGGAAACATGGGGCGGTGCCACCTTTGACGCCTGCATCCGCTACCTCGGCGAGGACCCTTGGGAGCGGCTGCGCCAGCTCAAGGCGGCGATGCCGAACACGCGGCAACAGATGCTGTTGCGCGGGCAGAATCTGCTGGGCTATCGCCACTACGCCGATGACGTGGTCGATACCTTCGTCGAGCGCGCGGCGAAGAACGGGATCGATGTCTTCCGCATCTTCGATGCGATGAATGACCTGCGCAATCTCGAACGCGCCATCGCTGCCGCGCTCGAGACCGATGCCCACGCACAAGGCACCATGTCCTACACGGTTAGCCCCGTGCACGATATCGACTACTGGGTCGACATGGGTAAGCGGCTCGAGGACCTGGGCTGTCACTCGATCTGCATCAAGGACATGGCGGGACTGCTGCGGCCCTATGTTTGTGAAGAGCTGATCACGCGCCTGAAGGAGACCTGCTCGGTACCGATCGCGATGCAGTGCCACGCCACCACGGGCATGAGCACGGCGACCTATCTCAAGGCGGCCGAGGCCGGTATCGATATGGTCGACACGGCGATCTCCTCGATGAGCATGACCTATGGACACTCGCCGACCGAGTCCCTGGTCGCGATCCTCGCCGGCACCCCGCGCGATACCGGGCTCGACCTGCTGCTGCTTGAGGAGATCGCGGCCTATTTCCGCGAGGTGCGCAAGAAATACGCCCGTTTCGAGGGCTCGCTCAAGGGCGTCGACTCGCGCATCCTGGTCGCTCAGGTCCCGGGTGGCATGCTGACCAACATGGAGAATCAGCTGCGAGAGCAGGGCGCCACGGACCGGATGGATGAGGTGCTGGCCGAGATCCCGAAGGTGCGTGAAGACCTCGGCTTCATCCCGCTGGTGACGCCGACCTCTCAGATCGTCGGCAGCCAGGCCGTGCTCAACGTGATGATGGGCGAGCGCTACAAGAGCATCACCAACGAGACCGCCGGCGTGCTGCGCGGCGCCTATGGCGCCACACCTGCGCCGGTCAACCCGCAGCTGCAGGCCAAGGTGCTCAAGGATGGCGAAACGCCGATCACCGGGCGCCCGGCTGACGATCTGACCCCGGAGATGGAGCGCCTGAGCGAAGAGCTCGACGGCATCGCCAAGGAACGCGGCCTTGCGTTGGCCGAGGCGCGCGTCGACGACGTGCTGATCTATGCGATGTTCCCACAGGTTGGGCTCAAGTTCCTCGAGAACCGCGGCGACGCCTCGGCCTTCGAGCCGCCGCCTTGGGCGATCGAGGAGGCACCGGCTGTCCCGGCCACGGCCGAGGCCTCGCCGGCACCCGCGCCCAGCGCTGGGCCCGAGTGCTATCACGTCGAGGTCAACGGCAAGGGCTATGACGTGACCGTCTCAGCGCAGGGCGCCGTCGAGCGGGTGCGCTCCACCGAGACCGCTGATGAGGTGCCAACGCTGAGCGAGGGCCGAGTCATCACCGCGCCGCTCGCGGGGACGATCGTGCGCGTCGAGGCTCGCCAGGGTCAGCACGTCGAGTCCGGTGAAGTCCTGCTGGTGTTGGAGGCGATGAAGATGGAGACCGAGGTGCGTGCACCCTCTGCGGGTACCGTCGGGGATATTCGCGTGAAAGAGGGTGATGCCGTCGTGCTCGGCTCACCCCTGCTCGCACTGGGCTGAGGCAATGGAGGCGCTGCTGACGCTGTGGCAATCCACCGGGATCGCCAACCTCGGTTGGGGGCAGGCGGTGATGATCGCCGTTGGCTGTGGGCTGATGTACTTGGCGATCGCCAAGAAGTTCGAGCCCCTCTTGCTGCTGCCGATTGGCTTCGGTGCCGTGCTCTGCAACATCCCCATTGCCGGTATCGGCGGACCCGATGGACTCATCGGGATGATCTACTACGTCGGCGTCGAGACGGGGATCTTTCCGCTGCTGATCTTCATGGGTGTGGGCGCCTTGACCGACTTCGGCGCCCTGATCGCGCGCCCGTCGACCCTGTTGCTCGGCGCGGCCGCGCAATTCGGTATCTTCGCCACGCTGATCGGCGCGGTCGCGTTGAACCTGTTGCCGGGCTTCGACTTCAGTCTCCAAGACGCCTCGGCGATCGCGATCATTGGCGGGGCCGACGGGCCAACGGCCATCTTTTTGGCCTCGCGGCTGGCGCCGGAGCTGCTCGGGGCGATTGCGGTAGCCGCCTACTCTTATATGGCACTGGTGCCGATCATTCAGCCGCCGATCATGCGCGCGCTGACCACCAAGAAGGAGCGCGCGGTGGTAATGCAGCAGATGCGGCCGGTCTCACGGCTCGAGCGCATCTTCTTCCCCTTTGCCGTGCTGCTGTTGTGTGCGCTCTTGCTGCCGTCGGCCGCGCCGCTGATCGGCATGCTGATGTTCGGCAACCTGCTGCGCGAGAGCGGTGTCGTCGAGCGGCTGAGTCGTGCCGCGCAGAATGAGATCATCAACGTGGTCACCATCATGCTCGGCCTTGCAATTGGATCGAAGCTCTCGGCCGACCAGTTCCTCGCGATTGAGACGCTCGGCATCCTGGTGCTGGGGGCCTTGGCCTTCACCATCGGAACGGCTGCCGGCGTCTTGATGGGCAAGCTCATGTATCGGGTGACCGGCGGCAAGGTGAATCCGCTCATCGGTGCGGCGGGGGTCTCGGCGGTTCCGATGGCGGCGCGCGTGGTCAATCGCGTCGGCCTCGATGAGAATCCGCATAACTTCCTGCTGATGCACGCGATGGGCCCGAATGTCGCCGGTGTGATCGGATCAGCGGTTGCTGCAGGCGTCCTGCTGGCACTGACAGGGCCCTGACGCGCGCTGAGGTCTTGCGCGAGTCATTGACAGCTGGACAATCCCCGCAGCATAATTAAGGGCTTATGTCGGTCTCTTTGCCGGACCTCATCGATCCCCGGAAAGCAGTCGCCCAGTCAGCGACCTACGAGGGTCTGTTCGAGATCGCTCGGCTTCCACGGCTAGTTGAGCTGCTGTGGCAGCCCGATGGCGGCTCGACCGAGACTCGGACCGAGGGGTGCACCGCCGCGTTTCGGCTCGAGTTCGGTCGGGACGAAGACGGGCGCTCGGTCGTCACAGGTCATCTTGCGTCACGGCTGCCGCTGCGCTGTCAGCGCTGCGGTCAACGCTACGAGTTGCCGGTCGAGACCGAGATCCGTCTCGCCTTGGTGGCTGGGATTGATGAGGCCCGCAGGCTGCCCGAGCGCTACGAGCCGCTATTGGTCGAGGAGCGACTGATGCGCCCGTCGGAGCTGATCGAGGATGAGCTGATCTTGGCCATCCCGGCCATCCCCCGGCATCCGGACGGTCAGTGTGAGCAACCCGCGGTGCCTGAGCGCCGGGCGTCAGGGGCCACCGAGACAAGCACGCAGCCCGCCGAGACAGTGCATCCGTTCGCCAGTCTGGCAACGTTGCGGGCGCGAGACAACGACGACAAAGATCAGGATTAATCTCGACCACGCGGAGATCGAAATGGCCGTTCAGCAAAATCGCAAGACCCCTTCCAAGCGCGGCATGCGCCGCTCCCATGATGCCCTGTCGCGGCCGACACTGTCGGAAGACGCCACCACCGGCGAGATCCATCGGCGCCACCATGTGACGCCGGATGGCTTCTACCGAGGTCGCAAGGTGCTCGATAAGGACGACTGAGGCGCTCTCGGGCCGACTCTTCGTTGCATCCGGCGCGTTCTCGACCGGGCTCTACCCTCTGAGGAGAGATCGATTTGGCTGTTCGACAGACGATCGCGCTCGATGCGATGGGCGGGGATCATGGCCCGAGTATCGTGGTGCCAGCGGCGCTGCGCTTCCTCGGCGAGCGCGACGATCTTCGTCTCCTGTTGGTGGGACGCGAGGATGCGATCAGACAGCAGCTTCCTCGGGGCAGCGCAAAGGATAAGCGCATCGAGGTGCGCCACGCCTCGCAGGAGGTTGGCATGGACGAGCTGCCGTCGAAGGCGCTTCGCGGCAAGAAGGACTCATCGATGCGGGTGGCGATCGATCTGGTCAAGCAGGGCGAGGCCGATGCCTGCGTCAGTGCCGGCAACACCGGTGCGCTGATGGCGACCGCCCGCTTCGTCCTCAAGACGCTGCCACATATCGACCGACCGGCGATCATCACCGCGATCCCAGCCTTGGACGGCCAGACGCATATGCTCGATCTGGGCGCCAACGTCGACTGCACCGCCGAGCACCTGTTTCAGTTCGCGGTGATGGGCAGCGAGCTGGTGCGGGCCGTTCAAGGCGTCGAGGCGCCCCGCGTCGGACTCCTCAATATCGGCGAGGAGGAGATCAAGGGCAACGATCAGGTGCGCGCCGCACACGAGCTGCTCGCGGCCAGCTCGCTGAATTACGTCGGTTATGTCGAAGGCGACGATATCTACATCGGCGACGTCGATGTGATCGTCTCCGATGGCTTCGTCGGCAATGTCGCGCTCAAGGCCAGTGAGGGCGTCGCCAAGCTGATCGCGCAGATGCTCAAGCGGCGTTTCGGCCGCAACCTGTTGACACGCCTCTCCGGATTGATTGCGCTGCCGGTGCTGCGCGGGTTCCGCGATGACGTTGACCCCCGCCGCTACAATGGGGCGAGCCTGCTCGGGCTGCGCGGGATCGTGATCAAGAGCCACGGGGGTGCCGATGCCTTGGCCTTCGAGCACGCCTTGAGGATCGCCGATCGCGAGGTCCGCTCCGGCGTGATCGCGCGCATTGAGCATGAGATCGAGACCCATCTTGGCGAGACCTCGCGGCTGCGGCTGCAACCGGCGCGGGCCTCGGCGTGAGACGCTACACCCAAATTCTGGGGACCGGGAGTGCGTTACCGGCCAAGGTGCTCACCAACCAAGACCTCGAACGTCTCGTCGATACCTCGGACCGCTGGATTCGAGATCGCACCGGGATCGTGCAGCGCCACATCGCCGCCGACGACGAGACCTGCGTCGACCTCGCCGAGCGGGCAGCCCGTGCGGCGCTCGATGCCGCCGGCGTCGCTGCCTCCGACCTTGACCTCATCGTCGTCGCGACCACAACCCCAGACCAGACCTTCCCGAGCAGCGCCTGCCTGTTACAAGAGCGGCTCGACAGTCACGGCTGTCCGGCGTTTGACGTGCAGGCGGTCTGTACGGGCTTCGTCTACGCGCTTGCAATCGCTGATAAGTTCATTCAGACCGGTAGCGCCAAGCGAGCGCTGGTGGTCGGTGCCGAGACCCTTTCGCGTATCCTCGACTGGACCGACCGTGGCACCTGCGTGCTGTTTGGTGACGGTGCAGGAGCGGTCGTGATCGGCGCTGCGGACGAGCCCGGCATCATCTCGACCCATCTGCATGCCGACGGGGCCTATCGCGAGCTGCTGCAGGTGCCTGCGGGCATCGGTAACGGCGGCAATGGCTCGCCTTACATGCAGATGAAGGGCAATGAGGTGTTCCGCGTTGCGGTGACCACCCTCGGCGCCATCGTCGACGACACCCTCGCCGCGAATCAGATGACGCGGGCCGATATCGACTGGCTGGTGCCGCATCAGGCCAATCTGCGCATCATCAAGGCGACGGCCCGAAAGCTGGACCTACCCATGGAGCAGGTGGTGGTCACGGTGGCCGAGCATGGCAACACCTCGGCGGCATCGATCCCGCTGGCGTTCGACAAGGCCGTTCGCGACGGGCGCATCCAGCGCGGTCAGACCGTGCTGATGGAGGCCTTCGGCGGCGGCTTCACCTGGGGCTCGGCGCTACTGCGCTACTGATTTCTGGAGCTTGCGATGAGCACGCATCCCGCATTCTTCTTTCCCGGTCAGGGCTCTCAGTCGGTTGGCATGCTCGCGCCGCTCGCGGGCGCCTTCCCGCAGGTCCGAGCGACCTTCGACGAGGCCTCGGAGGTGCTCGGCCGCGATCTCTGGGAGCTGAGCCAGCAAGGACCACAGGCCGAGCTCGATCAGACCGAAAACACGCAGCCGGCCATGCTTGCCGCCGGTGTTGCAGTTTGGCGTTGCTGGCGAGAGCAGGGCGGTGCAATGCCCTCGGTCATGGCCGGGCACAGTCTTGGCGAGTACAGTGCGCTGGCCTGTGCCGGGGCCTTGCACTTTGCCGATGCGGTGCGCTTGGTTGCCGAGCGCGCGCGCCTGATGCAAGCGGCTGTCCCCGCGGGGCAAGGCGCGATGGCCGCAGTGCTCGGGCTCGATGACGCGGCGGTTGCTGAGCTTTGCGCGGCGCAGGCCGAAGGCGAGGTGCTTGAGCCGGTCAACTACAACGCGCCGGGGCAGGTGGTGATCGCCGGCGCGCGCGCGGCGGTCGAGCGTGCGGTCGCGGCGTCGAAGGTCGCGGGCGCTAAGCGTGCCGTGCTCTTGCCGGTGAGCGTGCCGTCGCACTGCGCGCTGATGCGCGATGCGGGTGCGCAGCTTGCCGCCGAGCTCGAGCGCGTTGAGCTGAGGCCGCCATCGATCCCCGTGATCCACAACGTGAGCGTGGAGACAGCGGACGCACCGGATCAGATCCGGGTGCTGCTTGCGCGCCAGCTCTACAGCCCGGTGCGCTGGGTTGAGACCGTTCGCGCGGTGGCTGATCGTGGCGTTACGCTCGCGATCGAGGCAGGCCCGGGCAAGGTGCTGGCCGGTCTTGGAAAACGTATCGATAAACGTCTGACGACCCTACCGGTCTTCGAGCCCGAGGGGTTGTCGTCTGCACTCGAGGCTCGCTCGAATGACTGATTCTATTCTCGATGGTGAGATCGCTCTGGTCACAGGCGCCAGCCGCGGTATCGGTGAAGCGATCGCCGCCGAGCTCTCGCGCTTGGGTGCCAAGGTCGCTGGCACCGCGACAACTGACGGCGGTGCCTCGCGCATCGCTGAGCGTTTCGCGGCCTCGGGCCACACCGGGATCGGCCTGAGCCTGGATGTCACGCAGCCATCGTCGATCGAGGCGGCCCTGGCCGCGATCGAAGCGCAGTTCGGGGCCATGCCGAGCATCCTCGTCAATAACGCGGGCATCACCCGCGACAACCTGCTGATGCGAATGAAGGACAGCGAGTGGGACGAGATCCTCGACACCAACCTCTCGTCCGTCTTCCGGCTGTGCAAGGCCTGCTTGCGGCCCATGACCAAGGCGCGCCGCGGACGGATCATCAACATCAGCTCGGTGGTGGGGGTCAGCGGTAATGCCGGCCAGTGCAACTATGCCGCAGCGAAGGCGGGGATGATCGGGTTCAGCAAGTCGCTGGCGCGCGAGGTCGGGCCGCGCGGGGTCACCGTGAATGTGGTGGCGCCGGGATTCATCGATACCGACATGACCCGCGATCTGCCCGAGGCGCAGCGACAGGCCTTGCTGCAGGGGATTCCACTTGGGCGCCTCGGGGCCGCAGAGGAGATCGCTGGGGCGGTCGCCTTCCTGGCCTCGCCCAGTGCCGCTTACATCACGGGTCAAACCATCCACGTCAATGGTGGGATGCTGATGGCTTGAGTGAATCGATTGATTTGGAACGATTTATCGCAATCGGTGATGGGCCCATTATCGGCTCTGTTCGAGCTTTCGCCCGTCGTCGTTTGTCTCTAAAATGGCGCGACCTCTCACCGAGAGGATGACGTGTCTCCACATCCTGAGGGTTAACCAATCATGAGTAGCGTTGAAGAGCGAGTGCGCAAGATCGTCGTCGAGCAGCTTGGCGTCAAGGAAGAGGAGGTGACGATGGATGCCTCATTCGTCGACGACTTGGGTGCAGACTCATTGGATACGGTCGAGCTCGTCATGGCGCTCGAAGAGGAGTTTGAGACCGAGATCCCGGATGAGGACGCTGAGAAGATCACGAAGGTCAAAGAGGCGGTCGACTACGTCAACGCCCATCTCGGTTAAGACGCGCTCCGCGCACACCCTGGGCTTGCCTAGGCCAAGAGGCTGTCTGCCCTTGGGCCGGCAGGCAGGGTGTCGCTTCCGACCTTTGCGCGGCCCGATCCCGGGTCCGCGGTGTTCCGCGGCTGCGGGTCGCTTTCTAGATTTGAGGAGTCATTCATGTCAGGCAGAAGGGTAGTGGTCACCGGCCTCGGTATCGTGGCGCCGGTGGGTCTCGACATTCCGTCCGCGTGGGACGCTATCCTGGCGGGTCGGAGCGGTATCCAGCCAATCACCCATTTCGACGTGAGCTCCTTCAGTAGCCGTTTCGGTGGACCGATCTACGGCTTCGATGTCACCGAGTATGTGTCGAAGAAAGAGTCGCGGAAGATGGATGCCTTCATCCATTACGGTATCGCTGCGGGTAGCCAGGCGATCGACGACTCAGGGCTCGAGATCACCGAGGAGAACTGCCGGCGCATCGGCGTCGTGATCGGCTCCGGAATCGGCGGCATCACCGGGATTGAGAACAACTATGGCGCCTACCTCGAGGGAGGGCCGCGCAAGATCTCACCGTTCTTCGTGCCCGCGAACATCGTCAATATGGTCGCCGGCGATCTCTCCATCAAGTACGGACTCAAGGGGCCGAACTACTCGATCGTCTCTGCCTGCAGCACCGGGACGCACAACATCGCCGACGCGGCCTTCATGATTCGTCACGGCGTAGTCGATGCGATGATCGCCGGTGGAGCCGAGATGGCGACCTCTCCCGTTGGCCTGGGTGGCTTTGCGGCGGCGCGTGCGCTCTCGACCCGCAACGACGACCCGCAGGGCGCGAGTCGGCCGTTTGACAAGGATCGCGATGGCTTTGTCCTGAGCGATGGCGCGGGCGTGATGGTGCTCGAGGAGTACGAGCATGCCAAGGCCCGAGGCGCCCGCATCTATGCCGAGGTGGTCGGGGTTGGCATGAACTCAGACGCCTACCACATGACCGCCCCCTCATTGACCGGCGAGGGCGCAAGTGACTGCATGCTGATGGCGCTGGCTGACGCGGGGCTCGACACCGCCGACGTTGACTACATCAACGCCCACGGCACCTCGACCCCGGCGGGGGATATCGCCGAGACCAAGGGGATCAAGCGTGCGTTTGGCGACCGCGCCTATGAGGTTGCGGTGAGCTCCACCAAGTCGATGACCGGCCACATGCTCGGTGCCGCTGGTGGCGCGGAGGCGATCTTCACGATCTTGGCGATTCGTGACCAGGTGGCGCCGCCGACCATCAACTACCAGACACCCGACCCGGACTGCGACCTGGACTACGTTCCGAACACGGCGCGCGAGATGAAGATCGATGTTGCCTTGAGCAACTCGTTCGGTTTCGGCGGTACGAACGGCACCCTGGTCTTTAAACGCATCTAGCCCAAACGCTGCCGCTCGCCCTGCCACTGGACCCGCCACCAGACCCACCATCAGACTCGCAATTGGCCCGGCCGCAGTTGCCGACCGAGCCAGGTTTACGCTGTCTGGTCGATGGCGAGGAGTGCTTGGCGGTTGCCGTCGACGATCGCGGGCTCGCCTACGGTGATGGACTCTTCGAGACCCTCGCGGTCCGTAACGGGCGGCCCTGCTGCTGGCTTGATCATCTCGATCGGCTGGCACGCGGGGCGGCACGGCTTCGTATTCCATTGCCGTCGCCCGCGAGCCTCAAGGCCGATGCGACGAGGCTTCTGACGGACGTCGAAGCCGGGACGCTCAAGATCATCCTGACGCGTGGCCGCTCGAGGCGCGGCTACCGGCCGCCGCCGGCTGCCTGTCCGACCCGAGTGCTGATGCTCACCGACGCCTGGGCACCCGACGCCAAGCGCGACCCATCGATTCACGGCGCGCGGCTGCGCCTCTGTGAGGCTCGGCTCGGCATCAACCCTCAACTCGCTGGACTCAAACACCTCAATCGTCTCGAGCAGGTGTTAGCGCGCTCTGAATGGGCCGATGAGGACATCGATGAAGGCCTGATGCTGGATGCGGAGGGCGCGCTGGTCTGCGGTACCATGTCGAATCTGTTTTTGATCGATGACAGCGGACTGAAGACCCCGTTGCTCGATCGTTGTGGGGTCGCGGGGACGGCGCGCGGGCGCCTGCTCGGCGCCGCCGCGGCGGCGGGCATCGCGGTGCGCGAAGACCGTTGCTCCCCCGATGAGCTGCTGCGAGCGCGTGGTGCCTTGGTCACCAACGCCCTGATCGGTCTCTGGCCGGTGCGCTCGTTCGAGGGACACGCTTTCGACCTCGAACAGTTGCCGTGGCCGCTGATCGAGGGCGTTCGCTCTCAACTGCTACAACCGGAGTCCGATTGGTGAGAGCCTTCTTCGCTGGCTTATTGTCATTGATCTTGGTCGGCGTTGCGGTGGTCGGCGTGCTCTGGTTCGAGTATCAGCGATTTCTTGCGACGCCGATTGAGATCGTTTCCGCGCCAGCGCCCGAGGTCGCGTCGGAGCCCGGCTCCAGCCCCGAGTCCGATGCCGGGCCGAGGTCGCGACCGGAATCGGCGGCGTGGCAGGCGGCGACCCCTGAGGCCGAGACCGGCCTGCCCCCGCGGCGGGTCTTCGAGATTGCTCCAGGGACGCGGTTGCGAGACGTGGCCGCGCGGCTTGCCGATGAGAAGCTGATCTCCGATCCCTATTTCTTCATCGCACTGGCCTACCAGCAAGGGCTGCAGAATCAGATCAAGGCCGGCGAGTACGCCGTCGTCGATGGCATGCGCCCGCCGGACCTGCTCGAGCGATTCGCAACGGGCCGCTCGATCCAGTACCCGGTGACACTGGTCGAGGGGCGCACCTTTCGCGAGGTGGTCGACGAGCTTGCCGAGGTCCCCGTGCTCAGGCGCGAGCTGACCGGACTCTCGGATGCCGAGATCATGGAGCGCCTCGGTATGGAGGAGGCGCATCCCGAGGGCTGGCTGTTTCCCGATACCTATCTGGTCTCGCGCGACAGCACCGATGTCGAGCTCTTGAAGCGATCCCATGCCCGAATGAAACAGGTGCTTCAAGCGGAATGGGAGCAGCGTGACGAGGGGCTTCCGCTCGAGACCCCGTATGAGGCCCTGATCCTGGCCTCAATCATCGAGAAGGAGACCGGGCTTGCCGAGGAGCGGCCGGCGATCGGCGGCGTCTTCACCCGCCGGCTGCAGCGCGGGATGCGGCTACAGACCGATCCGACCGTGATCTACGGCATGGGCGACGCCTACGACGGTAATATTCGGCGCGAGGATCTCCGCACCCGCACGCCCTACAACACCTACGTGATCGACGGCCTGCCGCCGACGCCGATCGCACTGCCCGGACGTGAGGCCATCCGTGCCGCACTGCAGCCCGCCGACGGCAAAGCACTCTACTTCGTGTCCCGCGGTGATGGCAGCCATCATTTCTCGGCAACTCTCGATGAGCACAACTGCGCGGTTCGCAAGTATCAGTTGGGGGGCCAGTGCGCCTTGCTGCAGGATACTGATCCATGAGTGTTGAGCCGTTTCGGGGGACGTTGCTAGGGGAGGGACAGGGGCCGGCCCATGGCCCATCCTCGGCCCAGCGCGGGCGCTTTATCACCCTTGAAGGGGTCGAGGGTGCCGGCAAGTCGACCCAGTGCCGCTTGCTGGTCGACTGGCTGTGCGCCCAGGGTATCGACCCGCTAGTGACCCGGGAGCCAGGCGGCACACCGGCGGCGGAGCGCGTTCGTGAGCTGTTGCTCGATGCGACCCAGGTCCAGCTCACCGCCGATGCCGAGCTGTTGTTGATGTTCGCCGCGCGTGCCGATCACCTGGGCCAATGCATCGAGCCCGCGCTCGCCGCGGGGCGCTGGGTGGTCTGCGATCGGTTCACCGATGCAACCCACGCCTACCAGGGCGGTGGGCGGGGTCTCGAGCGGTCCCGGATTGCTGAGCTCGAGCGTTTTGTGCAGCGCGGCTTGCAGCCCGATCTGACGCTGATCTTCGACCTGCCGGTCGAGCGCGGGCTCGAGCGTGCCCGCAGGCGCTCGGCGCCCGATCGCTTCGAGGCCGAGGACCTCGACTTCTTCGAGCGCGTGCGTGCCACCTACCTCGAGATCGCGGCGCGCTCGCCTCAGCGCGCCTGCCTGATCGACGCCGATCGCAGCGAGCACGCCATCCATGCCGAGGTGCGCGAACAGGTCGCCGAGCGGTTGTTGCCCGCGCACAGGGGTGGTTGACGCCGATGCCTGCCGAGCTCGATGGCCTAACCTCAGAGAAGGGCACTTCAGCGCCGCTGCCGCCCTGGTTGGCGCCGACCGGGGAGCGCCTCTTGGCAGCCCTGAACCGAGGGCGCCTGGGTCAGGCGCTGCTGATCACGGGTCCGGCCGGTATCGGCAAGCGCTGGCTCGCCGGTCATCTCGCACAGCGGCTGCTCTGCTCGAGCCCAAGCCCCGATGGCTCGGCTTGCGGCAGCTGTCAGGATTGTCGGCTCGTGCTGGCTGGCCATCATCCAGACCTGGTCGTGCTCGAGCCCGACGCCGACGCCCCCGGGCAGGAGGTCCGCGCCGAGCAGGTGCGGCGTCTCTGCGCGCGGGAGAGCTTGACGCCGACGCGAGGCGCGACCAAGGTCTTTCAGATCGTCCCGGCTGAGGCGATGAATGCCTTTGCGGCAAACAGTCTGCTGAAGACCCTTGAGGAGCCTGTCGATTCGACCCTGTGGATCTTGATCGCGGAGAAGCCTGAGCGGCTTCGCCAGACCATTCGTAGCCGCTGTCAGCGCATCGGTTTGGCGCCGCCGCCCGCCGATGTGGCCTTACCCTGGCTGCGGGCGCGGCTCGCCGAGCGCGAATCGGCCGCGGATGTCGACCTGCGGCTCTGTCTTGGCCTGGCCTACGGCGCGCCGTTGCGGGCCTATGAGCTGGCGATTGGCGACGGGCTGGAGACGCGCAGCAGGGTCCTAGAAGGCCTGATCGGCGTCGCCGAAGCCGAGCACGACCCCATCGGCGTTGCCAATGATTGGCTTCGTCTCGAGCCTGAACTGGTGCTTGCAGCGATGATCGACTGGCTGACCGATCTGTTGCGGCTCGCGGTCGATCCCCATTATCAGGCGTTGACCAACCGGGACCTCGCGCAGCGGCTTGCCGAGCACGCGAGCCGCTTGTCGCCGGAGCGAGGTCACCGCTTGCTGCGGCGCCTGTTCGAGGCGCGCGAGTCGTTATCGGTCTCGATCAACAAGCAGCTGCTGTTTGAGTCGCTGCTGGTGCGCTGGGCGCTGCTGCTCTCGCCGGGCGCGTCCTCCCCGGTTGATGCCGGTTGAGGGCGCGCGATCAACGCCGCTAGGAGGTGACCATCAATACCCCATCGCCCGAGTCCTCGCCCCCTGGCGAGCGCCGACGCATCCTGAGCCTGGTGATCAAGGACCGCCGGGCCCTGCACGCCGCCTATATGCCGTTCATCAAGAACGGCGGGTTGTTCGTGCCCACCAGCACGCCCTACCAACTCGGCGATGAGCTCTATGTCCTGGTGCAGCTCTTGGATGAATCCGAGCGCATTCCTGTTGCTGGGAAGGTGGTCTGGGTCACGCCGGTGGGGGCCGAGGGCAATCGTGCGGCTGGCGTTGGCATCCAGTTCAAAGAACAAGACAAGAACGATATCCGACACAAGTTCGAGCAATACCTACCCGGTGGGGTTGATGCTCAGCGTCCAACACACACCATGTAGAGCGACTCGAGCGCTCTCCTACTTCGGCACCCATGATGTACGTCGACTCCCATTGCCATCTCGATCGTGTTGATCTGACCCCCTACGACGGCGACTTCGATGCGCTCATGGCGCGCACACGGGCTGAGGGTGTCGGTCATATGCTCTGCGTCTGCATCGATCTCGAGCACTACGACTCGATGCGCGAGCGGGTTGGCCGACAACCGGACATCTCTGTGTCCGTCGGCGTGCACCCGAACGAGCGCGGCGGAACGGAGCCCTCTGTTGACGATCTGATCAAGCTCGGCGAGGACCCCGCCGTGGTCGCGATCGGCGAGACCGGTCTCGACTATCACTACAACCAGGGCGACCTCGGTTGGCAGCACCAGCGCTTCCGGACCCACATCGAGGCCGCGCGACGGTTGAGCAAGCCGCTGATCATCCACACCCGCGACGCACGCGAGGACACCATCAGGCTCATGCGCGAGGCTGGTGCTGCCGATGCGGGTGGGGTCATGCACTGCTTCACGGAGACCTGGGAGATGGCGTCGCAGGCGCTGGACCTGGGCTTCTACATCTCATTCTCCGGCATCCTGACCTTCAAGTCGGCGACCGCGCTTCGCGAGGTGGCGCAGCGTGTGCCCTTGGATCGGCTCCTGATCGAGACCGATTCGCCCTACCTGGCGCCGGTACCTCATCGCGGCAAGCAGAACGAGCCGCGCTTCGTCACCCATGTGGCGGCACAGGTGGCGGCGCTGAGAGACCTATCCGTCGAGGCGCTGGCCGAGACCACGACCGAGAACTTCTTTCGCCTATTCCAGGGCGCCAAGCGCGTTGATCCGACAGGTGACGCGGGCTGACCCGCTCGGCAGAGGGTCGACCTCATTGTGCTCACAAGCCGCTCGCCCCGCCTCCCATCGGTGGGTCTGGCGGCGGCCTGAGTGCTCTGGAGTGCGTGGGCGTGCTTCGGGTCCCCGGGCACCCGACTTAGGGCTTCAGGTCCAACACCGGGGTATCGGCGAAGGCGTCGATGCCATCAATCTCGATGATGTTTCCCTCGACACCGAGCACGCGGCAGCGGCTCATCGCGATCAGGTTCGGTCGCACCGGGGCGTGCGTGGCAAAGACGCCGCGCAGGGGATTGGCGGGGTTGCCGCGCGGGTGAACCTGCAGAATCGCGCGTTGCTCTGGGGTGTCGTTGCGATCGAACCAGTACAGCACCCAGAGGCCCTCGAGCTCATCGACGCCGAGGAGCGCGGGCTGATACTCCTCGTCGATCTCGATGGTCGTGCGGCCGTCCCGCTTGCGAATCCAGCCAATGGGCTGAACCTCGTAAGTGGGCGGTGGACCGGCCGAGCGCTCCACGTTGCCCGCGGACGGATCAGCGGAGGAGGGCTCAGCCTGAGCCAGCAGCATCAGGAGTCCAAGAAGCCATGCGGCGACGACAGGAAGCATCAGGCCACCTGCTAACCCATTGAAAGTGAATGGTGCGCGAGGGGGGACTCGAACCCCCACAGGTTGCCCCACTGGAACCTAAATCCAGCGCGTCTACCAATTCCGCCACCCGCGCTCGCTCGCCAGCCCGCATCGGGGTGTGCGGCCTACGGCGACCTCAGAGTTTAACGATTCTCGCGCAGCGCGTCTCGCTTGCTTTTTGGTGATGAACATAGGATGGTCTCGCGCTGCGATTCACGAGGAGGAAGCGATGCGTAACCTAGCCCTATTGATGCTGCTCGTCGTCGCGGTTGCGACTAGCGGCTGTATCAAGATCGATCAGACCATGAGCCTGAACAACGACGGGTCGGGCGAGCTCGATATCCGCTACGGGATGTCTGAGCAGGCCATCGCCCAACTGAAGGCGATGGAGCAGATGGGCGCCGCCATGGGCGATGGCGAGGGCGTCGCGATGGAGGCTGATACGCCCTTCGATTTCGACTTCGATGAGGCGAAGGTGCGCGAAGAGTTCGAGGCGCAGGCCATCGAGGGTGTCGAGCTGCTCTCTGCGACGTCTGAGACCCTGGATGGCTGGCGCTACATGCGCATGAAGCTCCGCTTCGACAGCCTCTCGGCACTCAAGCAGACCGACTTCTTTGATGAGAGCGAGCTCTCGCTCACCCGCGATGCCGACGGTAACTACGTGCTCACTCAGCGCGCCAGTGATCAAGAGGCGACCGAGGCTGTCGCCGCAGCGGACGACGAGATGACCGACGAGATGCTGCAGCAGATGGCCACCATGTTCGCCGGCATGCGCATCGCCAGCCGGGTCGTGGTCCCGACCAAGATCATCGAGACCAACGCCACCGAGGTTGATGGACGCACCGCGGCCTGGGTCTACGATATCGACAAGAATCCGAAGGTCATGAAGGAGCTCGAGCAGCTCAACATGCGCGTCGTCTTCTCGGGCGAGGGCGTCTCGATCCCCGACTAAGGTGCCAGCTTGCCGCGGTGACGGCCTATGGCGTGTTGCTGGCGGTCTCGATCACCTCGAGCTCGGTCCCTTCAGGTAGCTCCCTGATCCACAGGTCGAGTGCCGCCAGGCCCGGCGGCAATCCGTCGCTGGCGTCGCGCGCCGAGGCCCGGTCAGGATGCAGGCTGTGGATCAAGACGAACCAGGGGCGGCCGCGAAAGGTCTCCTCGCGTGTATAGACCTCGGCCGGCAGCGGGTTGCGAACGATGAAGGCGTCAATGAGCTCACGGCTCCGGAACCCCACCAGCTGCAGCGCGACGGGGCGAGCGCCAACGCGAATCGTCGTTGGCGCTGGCGCCTCGGCCGTAGCAACCGGCTCAGCTTGCTCGGGAGCCTCGTCAGGGCCAATGGCCGACGGGGCCGCGTCCGAGTGTCCGCTGCGCGCATCATCGGCTTCGCGCGCCTGTGCACTCAGGGCCTTGAGAAGCTCATCGATCGATCGGGCGTCGGTCTCCGATGGGCTCGGAGCGCTCGGCGTCTCGGCCTCGATATCCGCCGGCTCCGGGCTCGATGTCGATGTCGATGATGGTGGCTCCGGCGTTGGTGGCTGAGCCTGGCTTGCGACCTGACCCTTGAGCTCGGTGAGCTCGACCATCGCGGCGGCAAGCCGATCGCGCAGCACCCCGACTTGCGTCGCCAAGGTCTCGGTTTGGCCGCTCAAGCGCTCGACCTCATCAGCATCCGCCTTGCCGGCCACCTCCGCTGGGGGGGCGACCTCGAGCGCCGCAATCGCTTCGCTCGCCTGGGTCACGCCATCGCGGATCTGCGCCTGCAGCCGCTGCAGTTGCCACTGGCCATAGCCGACGACTGCCAACGTCAGGAGTATCATCAGCCCGATGGTCAAGAACGAGAGCAGCCGCTGGCGACGCATCTGCAGGGCGACCTCCTCGCGCTGCGTCTCCAGGGCGCGCTGCGTCTGGGCCGCGCTGCGGCGACGCTCATCGTCCACGGCGGCGATCCGTTCCACCAGCCCACGCTGCATCGACTCCATGCGCTCATCCTGTCTGGGATCGGGAGGATCAGGCAGCAGGGGGTTGTCGCCGGAGGCGTCGCGGTGCAAGAAGCCTGCAACATCCGCTGGATGCTGTGAATTCGGCTCTGAGGGGTCGATCATTGGCTGTGCTTCGATGTAGAGATTGCGAATATGCTTTCATCATCGACGACTCGCGCAACGCTGCCAACCCTCTTCGCGAGGAGAGACCGCGACGAGCGGCGAGCCTGATGCAGGTCAGAATTGACGCCAGTCAATCGGGGGCGTAGGGGCCATGATCGGCGTCATCTGAAGTCGTCTTATCGCCGCAAAAGGCCCAGCGAAGCTAGGATCCCCTGCGCGGCAGCATTGACCGGGCGCGCTCAGCCCCCGAGCTTTGCAGTCCGTGCCAATCAGTCGACCGATCGAAGAAAGAGGATACTCGATGGATCTCGCAGACAAGACCGCGCTGGTCACCGGCGCCAATTCCGGCCTCGGCAAGGCCGTCTCCCGTGCCCTCGCCGCTCGCGGCGCACGCGTCTTGATGGTGGCAAGGGACGTCCATCGCGGCGAGGCCGCCCGGGAAGAGCTCGAGGCCGCGACTGGCAATCAACGGCTCGAGCTGCTCGTCGCCGACCTGAAATCGCAAGCGCAGGTCCGACGCTTGGCCGCGGAGGTTAGCGAACGCGCCCCGACGCTTGATCTGCTGGTCAACAACGCGGCCACCGCCTACCCGAAACGTTGCCTCAGCGAGGACGGCATCGAGTGTACCCTAGCGGTCAACCATCTCGCCCCGTTTCTCCTGACCAACCTGTTGCTTGCGCCGCTCAAGGCCGCCACCGCGGCCCGGGTGGTCAATGTGGGCACTCGAATCAACGATGCGATGGAGCTCGGCGACCTCAACTGGGAGGGTCGCTCGTTCCGGATGATGCGCGCCTACGTGGAGTCCAAGCTCGGGATGCTGCATTTTACCCGCGAGATGGCCAAGCGCCTCAAGGACACCGCAATCACGGTCAACTGCGTGTTCCCAGGGGTCTTCAAGTCAAATCTCGGCGGTACCGACGGCGCCCAGGGCTTCTTTTGGAAGGCAGTGAGTTTGCTCGTCGGCTGGGCGCTCGCTCAACCGGAACAAGCCGCCGAGCGCGTGATGTACCTGCTCGAATCGCCCGAGGTGGCCGAGGTGAGCGGCGAATATTTCGGCGACTGCCAGATCATCTCGCTGCCGGCGCAGGCGCGCGATCCGGCCGCTAACGCTCGCGTCTGGGAGATCAGCGAGCGGCTTGCCAACCTGGACGAGGCCCTGGCCGCTCAGGCCAAGGGCTGAGCAGCTACCGGCCGCTAGGCTGATGCCATCGCAGTGGCAGCGCCTGGGCGGTCACCTGAACAGCCGAGGTTGACTTGAGCGTCGGGTGACGATGACCGAGCCCGAGTCAGACGTCACTTCCCGCGGTCCTGG
>CAZTYV010000011.1:31691-34861 GCA_964617675.1 uncultured Halochromatium sp. | reverse complement strand
ACTTCTTCACTTCTTCACTTCCCCACTTCTTCACTTCTTCACTTCTTCACTTATCCCCCCCCACAAGCCGAAATGCACGGTAATACGGCTTGTCCTGCAAGAGGCCGAACAGCCGCAGCGACTGGCCGTCGTAGACCCCGGGATAGAACAGCACCAGCGGGGTACTGCCCATGCCGGCGTGCAGGTTGTTCAGCAGGTTGTGGGTGCGCAGCAGCGGATAGGCGCTGCCAACACCGGAGATCAGCACCAGGTCTTTGGTGGCGGGGTCGACCTGATCGATGAGTGTGGCGGCGAGCTTGCTGGCATCGAGGGGTGCTGCGAGGGCCTTGAGCAGGGCGGCATCGCCTTGCTGGCGCTGTTTGGTGAGGGCCTTGTCGTAGAAGTGGCGCGCCTTGAGTGTCTGGATGATCAGGTCGAACAGGTTGACCTGAGCGATGCGCAGGTTGGGCCGCTGCTTGGGGATCTGCTCCAGCAGGAAGGCAATATGCTCGCGCACGGCGAGCTCCTGCTCGGGCGGATAGTCGAAGGCGTAGAACGGGATCTCGTTGCCGAGGCCACGACCATGGAGGAAGTCATCAGAGATGATTCGGCCCAGGATTCTGTTCAGCCGTTGTTCGAAGTCGCTACTCACAGGCTGGCCCCTCGGCCGTTGAGCTGGATGCAGCGCAGTGCATAGGACAGTCCGGATTCGCGCAAGGCTCGAGCCACCTCCGGGGCAATCTGCAAGGGCTGAAGTTGATGTGACTTGCCCGCCGAGAGGTAACCCGCTTCGCGGAGCATGCCGAAGGCGCGGGTGCGCAAGGTGGTCCGCGTAGCCTCGCTCCAGCTCGGCATCAGCGGATCGCGCGTCTTGCAGTCGGCGAGGTACTGGTCCCAGTGGGTGCGCTTGAGCGTCGGCTCGAAGCGTCGATACAGGTCGCGGACGACGCGATCGAGGAAGTCACCGAACAGTGGCGAGTAGGTCAGGGTCGCGGCAAGGACGCCGTGGGTTGCCACCGTGCGATCACCGTCACGGATGAGCTGCCAGACCGCCTCGGGCATGGTGCGCAGACGCGCTCGGATCAGGGTGGCCTTGCTCATGGCCGTTGACGGGGAGCGCTTGGCCAGGACGTTTTCTAGGCTGATGGCCTGCTCCCACTGCTCGCGGTCGGCCGCCTGAAGCAACAGATTGGCGACGATGCGGCTCTCTGCCACCATCAGCCCGCCCTTACTGAAGTTGGCCTTGTAGCGTCCTGCTTCGTTCACGGGCGTGCTCGACTCCTGAAGCGCGAATGGGGGCGCGAATGGGAGCGCTGCTGGTGGCAGCCCTACGCAGGGAGGACCTTGTCCTTCACCATCTCGTAGTCTAGATTGATGAGCCTGCCCGAGAGTCCCGCGATGGCGTCGCGGTCGACCTCGAGCGGCTTGCCGTTCGGATCGGTGATCCCGGCCATCGAGACGCGCACGCTTGGCACGCCCAGACTGACGGCAACGAAGGGGCCGTCGACGCGAATCGCATCGCCCTCCTCGCGCGTGAAGCAGGTCACGCCGTTGTCGCGGGTGAACTCGCGCTGCGGTCCCTCGCAGAGGGCGTCGCAGACCCGATACAGGACGTCAAGAAAGGCAAAGTCGTCGTGTTGTCTCGCCATGGCTGTCTGTCAGCGCCTCGTCGCGCAATCGCTGTTGACCATCGGGCGCTTCAGCGAGCGCCGCGTCCCCTCGTCCCGGCGTCGCCATCCCATTGGCTAGACGCTGGTCTCAAGAGCCCACCAGTCTGCCACCCGAGGCCGACCGCGGCCAGGGCGACGGGGATCGCTGCGGCCGGGATGGGCCAGAGCGGGTCGCCGAGGCCGAGCTGCAACAGGCTCGCCGCCAGGCACCAGAGCAGCGGGATCGGCATCAGCAGGGGCGCGCCGCGCGGGCCGAGCAGCGCCGCCAGACCGAGTGTTCCGATCGCGGTTGGGGTGGGGGCGGTACCGAAGAGCGAGAGCCCCATCCATGCACTCCCGGCGGCCAGCTCGATCAGCGGCAGCAGCAGGATGGCGACGGCGAGCAGCCCAACGCCGAGTCCCAAGCTGATTCGAGCCCTGATTCGGACGCTGATTCGGACGCTGGTCCGGCCCTCAGCGCGTGCCAGGGATCGCGCATCACCTGGAGGGCTCGTCGCCAACGGCAATGACAGCCAGAACGCACCCGCGAGCAGGAGCCCGCTTTGCAACGCGAACGCAATCGCGAACAGCTCGCCCGCCCAGAGCAACGGCGCAAGGGTTTGCAGCTGATAGGCCCAGCTGATCCACAACCAGCTCAGCGCAAGACCGGCCAGCAGCAGTCTAAGGCGCCAGGGCGATGGCCGTCGCAGCAAGAAAAGGCCCACGAGTCCCAGCCCCAGGCCGATGACGACAACAAGGGTAAAGCCTGCGTTGTAGAGCGCCCCGAGCCGTTGATAGGTCTCGAGCGAGAACGGCAGGAAATCGCTCAGCGCGTAGCTCGACCAGGGCATCATCCGACCTCGGGTGACCTGCTTGATCGCGGGCTTGATCGCGGGCTCGATCGCGGCGTCCGAGCCGCGCTGCTGACGATCACCGCGATCGATCGCATCCGTCGTCTAGAGCGCCGCGAAGTCCTGCGCCATGCGCCGCCGCAGCGCCGCATCCGGTAAGGGCTCGGCGGCCGCGGCCATGTTCTCCCGCATGTGCGCGACCTGGCTCGTGGCCGGGATGGCGCAGGTCACCGCCGGATGGGCGACGATGAACTTGAGCAAGGCCTGCGCCCAGCTCGCGCAGCCGATCTCCGCGGCCCAGCCCGGCAGCGGATGGCCGTCGGCACGATGGATCAGCGCCTTGCGCTGGAACGGTCGATTGGCGATCACCGCGATCCCCCGCTCTTTCGCCAGCGGCAGCAGCCGTTGCTCGGCCTCGCGATCGACGATGTTGTAGGTGAGCTGCACGAAGTCGATCGGCTCATCGCGCATGATCTGCTCGAGCTCGTCGTGACGCCGGCCGTGCGAGGTGGTGATGCCGATGTAGCGCACCTCGCCGTCGGCCTTCATCTGCTTCAGCGTCTCGAGGTGCGCCTGCCAGGCCAGCAGGTTGTGCACCTGCAGCAGATCGAAACGCTCGACGCCCCAGAGCCTACGCGATTCCTCCATCTCGATCGGTCCCGCCGCTCCCGAGCGGGTCCAGACCTTGGTT
>CAZTYV010000011.1:0-31681 GCA_964617675.1 uncultured Halochromatium sp. | reverse complement strand
CTCGAGCCGTGGCAGCACGCGCCCGAGTACGGCCTCGGATGATCCGTACATCGGTGAGGCGTCGATCATGCCGCCGCCGGCGGCGAAGAAGGCCTCCAGGATCTGGGCGCGCACCGCTAGCTCGGCGGGGTCATCGCCGACGTTGAAGGTGATCCAGGTCCCCATGCCGATCACCGGCAGCGGCTCGCCGCTGACCGGAATCGGCTTGGTCAGCGGCGAGACCCCGGCGGCGCTGGCCAAGCCAGGACAGCCGAGGACGGCACCTGCCGCCGCGGCGAGCTGAAGGAAGTGTCGGCGGTTGAGTCTGCTTGCAGCCACGGATCGAGTTCTCCCTGCCAGTCGAATGCGTTGGGCGTATCCCCTATCGGTTCAAGAGCCCGCTCCAGGGGCCGCTGCCAGACCACTCCCCGACGCGCTCCCAGACCCAGCCCAGGGGACCCGCGCTCAGGCGCGCGCCGCCTCAGCGCCAACCGACGCCAGTGCACGCCGCCGTCGAACGCGGCCCTTCTCGTACTCGACGATGAACAGCACCGACGAGGCCACCACCACGATCAGCAGCCAGTGGCCGGCGCTAAGCGCGGCGGTCCCGAACAGCGCCTGCAGCGGCCCCCAATAGGTGAAGGCGAGCTGGAACAGGATCAGCAGCCCGACCGCGATCAAGACGATGCGGTTCCCGAGCAGACCACGCAGGTTGAGCACCGGGGCCTCCATGTAGCGCGAGTTGAACAGATAGAAGATCTCGAACATCACCAGCGTATTGACCGCGACGGTGCGTGCATGTTCGATGCTTGCACCCAGCCAGCGATCGAGCAGGAACAGCCCGAAGGTGCCGATCATCAGGATCAGCGAAACATAGCCGATGCGCCAGAGGAAGGTCGGCGTCAGCACCGGTTCGCGAGCGTTGCGCGGCGGGCGGCTCATCACCCCGGGCTCCGGCGGCTCGAAGGCCAGCGCCAGCGCCAAGGTGACGGCGGTGATCATATTCACCCAGAGGATCTGCACCGGCGTCAGCGGGAACTGCTGGAAGCCGAGCAGGATGGCACCGAGCACAACCATCGCCTCGCCGCCGTTGGTCGGCAGGATGAAGAGGATCGCCTTGCGCAGATTGTCATAGACGGTACGCCCCTCCTCCACCGCGTTGGCGATCGAGGCGAAGTTGTCGTCCGCGAGCACCATCTCGGAGGCCTCCTTCGCCGCCTCGGTGCCGTTGATCCCCATGGCGACGCCGACATCGGCGCGCTTGAGCGCGGGCGCATCGTTGACGCCGTCGCCGGTCATCGCCACCACGGTCCCGTTCTGCTGCAGATGCGTGACTAGGCGCAGCTTGTGCTCAGGCGTCACCCGCGCGTAGACATCCACCTCGCGCACGCGCTGCTGCAGCTCGGCGTCGTCCATCGCATCCAGCTCGCGACCGGTCAGTGCGCTCGCGGTGCTGCTGAGGCCGATCTGGCGCGCGATCGCCTTGGCCGTGGTCGCATGATCGCCGGTGATCATCTTCACGCGAATGCCCGCTTGCTGACAGACGCGCACCGCCGCGATGGCCTCCTCGCGCGGCGGGTCCATCAGCCCGAACAGGCCGAGCAGCGTCAGTCCGTCCTCGACATCGTTGAAATCGAGCTCTTGGCGATGCGCCTGTCCCGGCTTCACTGCAACGGCCAAGACGCGTTGGCCGGCCGCGGCCATCGCCTCCATGCGCTGGTGCCAGACCTGAGGGTCAATCGGGCGATCGAGCCGACGGTCACCGTCGAGCGCACGCTCGCTCACGCAGCGCTCGAGCACGGCCTCCGGGGCGCCCTTCACGAAGATAAAGCACTCGCCATCATGGCTGTGGTGCAGCGTCGCCATGAACTTGTGGCTCGATTCGAACGGGATCAGATCGGTACGCGGCAGCTCCTTGGTCAGCAGCTCGGTGTCCAACCCCGCCTTCACCGCCGCCACCAGGAGCGCGCCTTCCATCGGCCCGCCATGCACGCGCCACTCGCCCTCGCGCTGCTCGACCGAGGCATCGTTGCAGAGCGTGACGCCGCGCAGCGCCTCACTCAGCAGCGGATCGGCGGCGGTGTCGATCGGCTCTTCATCGGCCAAGAAGACGCCGTGCGGGTCGTAACCGGTGCCGGTCAGCCGCAGCTCGCGCTCTGCTGTCCTGACCGTCGCGACCGTCATCTCATTGCGGGTCAGGGTGCCGGTCTTGTCCGAGCAGATCACACCGACCGTGCCCAAGGTCTCGACCGCCGGCAGCCGGCGGATGATGGCATTGCGCCCGGCCATGCGCTGCACGCCGATGGCCAGCGTGATGGTCATGATCGCCGGCAAGCCCTCGGGGATCGCGGCCACCGCGAGCCCCACCGAGGCGAGGAACATCTCGGCGGCACTATAGTCGCGAATCCAGACGCCGAACGCGAAACTGAGCGCGGCAATGACCAGGATGGCCAGGGTCAGCCAACGGCCGAACTGGGCCATCTGCCGCAACAGCGGCGTGGTCAGCTGCTGCACATCGGCCACCATGGCGCTGATGCGGCCGATCTCGGTGGCGGCGCCGGTCGCGACCACGATGCCGGTGCCCTGCCCATGGGTCACCAGGGTGCCCGAGTAGGCCATGCAGCGCCGGTCGGCGAGCACCGTCTCGGCGGTCAGCGGCGCGGTGCCCTTCTCCACCGGCACCGACTCACCGGTGAGCGCGGCCTCCTCAATCTCGACGCCCTTGGCCCGCAGCAGGCGCAGATCCGCCGGCACCTTGTCACCCGATTGCAGCGCAACCAGGTCGCCCGGCACCAGCTCGGCGGCATCGACCGTCACCAAGCGCCCGTCCCGCCAGACCCGCGCATGCGGCGAGAGCATGCCGCGGATCGCCTTGAGCGCATCCTCGGCCTTGCCTTCTTGCACGAAGCCGATGAAGGCATTGATCAAGACCACACCGAAGATCACCCCGGCATCCAGCCAGTGCTGCAGCAGCGCGGTCACCGCGCCGGCGACGATCAGCACATAGATCAGGACGTTGTGAAACTGCGCCAGAAAGCGCATCAGCGGGCTGCGGGGCTTGGCCTCCGGCAGCCTGTTCGGACCATGCTCGGCCAAGCGCTGCTCGGCCACGGACTGCGTCAAACCCTCAGCTCGGCTACCAACCTGCTGCAAGACCGCCTCGACCTCGAGCGCATGCCAGTTCGGCGCGTCGTCCGAATCGGGCTGCGCGACCACCGACGCGGCCGCCGCGCGACGCCGCCACCACCAGAATGCGACGATACCGCCAAGCACCAGGGCCAACAGCAGCAACAGCATCGGGAGCCAGGAAAAGATCGCCGTTTGGGTATTCAACTCGAGTCTTACTCCTCTCTCTGCCAACGCCGCCGACACGGCGACCCGTTAACAGCCCATCAGGCGACGCTCGTGACCGAGCCCGCGCCGCCCCTTTGCGCTGGGCCTGTCATGAAAGTCGGAACCCTCGACGCGATCACAAGTGCCGGGCGGGTACCATGCCGAGAACCCTGGCGGCATCGAGCCCATCGCGGCGCGATCCGAAGGCCGGCGGTCCGGATGATCCCTTCGATGGGGTCAGCCCGGTGCCCCCGTCTCATGGCCGATAGAACTCGCGCTCGGCGATCAGCCGCGCCCACTCCAAGGGCGAGAACGGCATGGCCGCGAACAGACCGATCAGCAGCGACAGCGCGGCGGTGATCACAGGCGGCAACAGCAGCAGCCAGGCCGTTTCCCGTCCACCGAAATCACGCTCCTCGGGCCAGTGCGCGGGCGGCTCGCAGAACCAGGCGCGGTGCAGGATGGGCAGGAAATAGGCCGCGTTCAACAGACTACTGAGCGCCAGCACGAGCAACGGCCAATGCAGTCCCGCCTCGACTCCGCCAAGCCCGAGATACCACTTGCTCACGAAGCCCGCCACCGGCGGCACCCCGATCATCCCGAGCACGCCAATACTGAAGGCGAGCATGGTCCAAGGCATGCGCCGGCCGACCCCATTCATCTCGCTGACCCGATGGATACCGAGGGTCTCGGCCAGATTGCCGGCGCAGAAGAACAGGGTGATCTTCATCACCCCCTGATGCACCAGATGGACCAGCCCGCCAACCGTGGCCAAGGGGCCCACGATGGCGACCCCAAGCACGATATAGGAGACCTGGCTGACCGTAGAGAAGGCCAGCCGCCGCTTGAGATTGTCCTGAAACAGGGCACGCAATGAGCCATAGAGGATGGTGAATGCCGCCACCAGCGCCAATGGCTTGGTCACCCCCAGCTCGGCCGCGACCTCGACGCCGAAGACGTCGTAGACGATCAATACGATACCGAAGGCGCCGGCCTTGACCACCGCCACCGCATGCAGGAGCGCGCTCACCGGGGCCGGCGCCACCATCGCCCGCGGCAGCCAGCTGTGCAAGGGCACTAGCGCGGCCTTGACGCCCACGCCGATGATCAGCAGCACGAAGATGGCGATCAGCGACCAGCGATGGCTATCGACCAGATCGACCACAAAGCCCTGGGTGGTGAAGGTCAGGGTACCCGCCAGGGTGTACAGCCAGACCGTGCCGGCCAGCAGCAAGGCGCCGGCGATCACCGTATGGGCCAGATAGACCTGTCCGGCGCGGCGCGCCTCTTCGGTGCCCCGATGCACCACCAACGGGTAGGTGGTCAGCGTCAGCAGCTCGAAGAAGAGCACGAAGGTGAGCAGATTTCCCGCCATCGCCACGCCAACGGTGGAGGTCACGCAGAGACTGAAGAAGCCGAAGAAGCGGCTGCGGTGCGGCGAGTCCTCCAGGTAGCCGATCGCATAGAGGGTTGTCAGCAGCCAGAGCCCGGCGGAAAGCACCAGGAACAGCAGCGACAATGGGCGTACCCGCAGCACCAAGTCCAACCCCGGCAGCAGCGGCAGGCTGGCCGCGTACTGTTGCTGATGGAACACGCCCCAGAGCATCGCGCCGACCAGCGCCAGCTTGACCAAGGCACCGGTCAGGTTGAGCAGGGTCCGCGTCCAGTAGCGCCGCTCGGCGAGGAAGAAGATCACAAGGCCCGGGAGTAGCGAGCTGCCGAGCACCAGCAGCGGCAGCCAGGCATTCGGCGGCAACGGGGCCTCGACGCTCGGGATCATGAGCCGACCTCGGCGCTGAACGCCGCCGCTGGACCGAAGGGCGCACCTACCTCGAGCAGCGGCCAGATCCACGGCGCTGCGAAGCCGAGCAGGATGGCGCCGAAGGCGAGCAGGAAGGCACTCCATTGCATCGATCCGGGCACCGCCTTGCCTTCCTGAGCGATCGCCGTTGGGGTGAAGGCATAGCCGACCACCTTGAACACATAGCCGGCGGCTAGGACACCCCCCAGCAACACCACCAGCGCTAGCCCCCAACGGCCTTGGCTAAAGGCCGCCTCGAGCAGCAGCCACTTACCGATGAAGCCACCGCTCGGCGGCAGCCCCATGATGCTGACGCCGCCGAGCACGAAGGCGGTGAGGGTCAAGGGCAAGCGCTGCACCGCGCGGTCGAGGTCGGCGATCCGGTCATGGCCGGCGAAGCGCAGCAAACCGCCAGCACTCAGGAACATCGCCGCCTTGGCCAGGCCGTGCGCCAGCGCCAGGTAGATCACCGCGCGCCAGGCCAGCCCATCGCCCTGAGCCCCGGTCAGCGGAAAGGCGAGGAAGAGATAGCCGATCTGCGCGACCGTCGAATAGGCAATCAACAGCTTCAGCCGGCGCTGTCGCAACGCCTGCAGCGAGCCCCAGAGCACCGCGGCGGCCCCGAGCAGCCCGAGCAGCTCTGGCAGAAGCGCCGAGAACATCCCGCCTATGCCGCTGAAGAGGTCCAGCCAGAGGCGCAACAGCAGATAGAACGACGCCTTGATCACCAGCGCCGAGAGCAGCGCGCTCACCGGTGCCGGCGCGCTGCCGTGCGCGGGGGGCAGCCAGAAATGGAACGGCAACAGCGCCGTCTTCAGCAAGAGACCGGTCGTCATGACCAGGAGCGCCGTGCTTGTGACCGCGCCGGCCTCGACGCGCTCGCCGAGCAAGGCGATGTCGACACTGCCCTCGCCGTGGTAGAGCAAGGCCACGCCGAGCAGGTAGGCCGAGGACCCGAGCAGACTCACCAGCAGATAACGCATGGCGGCATTCAACGCGGGCGCGCTCCCGCCGAGCGCGGTCAGTGCGGCTGCCGAGAGCCCCAACACCTCCAGCATCACATAGAGATTGAAGAGATCACCCGAGAGATAGAGCCCATTCAACGCCGACCAGAGCAACAGCCACAGGGGCCAGAACCAGCGTTGCTGCTGCGGATGCTCGGCGAAGTACGCCGACGCGTACACACTCACCCCGAGCCCGACCAGGGCCGTCATCAAGAGCAGGATCGCACTCAGTCCGTCGGCCCACAGATCGATCCCGAGCGGCGCCCCCCAACCGCCGACCGCAACGCGCAACGGCCCCTCGGCGATCAGGCCCAGCACCAAGCCGAGGGTCGCGACCAGGACCAAGGCCGCGCTCAGCAGGCCCAGCCCGTTGGACCAGCGCGGCGCGAGGAAGCACAGCAAGGCCGCCAGCAGCGGCCCGAGCACCAGCGCGGCAGCCCACTCGGGGCCGCTCAGCAGTAGCAGCATCGGCTCAATCCTCGCCGCCGTCGTCGAGCCGGGTGCGCCCCGTCACCGCGCGCAGGGCCTGGATCATGGCCAATGCCAAGGCCGTCGCGGCCACCGCCACCACGATACCGGTCAGTACCATGGCCTGCGGCACGGGGTCCGGGTCGGCGCCGGGCGCCCGCCGCGCCAGGCCCGCGAGGAGCAGGAAGATGCCGCTACTGATGACATTGAAGGCCAGCACCTTTCGCAGCAGGTGCCGCTGGATCAGCAGCGCATAGAGCCCAAGCACGATCAGCCCGACCCCGGCCAACGCGAACACCAGCACCGAGCTCACGGCCGTCCTCCGATGAACAAGGCCGCGAGGATGGCGCCGATGGAGAGGGTTGCCGCCAGCTCGATCGTCAGGATCGCCGGCTTCGCCCAGCCGAGCGGATAGCCGAGCAGCGGTTGCCCAAACCCCATCACCGCGAGACCGATGAGCGCGAACACCGCTACCCCGAGCACCAGCACCAGCCGCAAGGGCCAACCGATTGCCCTGGGCGAGAGCTGCCAACCGCTCAGATGCAGCAAGACCCCCGCCGCGCCCAAGACCGAGCCGGCCTGGAAGGCACCGCCCGGTGCGTGCGCGCCGACCCAAACCAAGTAGGCCGCAACCAGGATCATCAGCGGCGCCAAGAGTCGGCTGAGGGCCGCGAGCGCTGGCTCGGGCTCCGCGTTGTCAAGATGCGATGCCGGCGCCAACGACCAAACCCCGATCAGCGCCAACAGGAGCACCGCCAGCTCGAGCAGGGTGTCGTAGCCGCGAAAGTTCAGCAGCACCGCCGTCACTGGATAGGCGACACCCGACTCGCCGAGGCGCGCGTCCACCAGCTCAGTGAGTCCCGGTGTCGGTACCCAAAGCTGCCAGACAACCATACCAAGCCCAAGCAAGGGCACCAGCAGCAGCAAGGCGATCAGCCCGCGCAGAGCGCCCGGGGCCTTGAGGCTCGCCTCATCGCCGGCTTCACCCTCCGTCGGCATCGAGCGGGGCGCTGGCTCGGCCGACGCTCCCGCGGCCTCGGCGGCGGTCGGCGATTCAACCCCGGCAGGCTGGAGCTTCGCGAGCGCGGCGAGCAGCAAGGCCCCGGTGACACCCGCGCCAAGGGCGATCTCGGCGAGCGCGATATCGACCGCATCCAGCCGCACCCACACCAGGCCCAAGACCAGCCCAAGGGCGATGAACAGCACCACGGCGCGAAACAGGTCTGGGCTGTTGAGCGCGCGCCAGGCGAGCCAGAGCAGCGTGAGTGCCAAGACCAGATCGATCGCCAGCGACAGCAGGCTTAGCCACGCCATGGCTCGACCCCCTTACCCTGAGCCCAGCCCGCGACCAGCTGGCCGGCGGTGGCCGAGGCGGCGAGCAGCAACAGCCAGATAAACAGCAGCTTACCGGCCGCGGCCAGGGATTCCGATTGAAGCATTAGCCCCATCACGATCAACCCGAGGCCCAGGTTATCGGCCTTGGTCAGTGCGTGCAGCCGCGTGTAGACGTCCGGGAATCGCAACAGGCCGAGCGTGCCCGCGACGAAGAAGGCGGCGCCCGCGACCAAGAACAGCATGGTCAGACCCTCAAGGAGAAGCGTCACGCCCCCGGCCTCCTTGGTCTCCTGTCCGAGCCTGAGCCTGAGCCTGAGCCTGAGCCTGAGCCCAGGGCCGGCCGTCCGCCCGTGAGCGGCCCTCGGGCCCGGCGCGTGAACGCGGTCACGGTGATGGCCGCTAACAAGGCCAGCACCAAGGCCACGTCCCGCAGCGCTGGCACCGCCGACACCTCGGCCAGCAACAGCAGAACGGCCGTCGCGGTGGTACCAAACAGCTGTGCCGCCAGCATCCGGTCCGCCGCGGTCGGTCCGCGACGGATGCGCCACAGGCCCGCCGCCAGGGTCAGCAGCAGCAGCAGGATCAAGGCGTAGTACAAGGTCTGCATCGAACGTCTCCCGATCAGCATCCGGATCAGAATCCGGATCAGAAACCCACTCAGGAACCCGGCCAGGAACCCACTCAGGAACCCAGTTCAGAAACCGGGAAGACGGTAGAGCGCGCCGATGCGCTGCTCCAGCCGCTCGAGGTCCTGATACCAGTGGCCACGCCGATCGAGGACATGCAACCGCAAGTGCCCCTCGCAGATCACCGCCAGTGTCCCCGGCATCAAGCTCACCAGCCCCGACATCAGCACGGTCGCCGGACCCGGCGGTAAACGCAGCGGATAGTCGATCAGGTCGGGCGCAAGGGGTAAAGACCAACGCAGCGCTCGTAGCGCAACGTCGACGCCGCCCAGCAGCGAATGCCAGAGAAAGAAGCCGATCAAACGCAGCAGCGCCAGTGGCGCGACCGATCCCAGCACGGGCACGCCCGGCTGCCCGCGAAAGCGCGCCAAGGTGCTCAGCACGGCCGCAACGACGACAAAGGGCGCGCCAAACAGCAGTGCCGCGCGCTCGCCGCCGGTCAGTAGCCACCAAAGCAGGGCAAAGATCAGCAAGCGCCAGAGGAGCGCTGCAGCAAACGCCGTCGCCGAAAAAGGCATCACATCTCCAGAACAGCTCGGCACCGGCGCAAAAGGGTCTCACAGATACAGCGCCCGCGGAACCGCACCGCACGACAGCTCAGCCCGACCCGGTATAGGATTGCGAGCAAACCAGAGCAGCCCGAGCACCGATGAGCGCGACTCAGCTTGACCAGATCCGCCGCCGTTTCAGCAACGCCTACCGCGCCCGCGATTACCAGCTCGCCGCCCAGATCGCGGCTGAGGGCGCGCATCTGGCCGAGACCCTGGGCGATCGGGCTGCGCAGACGCGGATGCTGGTCTGGCAAGGCGAGAGTCATTGGCAGCGCCGCGAGACTGAGCCGGCGGTCGCCGCCCTCAGCATCGCCGCCGCTGCCGAGGCGCCGGCTGATCCGGTGGATGTCTTCAGCGCCATTTCGACCCTGCTGAGTATCGCCATCCTCGAGCGCCCGCTCGCCGAGGCAAGCGCTCTCCTCGAGCAAGGGCGCAGCCTGATCGGCCGCAGCCCGCAGCTGCGCTGCGGCCACATGCTCGAGCTCAGCGAGGGTGATCTGGCCGCGCGCCGCGGCGACTGGTTGCAGGCGCAGCGGCACTATCGCGCGGCCCATCGCGATCAGGAGGGCGACGATGGGTCACCCCGGTTCACGCTCACCTCCTATCAGATCAAGCTCGCCAGCGCCGCCTTTATGCTCGGCGATGCCGCGGAGCTCGGCCGCTGGTGCCGCCTGATCGACGCGGCGCCGAAGAGCGTTGAGGGCGACCGGCTGCGCGCCGAGCAAGCGCGCCTGCTCTGTTATCGTGCCGGTCTTGGCGAGCCGGCCGGCGCCCGTGGTGGTGCCGCGACGACCGCGCGTCGCGTGCTGCGCTGGCTCGAGGAGCTTGACGGCCATCAGCACGACCTCGCGCGTGATGCCATGTTGGTCCTGCTGCAGGAGGGCGACTGGCTTTCGGTCGAGACCTGGCTCGAGTATCCGGGCATCGGCGACGATCCTTTGATGCGAGGGGATCTGCACCTGGCCAGAGCCCGCGCCGCGCTCGGCGAGCCGGCGCGCGACCCCGACTGGCCCGGCGCGGCGGGTGGCACCCGAGGCTTGACCCCGCTGCCGAATCAGTCTCCAAGCCAGGCTCCAAATCGGGGTCAAAAGCAGGCTCCAAAGCAGATCGCGGCCCGGCGTCGCAACAAGATCGCGGATGACCTCGAGGCCGCTCGCGCGCACTATGGTGCCCAACGCGGCTGGGCCGAGCGCGAGGATCAGCGTCTGCAGACCGATCATCACCACCGGCTGCTCGAGGCTCGGCTCGAGCAGGTCGAGGCACTGTCCCGATCGATGCCCTAAATGAGCGGGCAAATCGGCCGACAAAGAGAACCGCCCCGGAGGGCCAAGCGATGACCACTGAGCTACGCATCCGCCAGATGAGCCACGCCGAGGTCGGCGAGCTGGTGCAATGGGCCGCGCGCGAGGGCTGGAACCCGGGCCTGCACGACGCCGAGCTGTTCTGGGCCACCGACCCCGACGCCTTCATCGCCGCCGATCTCGGTGACGAGCTGATCGGCGGTGGAGCCATCACCTCCTACGCCGGCGAGTTCGGTTTCATGGGCTTCTTCATCGTGCGGCCTGAATTCCGCGGCCGCGGCCTCGGCAATCAGATCTGGCACGCGCGCCTCGAGCGTCTTCGCGCTCGGCTCAAGCCGGGCGCGAGCATCGGGCTCGACGGCGTGTTCAACATGCAGGCCTACTACGCCCGCGGCGGTTTCGTCTTTTCGCATCGCAACATCCGCTTCCGCGGTCAGTTCCCGGCCGCGGGCTCGGCACACGCAGCCTCAGACGACCAGGACCCTGGACACAGCCGCACCTTGATCCCACTCACCGAGCTGCCCTTCGAGACCTTGCTCGCCTACGACCGCGGCTGTTTTCCAGCGCCGCGCCCGGGCTTCCTGCAGGGCTGGATCACGCAGCAGAACGCCTGTGCGCTCGGCCTGCTGCGCGATGGCGAGCTCAGCGGCTATGGTGTGGCCCGTCGCTGCCTGGAGGGATACAAGATCGGCCCGCTGTTCGCCGATGATGCCGAGGCGGCGCAGACCCTGTTCGGGGCGCTCACGGACTTCGCCGCGGGCGAGCCGGTCTTTCTCGATGCGCCGGAGAACAACCCCGAGGCGCTTGCCTTGGTGCAGCGACACCAGATGGTCGAGGTCTTCGGCTGCGCGCGCATGTACATCGGCCCGGTGCCGTCCATCGCCCATGCACGCGTCTTCGGCGTCACGACCTTCGAGCTTGGATGATGAGTGAGCGCGACCTGGTCGGCTATGGCGGTCGGCCACCACATCCGCAGTGGCCGAACCAGGCCCGGGTTGCGATCCAATTCGTCCTCAACATCGAAGAAGGCGCGGAGTCGAGCGTTCTCAACGGCGACGCCGAATCCGAGGCCTACCTCCACGAGCTCCCTGGTCGCCCCGCACGCCGGGGCGAGCGCGACCCCAGTGTCGAGAGCCTCTACAACTATGGCGCGCGCGCCGGCGTCTGGCGGCTGCTTGAGCTGTTCCGCGAGCGCCAGCTGCCACTCACCATCTTCGCCAGCGGTCGCGCGTTAGAGCTGAACCCGCCATTGGTCCGCGCACTCGTCGACCTTGGCCATGAGATCGCCGGCCATGGTTATCGCTGGCTCGACTACCATCGCATCCCCGAGGACGAGGAGCGCCAGCACATCCGCCGGACCATTCGGCTGATCGAGGCCCTCAGCGGCCAACGCCCACGCGGTTGGTACACCGGCCGGGTCAGCCTCAGCACGCGCCGCCTCATCCGCCAGGAGGGGCATTTCCTCTACGACTCCGACGCCTACGACGACGACCTGCCCTATTGGCTGCCCGACAGCAGCCCGCCGCACCTGATCATCCCCTACACGCTGGTCAACAACGATGCCCGCTACCTGCTCCCGGGCGGCTTCTCCTGCGGCGACGACTTCTTCCAGCAGCTGCGCGACGCCTTCGATCAGCTCTGGCACGAGGGCGCACAGAGGCCAAAGCTGATGAGCGTCGGCCTGCATGGTCGCATCAGCGGTCACCCCGCTCGGGCGATGGCGCTCTCGCGCTTCCTCGACTTCGTCAGCCGCCAGCCGCAGGTCTGGATCTGCCGTCGTGAGGAGATTGCCCATCACTGGCACCGCATGCACCCGCCGGCCTAACTCCCCGGCCTAACTCCCCGGCCTAACTCCCCGGCCTAACTCCGAGGGCCTCGCGCCTTGTCCAGATGGGCATGGGCGGCTACTCTGCCGGCTGTCTCGCAGCCTCGACTCGAACCCGTTGCTCAATGAGGCGCCAACCCTTGCCGTGGAGAACTCGATGACGGACAGCTCCCTGCCCCGCCGCTTCGACGCCGACGACGCTGACGCCGTGCTCGCCCCGGCCTATGCGCGCCGCGACATGCGCCAGGCCATCCCGAAGAACCGCCTGCCCGAGCACGAGATGCTGCCGAGCCTGGCCTATCAGCTGATTCACGACGAGCTCATGCTCGATGGCAACGCGCGGCTGAACATGGCCACCTTCGTCACCACCTGGATGGAGCCCGAGGCCGAGAAGCTGATGGCCGAGGCCTTCGACAAGAACCTGATCGACAAGGACGAATACCCGCGCACCGCCGAGATCGAGGCGCGCTGCATCAACATCGTCTCCGACCTCTTCAACGCCGCCGAGCCCGGTGTCGGCGCCTCGGCGATCGGCTCCAGTGAGGCGGTGATGCTCGCCGGAATGGCGCTCAAATGGCGCTGGCGCGCGCGCCGCCAGGCCGCCGGCAAGGCGCACGACAAGCCCAACCTGGTCCTCGGCGCCAACGTGCAGGTGGTCTGGGAGAAGTTCTGCCGCTATTGGGAGGTCGAGCCGCGCTACATCCCGATGCAGAAGGGCCGCTACGTGATCTCGCCCGAGGAGGTGCTGGCGCGCACCGACGAGAACACCATCGGCGTGGTCGCCATCCTCGGCACCACCTTCACCGGCGAATTCGAGCCGATCGAGGCCATCCATGAGGCGCTGGTCGAGCAGAACGCCAGCACCGGCTGGCAGGTCCCGATGCACGTCGACGCCGCCAGCGGCGGCTTCGTCGCGCCCTTCCTACACCCGGAGCTGAAGTGGGACTTCCGGCTGCCATTGGTCAAATCGATCAACGTCTCCGGCCACAAATACGGGCTGGTCTACCCCGGCATCGGCTGGGTGGTGTGGCGCAGCCAGGAGGACCTGCCGGAAGATCTGGTCTTCCGCGTCAACTACCTAGGCGGCGACATGCCGACCTTTACGCTGAACTTCTCGCGCCCGGGCAATCAGGTGGTGGCGCAGTACTACAACTTCCTGCGCCTGGGCCAGGCCGGCTACCGGCAGATCATGAGCGCGCTGCGCGACGATGCGATGAGGCTCTCCAGCGGCATCGCCGAGCTCGGCCCCTTCGAACTGCTCAGCGATGGGAGCGCCATCCCGGTGTTCGCCTTCAAGCTGCGCGACGAGATCAGCCACTACAGCGTCTTCGATGTCTCGGCCAAGCTGCGCGAGTACGGCTGGCAGGTGCCGGCCTATACCATGCCCGAGAACGCCCAAGACGTCGCCGTGCTGCGCGTGGTGGTGCGCGAAGGCTTCAGCATGGATATGGCTGACATGCTGCTCGACGACATCAAGAAGGCCGTCGCCTACTTCGCCTCGCGCACCGAGCACGAGCCGGAACCGCCAACCCCGCAGTTCGCGCACTGAGCGCCGCGGCTTGGGTATCAGCGGATGAACGGCATCAGCGAGTCGGTCCTGTTCACCACGCTCGGCGTCGCGCTGCATCTGGGCATTCAGGTGCTGCTGATCATCCGTGTGCTGCTCAAGCCGCACCGCGACCCCACCGCGCGGCTGACCTGGGTGGTGGTGGTGATCGCCCTGCCCATCGGCGGCATCATCGCCTATCTGCTTTTCGGCGAGACCAACATCGGCCGCAAACGCGCCGAGCGCATGCGCCGGGTACTGGAGCAGATGCCCGGGGTGCGTGCCGCGCCCGGTATGGACGCACCCGGTTTGGAAGCGGTGATCCCGGAGCGCTACGCGCATCTGTTTCAGGTCGGCGAATCGATCAGCGGCTTCGCACCCATCGGCGGCAACCGCGCGCGGTTGCCGGCAGACTCAAACGCCGTGATCGATGCCCTGATCGCCGACATCGACGCCGCGCAAGATCATGTCCACCTGCTGTTCTATATCTGGCTGACGGACAACAACGGGCTCAATGTGGCCCAGGCCCTGATCCGCGCCGCCGAGCGCGGCGTCACCTGCCGTGCGATGGCCGATGATCTCGGCTCGCGGAGCATGATCCACTCCAGTCATTGGCAGGCGATGCAGGCCGCTGGCGTCAGACTCGCCCGCGCCCTGCCGATCGGCAACCCGCTCCTGCGCGTGCTCGGCGGCCGCATCGACCTGCGCAATCACCGCAAGATCGTCGTCATCGACGACTGGATCACCTACTGCGGCAGCCAGAACTGCGCCGACCCCGAGTTCCGCGTCAAGGCGAAGTACGCGCCTTGGGTCGACCTGATGGTCCGCTTCGAGGGCCCGATCGCACGCCAGAATCAGCACCTGTTCGCTGGCGACTGGATGGCGCACGTCGACGATGACATCGATGTGCTGCTGCGCCGCCCACTGCCGTCGGCCTCCGAAGCCGACCGCGGGACGCAGGGGCTGATCACCGGGCAGGTCGTTGGAACCGGCCCGACGGTCCGCTATTCAGCGATGCCCGAGCTGTTCGAGACCCTGATCTACAGCGCTCGTCACACGCTGGTCATCACCACGCCCTACTACGTGCCGAACGAGTCCATGCAGGCTGCGCTCTGCGCGAGCGCCCGGCGTGGCGTCGAGACCCTGATCGTCTTCCCGCAGCGCAACGATAGCCGCGTCGTCGCCGCCGCGAGCCGCAGCTACTACGCCGACCTGCTCGCCGCCGGTGTCCAGATCTACGAATACGTCGGCGGCCTGCTGCACACCAAGTCGCTCACCCTCGACGGCGAGATCAGCCTCATCGGCTCTGCCAACATGGACCGCCGCAGCTTCGATCTGAACTACGAGAACAATATCCTGCTCCGCGACCCAGCGCTGACCAGCCAGATCAGGGCGCGCCAGCAAGCGTACATCGACAGCTCCGTGCGGGTTGATCCCGCCGACGTCGCCGCTTGGCCGCGCCATCGCCGGCTCGTCAACAACACCGTCGCCATGCTGGGGCCGGTGTTGTAGGCGTTGCCTGCTCAGGATCTGGATGGACCGGCGAGCCTCCTCACCCGGTCGAGAACCCGCTCAACGGTTGGTACTCCTGGGCCTCGCAGGCAACCGCCGCGACATCTGCCGCCGTCGGGCCGCGGTGCAGCCAGGCCTTGAAGCGCTCGAGCGCCTCGGCGTCGCCACAGGCCAGCACCTCGACGCGCCCATCTGGGAGATTGCGGGCGTAGCCGCTGATGCCGAGCTGCTGCGCCTCCTTGGCGGCGGAGGCGCGGAAGAAGACCCCTTGCACCCGTCCACTGACGAAGCAGCGGATGCAGCGCGCACCGGCCCAGCCTGAGGTACGGCCCCCGGGGTGACCCTCAGAATGACCGGGGGGATGGCCCGGGGGATAGCCAGGGGGATGGCCTGGGGGATGCTTGGCATCAGCCATCTTGCTGAGCGCGCTTGTACTTCGTGAAGGTGGTGTCCTTGTAGGCCTCATCGACCACATACTGACCGAGCAGCATGAACTCCTCTTGGTCGCGGGTCGCGCCGGTGTAGCGCGCAACCAGATTGCCGTCGAGATCGAAAAAGGCGAACACTGGGGTCGCGCGCACGCGGAATTGCTTCAGCGCGAAATCCTTTTGGGTGTCCGGGTTCCCCTGGAAGTCAACCACCTCGATATCGCCCTCCACATCCACGGGGAAGATCAGAAAGTGCTCGCGGAAGTAGTCCTGTACCTGCGGCTGATTGAGCACCATGGTCTTCATGCGATGGCAGAACGGGCACTCGTCCATCTCGAACATCAGCAGGATGCCGGCCTTGCCCTCCTCTCGAGCGGTTTCTAGCTCTTCACTGAAATCACCGAAGGTCTGGTTGAAGAAGTACTGGCCCGGGTCACGGCCGGGATCGGCGGCGAAGACCGGAGCGCTCAGGATCAGCAGCAGGATCGACAGCAGGCGCAGACGCGAGGACAAGATCAGGGTTAGCATTGACGGCATGGATGGCTCCTCTCGAGATCGCATTGGCGGTGAAACATAGGTTAGGCCCTTTCTGTTGACAAGGCCGATGCCTTGGCAACGACCCCAGGTTTGGTATCTATGACCCTCTCCATCGTCCAACTGCTGCAAGGCATCCTCGGCCTCGTCGTCCTGATGCTCATCGCCTGGGCCGCTAGCGAGGATCGCCGCTGCATCTCGAAACGGCTGGTGATCGGCGGGCTCCTGCTCCAGGTCGCCCTGGCCGTGCTGCTGCTGGGGGTGCCACAGGCGCGCTCGGCCTTCGCCGCCGTGAACGGTCTGGTCGAAGGCCTGCAGCAGGCCACCGACGCCGGCACCGGCTTCGTCTTTGGGTATCTCGGCGGCGGCGCGCCGCCGTTCGAGATGATCGAGCCGGCCAACAGCTTCATCCTCGCCTTTCGCGCCCTGCCGCTGGTCTTGGTCATCGGCGCGCTCTCCGCGCTGCTGTTCTATTGGCGCATCCTACCGCTGCTGGTGAACGCCTTCGCCTCGCTGTTGCGCCGCAGCCTCGGCATCGGCGGCGCGCTCGGGCTCGGCACCGCGGCGAACATCTTCATGGGCATGATCGAGGCGCCCCTGCTCATCAAGCCCTACCTCAAGGCCATGAGCCGCGGTGAGCTGTTCGCGCTCATGACCACCGGGATGGCGACCATCGCCGGGACCATGATGATCCTGTACGCGACGCTGATCGCCGAGGCCATCCCGAACGCGCTCGGCCACATCCTCACGGCGTCGCTGATCAGCGCGCCCGCGGCCCTGATGCTGGCCGAGATCCTGGTGCCCTTCCATGGCGCACGGGATGCGGCCGAGCCTTTACCGCAGATCGAGCGATGCTGATCGTGATGGTCGCGCTGGTCACCCTGACCAACGACCTCTTGGCCCTCTTGCCCGCGTTCGGCTCCGAGCCGCTGACGCTGCAGCAGATGCTCGGTTGGCTGTTCGCGCCGGTGGTCTGGCTGATCGGCATCCCTTGGCAGGAGGCCACCACGGCCGGGGCGCTCATGGGCACCAAGACGGTGCTCAACGAGATGCTGGCCTACATCGCGCTCGCGGAGCTGCCGGAGGGGACCTTATCGGAGCGCAGCGAGCTGATCATGACCTATGCGCTCTGCGGCTTCGCCAACCTGGGCAGCCTCGGCATCATGCTCGGCGGGCTCGGCAGCCTGGTGCCCGAGCGCCGCGCCGAGATCGCGGGGCTCGGCTTCAAGTCGATCTTTGCGGGCACCCTGGCGACCTTGATGACCGGCGCGATCGCGGGCCTGATCCTGTTGGCCCCTGGCGGCTGACCGCTGCTGCAGCGCATCGCTGTACCCCGCCGTCAAGAGCCACGACGAGTTCCCCACTGGAACAACCCGTTCCAGCCGACAGCGATCAGGACAATCGGCGCGACAATCAGGCGCGAATCCGGAATTGACACTCGGCCTGCGCCAGGTCGACCTCGACCAGGGCCAGGGAGACGCGCTGATCGAGCGCCAGTGGCTGTTTCGCGCGCACGCGGGTCTCGAGCGCCAGCTCCGGGATCAGCACGGTCACCTTGCGCTCCTGCAGCTCGACCACCACGCCCTCGCCCGTCCACTGCGGCTGGGATGCCAGATGCACCAGCTTCCAGTGCAGGTTCGACTGCCGCTCGGCGCGGCGCACGATGATCCCGCCCTGATCGGCCTCACCCGCGCGTTGACTCACCTGCTCGGCCGTCAGCGGCTCGGCACCGCGCACATGCGCCCGCACCTGTTGATGCACCAGCAGATCGGCATAGCGGCGCAAGGGGCTGGTCGCGCGGGTATAGGCATCGAGGCCCAAGCCGAAGTGTCGCTCCGGCAGGCCAACCAGGGTGCGGCTCGGCTTGAACAGCCGCCGATAGGCGTGCATCCCGGCCATCGTCGTCGGCTGCTCGATCCGCTCTGGCGCGGGCTGGATGGCGAACGGGATCGGCAGATCACGCGCGAGACAGTAGCGGGCCACGGCCTCACCGGCCATCAGCATCAGATCAGTGACCATCGCGCGCGATCCGGTGCGCTCGATCGGTCGAATCGAGACCTCGCCCGCGTGCACGCGCACACTGACCTCGGGCAGATCGATCTCCGCGGCACCCTGCGCAAGCCGGCGTTGACGGTAGCGCCCGGCAAGCTGCGCGAGTGCAGCAATGGTGGGCTCATCGAGACGCCGATCGGCCTCACCATAGCTCAACCGTTGCACCTGAATCAGGGTCGGCTGGATCTCGACATCGGTGATCTCGGCCTCAGCATCGAGACGCATCGCGATCGACAGCGCCGGCGAGCGCTCTTGGAGTCCAAGCCCGAGCTGCTCGGTGATGGCCACCGGCAGCATGTGGATGGTGCCCTCGGGCAGATAGAGGTTGGCGCCGCGCGCGCGCGCCTCGCGATCGAGCTCGGAATCGGGCTCGACCAGCGCGGCCACATCCGCGACGTGTACCCAGATCCGGTCGCCGTCGAGGCTGATCGCATCGTCCGGGTCCTGATTCCCCTCGTCGTCGATGGCGAAGGCCGGCAGATGGGTCAGATCGAGCCGTGCGGGCTCGCCGGCGACCTCGGTGGCGGCATCGAGCCTTGGGATCGGCAGCTCCGGGTTGCCCGCCGGCGCCCCGACGCGGCTCGGGTAGGGATTGTGCGTGGCCGACCAATAGCCGACCGAGGCCAACAGCCGATAGGCGTTGACCGGGGTCTCATCGTGGCCGAGCGCCTTCAGGATGCGGCTGTGCTCCCCCTGCAGATTGGCCAGCCGCTCAACCTCTTGCAGCGGCTCGCGGTCCTCGGGCTCGATCTGCCCGGCGCGTAGGCGCTCGAGCAGCGCCGTCCAGGCCTCATCGGCCTTGGCCTTGGCCTCGCGCTCGGCGCGGTCGCGCTCGATCAGCTCCAGCGCGCGTGGGCGCAAGGCGTCCGCGGTGCCCTCAAACCAGAGCCCCTCGCTCAAGCGCTCCCAGGCGCCCCAGGCCGCGCCGGGGCTGTGCTCGCCGTAGAGCAGCTCGGCGAGCTCCTTGAGGTCGGTCTCGGTGCCCTCGAGCAGCTCCCAGGCCTCCTGTGGATGCACCTCGGGCGGGCGAATCTCGGCCAGGCTTGGCACCGGCCCCGGATGGAGGGCGAACACATCCTTCGGCCGCACGCGTTTGGTCTGCCCGCCCTCGATCTCGATCTCGATCTTCTCCGCCGCGGCCAGCACACGCGCTGGTCGGCTCTTGTAGACGACCAGGCTGCCGGTGCGCGGGGTGGCTTGATGGGAAGGCAAAGCGTTGTTATCTCCTAGCTCTAGTCGATTGGCGATCGCGGATGCTCACCGACGGCGGGCGACGCACGTCAGGTGCCATCGCCCAACCCGCCACTATAGCAGCTGTCCGGCGCCGACTGCAGCCACCACGCTCGGCGTGCGGCGCAATCCGTTATCATGACGGCGGAAGAACCTGGCCTTAGGCTGCAGACAACACCCTTCATCCACCACCGTTCAAACATCGGGTCGGCCCCTGAGATCGCGCTCGGGCCGGCCGACGCACGAGTACCTGAAGATGCATCAAGACTGGCAAGCCTTTCTCGAGTCTCAAGGCGCACGCGTCGGTGATGACGGCGCGGCGCACTTCGACAGCGCGCCGGCCGAGCCCGACTGCGCCGTCGTCGACCTCTCACACCTCGGCCTGATCGCGCTCGGCGGCCCGGAGGCGATCGACTTCCTGCAAGGCCAGCTCAGCAACGACCTGCGCGAGCTCTCGGAGACCCACACGCAGCTCAATAGCCACTGCAGCGCCAAGGGCCGAATGCTCGCCAACTTCCGCGTGCTGCGCTTCGATGAGAGCCTGTTCCTGATCCTGCCGCGGGTCCAGAAGGAGGCCTTGCTCAAGCGCCTACGGATGTTCCTGCTGCGCGCGAAGGCGAGCATCGACGATGCCAGCGACGCGCTGGTCTGCATCGGCATCATCGGCCGCTGCGCCGATGAATCCCTCACGCACGCCTTCGGCAGCCTGCCAAGCGAGCCCAATGCCCTGGTGCGTGCCGGCGATACGGCGTTGATCCGGATTGCCGATCCGACCCCACGCTATCTGCTCATTGGGCCCGTGGACTCAGCGCGTGCCGCTTGGGAGGCCGCCCGCGCCGCCGGTGCCGAGCCGGCCGACCCCGATCTCTGGGCGTTGCAAGACATCCGCGCGGGCCTCCCGACCGTGCTCCCGGAGACCAGCGATGGTTTCGTGCCGCAGATGGCGAACATGCAGCTGATCGACGGGGTGAGCTTCCACAAGGGCTGCTACACCGGCCAGGAGGTGGTGGCGCGGATGCAGTACCTCGGCAAGCTGAAGCGGCGCATGTATCTTGCCCGCGTTGGTTTGGACGCCGATGTTGAGCTGCCGGCGCCGGGCACCGCGCTGAGCTCGGCGGACAGCAGCTCCGAGCAGACCCCGGGGCGCGTGGTCGATGCACGCCGCAACCACGCCGGCGACTGCGAGATGCTGGTGGTGGCCGAGATCAAGGCCGCCGAGGAAGGCGAGCTGCGGCTCGGCGATCATGGCCCGGTGCTCGAGATCAGCCCGCCACCCTACGGCTTCCCGGCCGAGGTCTGAATCGAGCGTGCCAAGCCCAGGGACCCTGCGGCTCAGCCGGCGGGCTCGGGTACACTAGAGAGAACCGCCGAGCAGGGCGCCTTCACCGAATCAGATGCCTTATGACCGAGACCGCGACTGCACAGAACGTTGATCACGCCGAGGTGAGCAAGTTCGAGGCCCTGGCCTCGCGCTGGTGGGACCCGGAGAGTGAGTTCAAGCCGCTGCACGAGATCAACCCGTTGCGGCTCAGCTATGTCCAAAGCCGCGTGCCCTTGGAGGGTCGCGAGGTCCTCGATGTCGGCTGCGGCGGCGGCATCCTCTCCGAGGCCATGGCCTTGGCTGGCGCCAAGGTGACCGGCATCGACATGGGCGAGGAGCCGCTCAAGGTCGCCGAGCTGCACACCTTGGAGACCGGCGTCGAGGTCGATTACCGGCAGATGCCGGTCGAGCAGCTCGCCGACGAGCGCCCGGCCAGCTTCGACCTGATCACCTGCATGGAGATGCTCGAGCATGTCCCCGACCCCGGCTCCGTCATCGACGCCTGCGCGCGCCTGGTGCGCCCGGGCGGCTACGTCTTCTTTTCGACGCTGAACCGCAACCCGAAGAGCTATCTGCTCGCGATCATCGGCGCCGAGTATGTGCTCAACCTGCTGCCGCGCGGCACCCATGATTTCGCCCGCTTCATCCGTCCCTCCGAGCTCGATCGGTGGGTGCGGGCGACGCCGCTGCGCATCACCGATATCACCGGGCTGAGCTACAACCCGATCACACGCCACTATCGGCTCTCCAACGATATCGACGTGAACTATCTCGTCACCTGCCAGATGCCGCGAGCGGTCGATGCCTGAGCCGACAGCGCCCGGCGCGGTGCTCTTCGACCTCGACGGCACCTTTGCCGACACCGCCCCGGATATGGCGGCGGCGCTGAATCGGCTACTGGCGCGCTATGACCGCCCGCCGGTGCCGCTCGAGCAGGCGCGGGTGCATGTGTCCTCCGGCTCGCGCGGGATGCTTGCGGTTGGCTTCGGGCGGGTGCCCGGCGACCCCGACTACGAGCAGCTGCGCGGGGAGTACCTGGAGATCTACGCCGCCGATATCCATTGCGAGACCTGCCTGTTCCCGGGGATCAGCGAGCTGGTCGAGGCGCTGGACGCCCAGGGGGTCTGCTGGGGGATCGTGACCAACAAGCCCGGTTGGCTCACCGACCCACTGCTGGAGGCGATGGCGCTGCCGATCCGGCCCGCCTGCGTGGTCAGTGGCGATACCGCGCCGCGCGCCAAGCCGCATCCCGACCCGCTGTTCCATGCCTGCGGTCTGATCGGCCGCGAGCCGCAGCACTGCTGGTATGTGGGCGATGACCACCGCGATATCCTCGCCGGGCGCGCGGCCGGGATGCGCACGCTCGCAGCACTCTACGGTTATCTCGGGGTCGAGCTGCCACCGCATGACTGGGGCGCGGACGGTCTGCTCGAGCACCCACTCGAGGTGCTGCACTTTCTCGCGCTCGAACCGCCTCGGATGCATGCAGCCGCCGCAAGCGGTCCCGCTGATGTCGCGTGAAGGTTCCGAGGTAAGGACGACCAGCAGCAGCCCAAGCGCCGCCGCTCGCGCGGCCGAGGGGGCCGACTCGGCGCACCGGAGCGGATCATCGGCCAGCGCGGCCAGTGCCGAATGGCGGTTTCCGAATCGCGCGACGCCCGCGGGCTCGAGCGCCTACTATGCGGTGCGCATGAGCAAGGCGCCGCAGCGTGATGTGCTCGCTGCCCTGTTCGCGCTCCGCGCCGAGCTACAGGCGATCCCGGATCAGGTCAGCGACCCTGGCATTGCCCGCATCAAGCTCGATTGGTGGCGCGGCGAGGTCGATCGCCTCTTTGCCGGCGAGCCGCGACATCCGCTAAGCGAGCTCCTGGCGCCGGTGGTGACCGAACAGGCCCTCCCGCTATCCCCGTTCAACGAGCTCATCGAGGCTGTCGAGCGCATCCTGCGCGCAGATCGCCACCCCAGCCTCCAGGCGCAGCGCGAGAGCGACGAGCAAGACCTCGGCGCCCTATTCGAGCTCATCGCCCGCTGTGAAGGCACTCACGCTGAGGCTCCCGCTCAGGCTCAGGCTCAGGCTCCCGCTCAGGCTCAGGGCCAGCTCACAACGGTCCGGCGCGCCGGCGGCTGGTGTGCCCAGGTGCGGCGCATCCGCGATGCTGGCCTGTTGCTGCGCCGAGGTCGCGAGGTGCTCCCGTCGGACCAGCTCGCTGCCGCCGGGCTCAGCCATGAACAGCTCGCCAGCGCCGCCGGCCGTCAACGCCTGCCCGAGCTGTTGCGACCGATTGCCGCATCATTGCGCGTGACGGCGCCCGACCAGGCCGACGCGAAGTCAGAAGCAGAGCCAGCGATAGCGGCAGGGCACGGGCAGAGCCAATCCGTCCGAGGCGCGGCCAGTCCCACGCTTAGCCAGCTCGTCGGCGCCTCTGTTGCACCCAAGATGGGCCCGACACTCACCGGACTGACACCGGCCATTCGAGTCCAGCTGCGCTTGCACCAAGCGCTGCTCAATGTCCTCGAGCGCAGCGGCTTCGACGTGGTCGATCAGCGCATCGGCCTTACCCCGCTGCGCAAATTCTGGTTGGCGTGGCGAGCAAGGGGCCTTTCGGGATAACCCGACTGCCCAGCTGCGACACGGCTGCTAGAATGGGAGCCATGTTTGCCCAGACCGACCTCAAGGCCCCTGCCCTCATGGACATACTTGTCGCCAACCCCCGTGGTTTCTGCGCCGGTGTCGACCGCGCCATCGATATCGTCGAGCGCGTGCTCGAGATCTACGGCGCACCGATCTACGTCCGCCACGAGGTCGTGCATAACCGTTACGTGGTCGACGACCTGCGCCGCCGCGGCGCCATCTTCGTCGAAGAGGTCGATGCGATCCCCAGCGGCGCCACCTGTATCTTCAGCGCGCACGGGGTCTCGCAGCAGGTTCGTGAGCAGGCCGCCGCGCGCGGTCTGCGCATCTTCGACGCCACCTGCCCGCTGGTCACCAAGGTGCACCTCGAGGTGGCGCGCCACTGCAAGGCGGGGTTCGACGTGGTGTTGATCGGTCACCGCGGCCATCCTGAGGTCGAAGGCACCCTCGGCCAATGCGCGGCCGAGGGCGGACGCATGCACCTGATCGAGACCGCCGATGAGGTCGCCGGGCTCCAGGTCCAGGACCCGGATCGGATCGCCTATGTGACCCAGACCACGCTCTCGGTCGACGATACCGCCGGGGTCATCGAGGCACTGCGCGCGCGCTTCCCAAACCTGACCGGGCCGAAGAAGAGCGATATCTGCTACGCCACTCAGAATCGTCAGGATGCGGTGCGCGCGCTCGCCGCCGAGGCCGATCTGATGCTGGTGGTGGGCTCGGCCAACAGCTCAAACTCGAACCGACTGCGCGAGCTGGCCGAGAAGCAGGGTATCCCGGCCTACCTGATCGACGGCGCCGAGGATATCCAACGCGACTGGCTGCCCGATGGGGCGCGGGTTGCGCTCACCGCGGGTGCCTCGGCCCCCGAACTGCTGGTCGAGCAGGTCATCGCCAAACTGAAGGATTGGGGCGCGAGTGCCGTGCGCGAGCAATCCGGGATTCGCGAGCAGGTGGTCTTCGCGCTACCCAAGGAGCTCCAAGCGACGGCGGACAACGAGCCCAGCCCCCAAAACGACCCCAGCGTGATTACCCAGCAGGCCAGCGCCTAGTATGACGAAGATCCTGATCATTGGCGGCGGTGTCATCGGGCTGATGACGGCGCGAGAGCTGGCGCAGGCAGGCGCCGAGGCGACCTTGGTGGAGATGGGCAGCACCGGCAAGGAATCCTCCTGGGCCGGCGGCGGCATCCTCTCACCGCTCTACCCCTGGCGCTATCGCGGTGCGGTCACGGCCCTGGCGAGCTGGAGCCAGCGCATCTACCCAGAGCTCTGCGAGACGCTGTTCGAGGAGACTGGCGTCGACCCGGAATACAACCGCTCCGGGATGATGATCCTGGACCCCGAGGCCCCAGATCTGGCCCTGCGCTGGGCCGAGACCGAGCAGGCGCCGATGGAGCTATTGGATCGGGCGGCCATTGCCGAGAAGGAGCCCGGGCTCGAGGTGGACATCGATGGTGCACTCTGGATGCCCGAGGTCGGGCAGATCCGCAACCCGCGTCTGACCAAGGCCCTGCACAGCAGCATCGGCAAACGCATTGAGATGCGCGAGCGCGAGGAGGTTCTGGACCTGCGCGTCGAAGGCGGGCGCGTGCGGGGCGTCACCACCACCGCTGGCAGCATCGAGGCCGAGCATGTGGTCGTCTGCACCGGCGCTTGGACCGCGCAGCTGCTCGAGAAGCTGGGCCGCAAGCCCGATATCCGCCCGGTCCGCGGACAGATGATCCTCTTCTTCGCCAAGCCTGGCCAGATCCGGCATCTCTCGCTGTACCGCGAGCGTTACGTCATCCCGCGCAAGGACGGTCGGGTGCTGATCGGCAGCACGCTCGAGGAGGCCGGCTTCGAGAAGCGCACGACCGCCGAGGCGAAGGAGGAGCTCTACCGCGTCGCCACCGAGATGTTCCCCTTGCTCAAACGCACGCCGATCGAGGATCACTGGGCTGGACTGCGCCCCGGCTCACCGAGCGGCATCCCCTATATCGGCCCCTATCCCGGAGTCGAGGGGCTCTACGTCAACGCCGGGCACTTCCGCAACGGGCTGGTCACGGGTCCCGCCTCGGCGCGCCTGATCGCCGATATCGTGCTCGGGCGTCCGCCGATCTTGCCGCCTTCGGCCTACGCGCTCGATAGCGCCCGCGGCTGACGGGGCCCAAGCGCCACCAGCGCTGACACGACCTCCGGATCGCATCGCGATGAGCAAGCGGCTGTCGCGGCAGAGCGCCGCACGCGACCCGTTGCGGGTGCGCCTGCTGCGCGACATGCTGCTGTTGATCCTGGTCACAATCGGCGGCCTGGCCCTTGCCAGCGCCCTCCTCGTCGACGACCTCAACCGCGACTTCGCCAAGGCGCGGCTCACGGACGCCTCATCCCTGGTCCGTGACGATATTCAGGGTCTGCTCCTCCCCGTCCGGCAGCAGTTGCTGATCTTGCGGGATGGGCTGCGCAACCGCGACCTCACGCCAGACGATACGCGTGCGCTGAACGAACAGCTGATGCCATCGCTGACGCACATGGATCAGATCGCTGGTATCAGCTTCGCCGATACCGACGGACGCGACTATTTCCTTCGGCGCGATGGCGAGCGCTGGATCACGCGTCAACGCGCGGCCTCACCGACGGACGTCGGCCGCGTTCCAATGCGCGTCTCGCGCTGGCTCGATGATGACGAGCGCGCCAGCTCGAGCGAGGAGCCGGACACCTACGACCCTCGGACAAGACCCTGGTTTCAGGACGCGGTGCAGCTGCTGAACGGCCCAGAGGACGCACAGGCCGCGACCGACGACGATCGGCTCCAGGCGTCGAGCGTCGAGTCACTGGCGCCGACCCTGGAGCCCTTTGCCTGGAGCCTGCCATATCAATTCGACTGGCTGCAGCAGCCCGGCATTACGGTCGCGACGGCCTGGCGAGAGGGCAATCAGACCCTAGTGCTGGCCCTCGATGTCACCCTTGCGCGGATCCTAAGCACGATCGAGACCTTGCCGCTCGGTGCCCAGGGTCAGGGGTTTCTCTTCGACCGCGAAGGCGGCGTTTACAGCGCGGACGCCGTCTCGACGGATACCGACCGCTTCTACAGCGCCGAGCGGCATCATGGCGGTACGCGCGTCTTCGAGGCGCTCGCGGCCTGGCGCGCGGCTGGCGAGCCTGTGGACAGGCCGCTTCGCTTCGCGAGCGGCGGGCGACACTGGTGGGGCGGTTTCGTGCCGCTCGAGCCGATCAGGCGCAGCGCCTGGGTCGGCGTGGTCTTCCCCAGCACGGGCCCGCTCAGCCTCATCCGGGAACGCTGGCCTTTGTTCGTCGGCATTGCGGTGGCGATCCTGGCGCTCGGCACCGGACTCACGCTGCTGGTGGTGCGCCGCTACAGCCACCGCCTGCACGAGCTCCCGAAGCTGGTCATCGATCGCGGCGCGCCCGAGCGCGATCTCTATGACCTGATCGGACGCGGCGAGAGCGCCCATCTGGAATTCAAATCGACCATGCGCCTGAACCTGCGCAGCGGCAAGAACGACAAGGCCATCGAGCTCGCCTGGCTCAAGGGCGTCGCGGCCTTCCTCAATACCGAGGGCGGGATCCTGCTGCTCGGCGTCGCCGATGATGGCGAGGTGCTGGGGCTCGCCGCCGACGGCTTTGCCAATGACGACAAATGCCAGCTGCACTTCAAGAACCTGGTCAATCAGCACCTGGGGCCCGAGGCCATGCGCGACCTGCAGCTCACGCTGTTCTGGCTCGAGGATAAGCAGATCGGTGTCATCGAATGCGCCCCCGCCGATGCGCCGGTGTATCTGCGCCAGAGCAACAGCGGCGAATCCTTCCTGATCCGCACCGGCCCCTCGAATAGCGAGCTACCGATCAGCCGCGCCCTCGGCTATATCAAGAGCCGCTTCTGAGTCGGGCACAGGTCCTCGAGCGAGCCGAGTGCCGCGCGCGCGTGATTACCGGCGCACTGGTGGCGCCTTGATCGGGGCCCTGACCCTCGCTGGCTTCTCCCATCAGCGCGCGCTCGACGCAGAAGGCCGCTCTGCCCTCCTTTCCGTCGACCTGAAAAACAAGCTGGCAACAACCGCAAGCGCAACGGCGCCGAGAATCCAGAGCAGGCCGCGCTGGTAGGTCGCGAAGAGAGGGTCGGTCGGCTCGCCCGGCACGAGAAGCTCCGTTGCCTGGCCCGCCCCGCTGAGCGTCGCCCCGACCGACGCCTGAAGGAGGCCGCCGAGGACGAACGCGGCGGTGACGACCAGCGCCGTGCCGAGCGCCCGGGCCTCGGCGGGCAGGTGCTTCTGCACGGCGGTGAGCGCGAGGATGGACCCACTCAGCCCGAATCCAACGAAGAACATGGCTCCACCGGCGAGGGTCGCCGGAAGCGGAACGAGGAACAGCGCCAGAAACAACGCGAGGCTCAGCACCCCGAAGATCCGCGCCGGGATGACGAATCCGGTGCGGTCCGCCCACAGACCCGCCAGGATCGAGCCGACCGTGACGCCGAGTGGGATCATGGCATTCATGAGCGCCGATCTCTCGACGGAGTGACCGAAATAGCTCAGCTGAAACTGGATGTTCCAGAGATTCGCAAACGCCAGCAAGGTGCCGAACAGGCCCGAGTAGAACAGCAGCGCCGCCCACAATTGCCCGCTGCGCATGCAGATCCCCAGCGCGACCCCAAAACCCGGCCCCCTGCCGGACGCCGGTGCGGAGACCGCGGGTTTGCGAATGGAGAGAAACATCAGCACTGCACTGACCGCGAGCAGCAGGCTCACCACTCGAAACGGCATCCGGAAGTCCACGAGAAACGGGATCGCCGCGCTCAGCATCGCCATCAGCGACGCGCCGACGTTCGCGAGGCTCTGACTCAGCGACGACATGAACGCGAATCGGTCACCGTAGTCGCGACTCAGCAGATGAATGACCCCGACGAAGCTGCTCGACAGCCCAATACCAATCAAGACCCGCGCGATGATGGCGCTCGTGAGCCCATCGCTCGAGACGAATAGCCAGGTGCCCGCCGCGGAGATCAAGGCCGTGACGCTGAGCAGCACGCGCGCCGGCACCGTGCCCAGGAGCGAGCCAAAGACGAGCTGGCCAATCGCGTAGGTGACGAAAAACACACCGCTCAGATAACCGAGCTGCGAGGCGTCGAGATCGAGCGATCGCGAGATGTTCTCGGCCAGGATCGCAAACAGGACCGCCTGCAGAACACTCAGGACGAAGAAGAGCTCCGTCGTCGCCCAGCCGAGGAACCGCGGCGGCCGAGCCGCCTCCGAGCCCATGCGCGCTGTGCCTATTTGAGCGGCACGTCGGCGCCGGTCCCCGCGGCCTTTTGCTGTTGGTAGATGTCCGAGATCCCATCGTAGGTCTCCCGGAGCGACGCGATGCGCTGTTCGAGCGGGACCCGTTGCGCCTCGGGGAGACTAGCGACCATCGCCGGGATGCCCCAGGCGCTCCAATACTGATTCTTCTCGTTGTACGACCCCTCGGGGCAACGGAAGACCGAATCCAGCATCCGGATGTCGTGGGGAATGCCGAAGGCGTCCCGCGAGTCCTCATAGGAGAACAGGTAGAAGAAATTGTCGAAGCCGCCCCAGGAGATCCCAGATAGGCAGAGCGGACAGGGCTCGTGAGTCGCGATGAAGATCGTGTCGCCCGCCGCTGGGCGCTCGTCCTTCGAGAGCGCATAGAACCGGTTGATCGTCGTGATCTCGCCGTGCAACAGCGGGTTTTCGGTCTCGGTATTCGTCGCCACCACGACCGTCGAGAGGTCCGACTTCTTCAGGATGGCCCCGCCGAACAGCTTGTTTCCTTTCGCTGCCCCCGTCCGGGTCATCGGCACGATCTCGTTCTCGATTAACCCGAGCAAGCGGTCCAGAAACGCGACCTTATCCTTGCCGACGATGCGTTGAAAATCGTCGTCTGTTGGCTGAAGCCAGGGGCTGCTCGGAACCTGCGTGCTTGGGGTCGTGGTCACGTCGGCTTTCCTCGAACGCTACGGTTGAGAAAGGGCCGCATCCTCAAGAGGCAATGCAGCCAGAAGAGCGATCTTGCGACGGCCCTCTAGCCCGATGGGCCGTTGGCCGAGACGCTGAAGCTGGATACCACGAGCTCCGGGAAAGGGAGGGTTCCTCATCGATCTCTTGAAGTCAAGCGATATCGGCCGGCGAGATCGACACCTGCGCAGCTGGCCCGGGCGCTGAGCCGGTGCCAGTGCCGGTGCCGGTACCGCGCGAGTGGGCTCTACCGGGCCTTTCCACTGGTCGGGAAATGAGCGACGACAGGGTGCAGGTCCTCAGCAACCGGCTGTTGCCAACGTCTGGCGATCAGGTATCAGCGGCTTTGAGGGCACGAATCAGCTGCTCGACCGAGGGGTCATTGGGGCTCAGCTCCTGCATCTTCCGCGCGTAGTCGAGCGCTGACCCAAGTGCGCCGACCTCGCGGTGATAAAGGATCAACGCGGACAAGGTCTCGATGTCACCAGGATGGCGCTGGTGGACCTGCTCAAGGACCGCGATGGCCTCGCTAATCCGGCCGCTGGATTGCAGGGCCACGGCCTGGACATAGCCATAGCGTGCGTTCTCGGGGGCCAGCTCAGCGGCCTTGGAGAGCGAGATTACAGACTCATCAAGCCGCTTCTGGCGAACGTGAGACAGACCCAGGGCGTGGTGCAGGTCCGCACTCTCGGGCTCGAGCCTGAGGCCGCGCCGCAGAACGCCTTCAGCCTCCTGCTCGCGATCGCGTTGGCTCATCAACTGGGCGAGGTTGATCGAGGCCGGAACAAACCGAGGCTGCAGTGTCAGCGCCTTGCCATAGGCCTGCTCGGCCTCCTGATCCCGAGCCAGCTCGGCAAAAAGATTGCCGAGATTGAGCTGCGCCTCGGGCCGCTCTGCATTGATCGCCTGTACCGCGATGTATTCCTGGATACCCCGCGCGCGCTGCGCCCGCACCGCCTCCGGCAGCTGCCCCTCCGGTATGACCGCGAGCAGACGCGCTGCCTCGATCCGCACCGCCTTCAGGTCGTCCCAGAGTAACGAGGCGGCGAGCAGCTTCTGGCCTGGCCCCAGGGATTGCAGCGCGTCGAGCGCGCCGAGCCGCTGCAGTGGGTCGTCAGCCGCAAGGCCCTGCTGCACCAGTTCGAGCATGTCGGCGTCCGGATAGGCGCCGAGGGCCTGCAGCGCGGTTGCGCGCGCAATGGCGGGCTGGTTGGCATCTGCCGTGATCTGTTGCAGCAACCGCCCTGCCGCGGGCAGCCCGTTGCGTGCGGCATGCAGGGCCGGGGCGTAGCGCTGCAAGCCCGCCGGTGCCCGACCGTACCAGGTCGAGACCTGCTCTGCAGCCCATTGTGCACTCTTGTCCACGTGGCACCGATTGCAGGCATTCGGGGTGCCGATGGCGATCGACTGGTCCGGGCGTGGTATCCGGAAGCTGTGATCGTGGCGGGCATCGACCCGCATGTAGGTGGTCGCAGGCATGTGGCACTCAATGCAGCTCGCGCCGGTGGAGTCTTCTGGGTGAAAGTGATGCGTCTTGGTCGCATAACGCTCGGCGGAATGGCATTGCGCGCAGACCCCGTCGCCGGGCACCTTCAGATCGGCGGTATGTGGGTCATGGCAATCCGAGCAGGTCACTCCCGCCTGATACATTTTGCTTTGCAGCAACGAGCCCCAGACGTAAACCACGTCCTGTACTTGCCCGTCCGTGTAGTAGAGTCCTTCGTTCAGCAAGGCGGGCCGGAACGCGTCAAGAAAAGGACTGACCGGCAAATGTCTCATCGGTCATCTGGCTCCGCCGGCTGTGGCAGCGAGCACAGACCTCGATCCCCTGCGCCGTCGTGCGCGGCTTCGAGCGCTTGACCTGACCCGTTTCTGGGTCGATGCCCCAGGCGACGCCGGCGCGCTCATCCATACGCACGGTCAGACCCATGTCAGCGATGTCCGACGCCTCGCCTCGCGCCATCGCTTCAGCCCATTGCTGGTGCTTGGAGCCAGGGCCGTGGCAGGCCTCACAAGAGACGTCGATCTCTGACCAGCTGGTGTCGTAGCTGTCGCTCCGCGCATGGTAGCCCTTCCGTAGACTGGTGGAATGGCAGTCCGCGCACATGTAGTTCCAATTCAGATTGGGGCCGGTCCAGTGCAGAACGTCGTCGTGCGGCACGGGCGCATCCG
>CAZTYV010000010.1:18557-34972 GCA_964617675.1 uncultured Halochromatium sp. | reverse complement strand
TCACGCAAGTGCTGCGACCTCAATGAGCTGCAGTCGCGGGTGCGTGCCTGGCAGGCGAGCGGCGAGCGCGTGGTCTTCACCAACGGCTGTTTCGATCTGCTCCATGCCGGGCATGTGACCTATCTCGAGCGCGCTCGCCGCTATGGCCATCGCCTCGTGGTCGGTCTCAACAGTGATCGCTCGGTTCGAGCCCTCAAGGGGCGCGATCGCCCGCTGAATGGCGAGCAAGATCGGGCGCGGGTGCTGGCGGCGCTGGCCGCGGTGGATGCGGTGGTGATCTTCGATGAGGACACGCCCTTGGCACTGATTGAGGCGCTGCGTCCCGATGTGCTGGCCAAGGGTGCCGACTATCGCCCGGAGCAGGTCGTCGGCGCCGAGCAGGTGCGCGGTTGGGGTGGTGAGCTGGTCTTGGTGCCCTTGCTCGAAGAGCGCAGCACCAGCGGCATCATCCGCCGTATGCAGCCAGAGGCCTAGGCGCCAGCGCGTTTATCGAGCAACCGGCCTCCGGGAGGTGGCGATGCGTATCGGCCCGCGAGAACAATCACTGATCGGCCAGGCGGTGCTCGCACCCTCGAGTCACAACACCCAGCCCTGGCGCTTCCGTGTTGGCGCCGCGTTCATCGATCTGCTCGCGGATCGGCGCCGGGCGCTGGCGGTCAACGATCCGCACGACCGTGAGCTGGTGATCAGCTGCGGCGCGGCCTTGATGACGTTGCGGGTGGCGGCGGCCACGCGCGGCATCGCGCTCGCCATCGAGCGTCTGCCGGACCCGGCCGAACCGAGCTGGCTGGCACGGGTGCGGCTCGGGGCGGTGGATGCCGACACCCCGAGCGCGAGCGATGCGCTCGCGGCATTGGATCGGCTGATTGCGCGTCGGCGGACCCTCAGGACAGGCTTTAGCGCGCGCGCGATCGAGCCCGACTTGGCCGACCAGCTCGTCGAGGCCGCGGCCGCCGAGGGCGCCTGGCTTCGACCGGTGCCGGCCGGTGCTCTTCGTGCGCAGGTCGCCGAGCTGGTGGCCGACGGCGATCGGCGGCAGTGGGCGAATCGCCACTGGCGTCGGGAGCTCGCGGGCTGGATGCGACCCCGCCATCAGGGCCTCGGCCTAGGTGTGCCGACCCTGATCGCGCCGATCGCGCGCTGGGCCGTCGCCGGATTCGACCTCGGTGGGCGCGTGGGCGCGCAGGATCGGAGACTGACCGAGGCGGCCCCATTGCTCCTACTGCTCGGCACCGATGAGGACGCGCCGTCGGCTTGGCTGCGCGCCGGCGAGGCGCTGCAGCGCGTGCTGCTGCTCGCCTGTGCAGGGGGTCTCCAGGCCGGCTACCTCAATCAACCGATCCAGGTGGCCGAGCTGCGTCCGCGGTTGCAGTCCGTCACCGGCGGCGGCAGCGCCCAGATCCTGCTGCGGCTCGGTTATCCCGACAAGGCGCCGGCCGCATCGGCGCGCCAGCCGATCGCGGCGGTGATCGAGGAGCCCGTGCCGTCAACGGATGACGTTGACAGAGGCGCTGCCGAATGAGTCCAGCCGATGCGTTGGTCCTGTTCGCGACCATGGCCGTGCTGGCGGCGCTGCCGAGCACCAGCGTTGCGCTCGTGGTGACCCGCTCGGCGACGGCCGGACTGCGCCACGGCATCGCGGTGGCCCTTGGTATACTGCTCGGTGACCTGGTCTTCGTCGCGGCCGCGCTGCTCGGGCTGGCCGCCCTTGCTGAGGCCTTGGGCGGGCTGTTCTCGCTGGTCAAGCTGTTCGGTGGCCTGTATCTGATCTGGCTCGGCAGCAGGATGCTCTGTGGTCGTCGCGCGGGGTCGGGGCAAAGGGCAAGGCCGCCCAGTGCATCGGGTCTGCTCGGGAGTGTCGCTGCCGGACTCTTGCTGACGCTGGGTGACCTCAAGGCGATCCTGTTCTATGCGAGCCTGTTTCCGCTCTTCGTCGATCTCCATCGGGTCGATCTCGGCGATCTGCTCGTGATCATCGGCATCACCGTGCTCAGCGTGGGGGGCGTCAAGCTGCTCTACGTGCTGGCCGCACACAGGGTCGCCGCCATCGCTCGGGGTGCCCGGGTCGGGCGGGCCGCCGAAGCCGGGTCGGGTGCGTTGCTGATCGGCGCCGGCGGCTACCTGATCCTGAGCCTGCCGCGCTGAGCCCGGCTCGCTCGACGCCCCTTGGCGATCAGCCCATGAGCCAGCCGAACAGGCCCAGCAGCGCCGCGTAGCGCGCCCCCTTGCCGATCCAGGTGAGCAGGAAGAACAGATCGAAGCGCACCCGCATGATGCCGGCGATGAAGGTCAGCGCGTCACCACCCACGGGCAGCCAGGCCAGCAGCAGGGACCAGACGCCCCAGCGTTGATACCAGCGCTGCGCCATGCCGAGCTTGTCCGGCTTGAACGGGAACCAGCGCCGATCTTGGAAGTGCAGCAGCCAGCGGCCCAGGGCCCAGTTCACCGCGGCGCCGAGGGTATTCCCGGCCGTGGCCCAGAGCCAGAGCGCAAGGGGATCGTAGCCGGACGCCTGCAAGCCCAGCAGCAGGGCCTCCGAATAGAAGGGCAGCAGGGTGGCCGCGACGAACGCGGCCGAGAACAGCCCCAGATAGGCGTGTAGATCGATGCGCTCGCCCCTTAGCCCGCGGCGTGGCGGACGCGAACGGCCTCTTCGCGCTCGAGCTCCTCGAGCGCCGTGTCGATGGACCTCAGGTCCTGATCGATCTCCGGCAGCAGCACGTCCTCGAGCGCGCGGGCGCGCCGCGCGGTTCGGATGTACTCATCGCGCAGGCGCTCGAGGTTGCCGTCGATCACCGCGAGCTCGAGGGCGATCGGCGGTAGCTTGGCGAAGCAGCGCCGGCAATGCCGGGCCTCGGGACTCGGGTTCACCGCTGTCGGCGGCGCCTGGCCGACCTCGTTGGTCTCATTGGTCTTGTTGGTCTCAGCCGGGCTCAGTCCGGACTCATCGGCGTTGTCGATGTGGGTCTCGGAGGACGACCCGAGGCCCTCGAGCGGGATCGGGTCTCCATCTGCCGCGGGCAGCCGCTCGAGGCGCACGCCGAGCACGGTTCGGCTCTCGCGCTCGGCCGGGCAGTTCGGTGCCGGTAGCGGTGGATAGGCCGACAGCTCCTCGATCCCATGGCGACCGACCGCCGCGCGCAGCGCGGCGAGCGCAGCGCGCTCGGCTGAGCGCCAGCGCGCCGAGGCGGCCTCGTGCTCGCGCAGCGCGGCTAGGATCTCGGCGGCCAGGATCAGGCGCTTCTCGTCGAGGAAGCGGTAGCCCTCGTGCATCCCCGCACGCTCGGCCTTGAGCTCGAGATAGGCGCTATGGGTCGGGATGATCTCGCGACTGGTCATGACCGACGCTCGAGATGATGCTTAATCTGGTCGTCGCTCAGGCGCGTGAGCTCGTTGTGCGGCAGCCCTTTCAGGGCCTCCCAGCCGGCCTCCATGCTCTGCTCGAAGGTGCGCCGATCGGATTGCGCAACCACCTGACGCTCGAAGCGCTCGCCGAACGCGAGATAGGTGCGATCGGTCGGCGAGAGCCCTTCCTCGCCAACCACGCTGGCCAGGATACGTGTCTGCTGCGCCTGGGCGTAGGCGGCGTAGAGCTGTGCCGCGAGCGCGGAATGATCGGGATGCGTCAGGCCCGCGCCGGTGCCATCCTTCATCAGTCGCGATAGGCTCGGCAGGACGCGGATCGGCGGATAGAGATCGCGCCGATGCAGCTCGCGGTCGAGCACGATCTGACCCTCGGTGATATAGCCGGTCAGGTCTGGGATCGGATGGGTGATATCGTCGTTCGGCATGGTCAGGATCGGCACCTGGGTCACCGAGCCGACACGTCCGCGGATGCGCCCGGCGCGCTCGTAGAGCGTGGCCAGGTCCGAGTACATGTAGCCGGGGTAGCCCTTGCGGCTCGGTACCTCGCCGCGGCTCGCCGAGACCTCGCGCAGGGCCTCGCAGTAGTTGGTGAGATCGGTGAGGATCACCAGCACATGCTTGCCTTCCTCGAAGGCCATGTACTCGGCGGCGGTGAGCGCGAAGCGCGGCGTCAGCAGGCGCTGGGCGCTGGAGTCGCTCGCCAGGTTGAGAAACAGCACCGTGCGTGCGAGCGCGCCGCTCTTCTCCATCTCCTCACGGAAGAACTCGGCGCTGTCGTGCGGGATGCCGATACCGGCGAAGACGATGGCGAAATCATCCGGGTTGCTGCTGGCGCCGCCGACGCCGCCGCGTGCCGACGGCAGCCGGGCGTTGCAGGCGATGTCCACCGCGATGCGATCGTGGGGCAGCCCGCCGCCGGAGAACAGCGGCAGCTTCTGGCCGCGGATCAGGCTGTTCATCAGGTCGATGGCGGTGAAGCCGGTCTCCAGGAACTCGCTCGGTGCTTGCCGAGCCGAGGGCTTGAGCGGCAGCCCGTCGACGCGAAAGGCCTTGGCCGCGGCCAGCGGAGGGCCGCCATCGAGCGGTTTGCCGACCCCATTGAAGACGCGCCCGAGCAGCCCGGGGCCGACATGAAAGCGCAGCGGCTCGCCGAAGAAGCGCACGCGGGTGCCTTCCAGGCGCAGGCCGGCGGTATCATCGAGCATCTCGACCGTGGCGCTGTCCTCGTCGAGCGCGGCGATGCGACCCAGTCGCACACGTCCATCCGGGTCCTCGATCTCGACCGACTCATTGAGTCCAACATCCACCTTGCGCTCGAGGAAGAGCAGTGGGCCATCGATACGCGTCGCGATATGCTCGCCGATCAGTCTTGCAAACATGGGTCTTCGAGCCCTGCCTCCGGGTCGAGGGGCCGACCGCATTGGCCCCAGCAGGCTCAAGGATAGTCCAAGCTTCGAGACGATGACGGCCACGACGGCAAAAGCAGGGGGCGCGGGTCAGTGGCCGCGGCGCACCGGATTGCTGCTGCTCGAGCTCGGGCTCGCGCCCTGGGGGGCGCCGCAGACCGCACTGATGGCACGCTTGCCGGCCGCCGAGCGCGCGCGCATCGAGCGCTACCGGCGCGACGACGATCGTACCCGCGCCTTGGCGGCAGCCCTCTTGCCACGGCTGCTGATCGCGCGCCGGACGGGGCGGGCGCTGTCGGCGATCGAGCTTGCGCGCACCCCCGCTGGCAAGCCCTTCTACGCGCCTGACCCTGGGCTTCAGTTCAATCTCTCGCACGCCGGGGCCTACGTGGCGCTGGCGGTTGGCCCGAGTGCGGTGGGTGTCGATGTCGAGCAGGTCCGCCTCGGTCGTGATCTCGAGGGTATCGCGCGTCGCTTCTTCGCCCCCGAGGAGCAGCGATGGCTCGCGCGCTTCGACGCAAGCGAGCGGCCACAACGGTTCTTCGAGCTCTGGAGCCGGAAGGAGAGCCTGCTGAAGGCGACCGGAGAGGGGCTCGCCGGCTCATTGGCCTCCTTCAGCGCCGTCATCATCGGCAGCGATGAGCTGACCTTGGAGTTTCGCGGTTGGCGCTGGCGGCTGCGCTCCTACCACGAGCTGCCCGGCTATAGCCTGGCGCTCTGTGCGCGCTCGGCGCCGCCGCTGAGGCCGGTCCGCGTCAGCGCGCCCATCGACGCCTTGATCGAAGGCACCTCGGCGGCAATCGATGAGCTCGTGCAGGTTGCCCTCGGTCCGGTGGCACCTTAGTCTGTGCGCTGATCTCAGCGAAGGTCTGGCCCAAGCCAGAGCCAGGGGTGACCCATGAGCAAAAGCACGGCGCTGGCGATGCCACCACTCACCCAAACGAGCGCAGGACGCGAGCGCCGGGTTGGTGTCGAGATCGAATTCAGCGGCTTGACCATCGCCGAGACCGCGCAGCGGGTGCGCGCGGTGCTCTTCGGCGCCGAAGGCGGCGAGCTGCAGTATCCGGGACGCTACGAGATCACGCTGCACGGTGATCCGGCCGGCGACTGGCAGGTCGAGCTCGATTATGCCTTTTTGAAGCGCATGGGGCGCCGTGAGCGCGGCGACGGCGATCTCGGTGACGCGGTTGAGGGCCTGGCCGAAGACCTGCTGCGCATGGTGGCGGAGCGGATCGTACCGGTCGAGGTGGTGAGTCCGCCGCTGCCGATGTCTCGACTCGGCGAGCTGAATCGTCTCATCGAGGCGCTGCGGGCGGCGGGCGCGCGAGGCACCGCCGATGATCCCACCTACGCCTTCGGCATGCAGCTGAACCCCGAGGTGCCGGCGACCGATGTGGATTGCATCCGCCACTATCTGCAGGCCTTTTTGTGCTTGGAGGACTGGCTGCGCGAGCGTGCCGCGGTCGATTGGACGCGACGGCTGACCTTCTTCGCTGATCCCTTTCCAAAGGCCTATGCGCGCATTGCCGTCGCACCGGGCTACGCGCCGGATCGCGCACGGCTGATCGACGATTATCTCGAGGCCAACCCAACGCGGAATCGAGCGCTCGACATGCTGCCGCTGTTCGCCTACCTCGACGAGGCGCGGGTGAGGGCTTGGGTCAAGGACGAGCGGGTGAAGGCGCGGCCGACCTTCCATTATCGGCTGCCTAATAGCGAGGTGGACCGAGCCGACTGGGACCTGAGCGTGCCCTGGGCCGACTGGCTGGTGGTCGAGCGCCTGGCCTCGGAGCCGGCCCTCTTGGAGCGCCTCTGCGCGACCTACAGCGATTACCTGGGCGACGCCTTCGAGCGTTGGACCAGCGATTGGAAGCAGGACTGTCAGCGATGGCTGAGCGACAACGCGCTCCTCTGATTGCGGTCACTGGGCCGTCACGCGGCTCCTATGCCCCCAAGCTCTTGGTTCAGCTGGCCCTTCGCCTTTCCGGCGCGCGTACCGAGCTGCTGACGCCCGCACATCCTAAGCCGGAGGTTCAGGAGGCGGCCGATGCCGCGGTGATCACCGGGGGGCATGATATCGACCCGGTCCTCTATGCGGCGGCCCCCGAGGTCACACCGAAGTACGATCCGGAGCGCGATGCGTTGGAGTCGGCCGTGATCGACCGAGCGCTTGCCGCCGGATTACCGTTGCTCGGCATCTGTCGGGGGGCGCAGCTGCTCAATGTGCGCCTCGGCGGGAACCTGTTCCAGGAGCTGCGCTCGCGGCGCAAGCACACCTCTAACCGTTGGACCGTGCTGCCCCTGAAAACGCTCTGCATCGAGTCGGGCAGCGCGCTCGAGCGCCTGCTCGGCAGCGACCGGGCGCGAATCAATAGCCTGCACAACCAGGGGATCGACCGCTTGGGCGAAGGGCTGGTGGTCGCCGGTCGTGACCTCGACGGGATCATTCAGGCGATCGAGTCACCAACGCACCCCTGTCTGCGCGGTGTTCAATGGCACCCGGAATTCCTGCTCTACAATCGCGGCCAGCGGCAGCTGTTCTCGGCCCTGGTCGAGGCGGCGCGCGCCCGCGCGGGAGGCTAGGCCGGATCGGTGCCATCACCCTCGGTGAGGATGCGCAGATTCGAATGCACCAAGGTTCGGTGCACGGGGCAGCGGGTGGCGATCTCGAGGAGACGTTCTCGCTCCGCTGCGCTCAGGGCGCCGGTGAGCTCGATGCGCTGGATGATCTGCTGTGGCTCATGCTTGTGGCCGTCGGCCGCGCCGCCCTCGCTCTCGGCCTCGAGGCGCTCATGGCGCAGCCTCACCTCGATATCGTCGAGCGCCATGCCCTTGCGGTTGGCGACCATCCGCAGGGTCATCGAGGTACAGGCCCCAAGCGCCATCAACAACAGCTCGTAAGGATTCGGCCCGAGATCGGAGCCGCCCGCCGCGCGCGGCTCGTCGGCGAGCAGCTGGTGTCGCGATGCGTACAGGCCGCGCAGAAAGGCCTGATCGCGCTCGGTGACCAGGACCTCGCCTGCTGCCACCGCCGGGGCCGTGCCAGCGCCGGACTCCTCCTGATGGCGACGCAGACCGAGATACCGGCTTGCCCAGGCCACCAGGGTCTCGGCGACGTACTCCGAGTCCTCGCGATCCGAGAGCATATGATCGGCATGATCCAGCGAGATGAAGCTCTTTGGGTGCAGGGCGGCGCGATAGATCTTCGCGGCCTCTTCGACCTCAACGATCTCGTCGACCGGCGAGTGGAAGACCAGCAGCGGGCGTTTCAGCCGGCGGATATGGTCGGCATCGGCGTAGTGCTCGAGATCGTCGAGGAACTGCTTGCGGATGCGAAAACGCCGGCGTCCGACCTGGACCTCGGCCTCACCGGTGGCCTCCATCTCACCGCGCACACCGCTAAACAGGTGTTGGATGTGACCCGGTGTGGCGGGTGCTGCAATGGTGACCACCGCCTCGACCGAGGGCAGCCGACCGGCCGCCGCGAGCACCGCGGCACCGCCGAGGCTGTGGCCGACCAGCAGCGCTGGGGCCTCGTACTCGGCCTCGAGCGCGGCTGCGGCTGCGAGGAGATCCTGCACGTTGGACGAAAAACTGGTATTGGCGAAGTCGCCGTCGCTGTTGCCGAGGCCGGTGAAGTCGAACCGCATGACGGCAATGCCGCGGTCGGCGAGGGCGCGAGCGATCCGGGTTGCGGCCGCGATATCCTTGCCGCAGGTAAAGCAATGCGCGAACAGGGCGTAACGCTGGGTGTCTACGCCGGCGGGCGGTGTCTCCAAGAGGCCCGCGAGGCGGTGACCATCCGGATTGTCGAAGTCGACGCGAATGCGTGCCATAGCGCTCTATCGGACCGACCAGGTTGCTGCAGCCAAGCGAGAGTATGCCAGCCTCACTCCTGGTCTGTCGCAATCCCTGCCCCCATAATCCGTCTCCATGAGCCGAACGCGAACAGACCTTCAGCGCACCTCGAGCCAGAGCGAGGTGGATGCCTTTCTCGAGCAGGTTGCGTCGGCGCCGAGGCGCGCACCGGCCGGCGACCCTGGGCGCCTGATCTTCGCCATGGACGCGACCGCGAGCCGCGAGCCGAGCTGGGATCGCGCCGCCGCCATCCAGGCGGCGATGTTCCAGGAGACGCGCGACCTTGGCGGGCTTGCTGTGCAGCTGGTCTACTACCGCGGCTTTCAGGAGCTCGAGCACTCGCCCTGGTGCAGCCGTGCCGATGAGCTGCTGCCCCGCATGACCGCGGTGCGCTGTGCGGCCGGCTTGACCCAGATCGGCCGCCTGCTCGACCACTGCCTGGCCGAGACCGAGCGCAAACGCGTCAATGCGCTGGTGTTCGTCGGCGACTGTGTCGAGGAGCCGCTCGATGGGCTGGCCGGGCGCGCTGGCCGGCTCGGACTGCTCGGCGTGCCGGCATTCGTGTTCCAGGAGGGGCGAGATCCAAACGCCGAGCGCGCCTTAAAGGAGATCGCGCGCCTGAGCGGCGGTGCCTGGTGCCCATTCGACGCCTCCAGCCCGCAGACCCTGCGGGACCTGCTCAGCGCGGTCGCGGTCTATGCCGCCGGCGGTCGCAAGGCGCTGGCCGACTTCAGCCGCCGCCGCGGTGGCGCGGTGCTGCGCCTGACCCAACAGATCGGCAAGGGGTAGCGCTTATGGGCCGACTGCTCATCCTGCTGATCGTCCTCGGTGGCGTGCTCTGGTTCCTGTATTGGTTCAGCCGCACGCCGGCGCATCAGGTTGTCCGCGTGCTGCGTCGGGCAGCGCTCTGGGGCGGCATCGCCATCTTGGTGATCGCCACCCTCAGTGGACGCCTGAACCCCATCTTCGCCGCGCTGGCCGCGGCGATCCCGGTTGGGATTCGTCTGCTCAATCTCTTGCATCTGCTGCCCATGCTGCAACGGGCGCTGCGATCGCTCGGGCTCGGCGGGCTTGCCGCGGGCATCCCCGGGGGACTCGGCGGGGCCGCGAGCGCGGGCAGCGCAGGCGGGCAGCGCTCGTCGATCCGCACCCGCTACTTGATGATGAGCCTGGATCATGACAGCGGCGCCATGGACGGGGAGGTGCGTGAAGGCCCGTTTCAGGGCCGGCAGCTCTCGGAGCTCTCGCTTGAGCAGCTGCTGCGAATGCTCGAGCTCTATCAAGAGAGCGACCCGCAATCGGCCGCCGTGTTGACGGCCTACCTCGAGCGCGAGCATCCGGATTGGCGCGAGCAAGCGGCCGCTGGGACTGCCGACTGGGATTCTGCGGCGGGGAACGGCCGCGAACAGGGCGCCGCCGCGTCCGCGCGCGGGATGAGCCGCGAGGATGCCGTGGCCATCCTCGGCCTGGAGCCGGGTGCCAGCGCCGAGGAGATCCGCGCCGCGCATCGCCGCTTAATGCAGAAGCTCCATCCGGACCGTGGCGGCTCTGATTACTTGGCGGCTCAGATCAACGCCGCAAAGGCCGTGCTCTTGGGCGACTGATCATGCTCGACGCCTACTGCGAGCGCGCTGGCGACGCGGGTCTGTGGGCCGAGCCTGTCAATCTGATCACCAATCTGGCCTTCGTGATCGCGGCCCTGCTGGCGGGTCAGCGCCTGCTGCGGGCGCCTGGGGCGCGCGTCGGCAACCGCTGGGACCTCGGCCTGCTGATCCTGCTCTTGGCCGCCATCGGCGTCGGCAGCGCCCTCTGGCACAGTGTTGCGACCGGGTGGGCGGCGCTCGCGGACGTGATCCCGATCACGCTCTTCATCAACCTCTATCTGCTCAGCTTTGGCTGGCGCGTGCTCGGGCTGCGGCCGTTGCCGCTCGCGGCGCTGTGGCTCGGCTATCAGGTCCTCAGCATCGGCCTGGTCGCGCTGAGCGGACCCGCGCTACTCAATGGCTCGGTCGGTTATCTGCCGGCACTGATCTTTCTGCTTGGCTTCTGGTGGGTGCTGCGCCGTCGCGCCGATCCGCTTGCGAAGGTCCTGCTCGCGGCAAGCCTGCTGTTCATGGTCTCGCTGAGCCTCCGCACCCTTGACCCGATCGTTTGCGAGGCCGTGCCGGTCGGGCTGCACTTCCTCTGGCATCTGCTGAATGCGCTGCTCCTGTATCTGCTCCTCAGCGCGCTGATCACGCACCGCAGGGGCTGAGGCACCGAAGGCCATCAAGACCGGCGAGCAGTCTCGGCGGTGAGTGCTCGATGCCTGCTCAAGGGCTGGTGAGCTTGATTTCGATGCGGCGGTTGCGTTGATTGGCCTGCGCATCGTCCCCGGCGACGGCCGGTCGGTGCTCACCGAAGCCGGCGGCGACCATGCGCTGCGGCGGCAGACCGCGGCTGGCGAGAAATTCCACCACCGAGAGGGCGCGAGCGGTCGAGAGCTCCCAGTTTGACCTGTATTGGTGGCCTGCGCGCAGCGGCTGCGGATCGGTATGACCGTCGATCCGCAAGACCCAATCGATCTCCTCCGGGATCAGATCGGCGATCTCGAGCAGGCTGTCGGCAAGCCGCTCGAGCTGTGCGCGACCGTCCGTGTTCAATGCCGCCTCGCCCGATGCAAACAGCAGCTCCGATTGGAAGACGAAGCGATCGCCGGTAACGCGCACGCCGGGATTCTCGCCCAGTGCCTCCTTGACCCGGCCAAAGAACTCGGAGCGATAGCGCTCGAGCTCGCTGACCTGGCGCGCGAGCGCCAGATTCAGACGCTTGCCGAGATCGCTGATCTCGGCCGCCTGCTCGGTCTTCTCCTGCTCGGCCGCGGCCAAGGCCCCGGCGACCTCCTGCAGCTGGGTGCGCAGAGCCGCGATCTGCAGGTTGAGCAAGGCAACCTCATCGCGGGCCTCGTCGGAGAGCGCTTGCGTCTCGGCGAGCGCCTCCTGCTGCGAGGCCACCAAGGCATCCAGGGCGAGCAGGCGCAGCTGATCGCGTTCACGCGCGCCGGCCAGCTCGTCGCGCTCATCCGTGACCTCGGCCAGCTGCTCGGAGAACAGCACCACCTGGGCGTTCAGGGCCTCGGCGCGCTCTTCGCTGAGCCCCAGGGCCTCGCTGACCTCGGCCAGGCGGTTGCTAAGGAGATCGAGCGCGAACTCCTGATCCGAGACCACCTGGCGCAGCAGGAACTGCGCCAGCGTGAAGATCAGCAGCACGAAGATCACCACCATCAACAGCGCCGAGAGCGCGTCGACGTAGCCCGGCCAGACGTTGACCGTGCGAGAGCGGCGGCGGATTCCAGTGAGCACGGTGCTTCAGCGATCAGTGATCATGTGATGGGTGGTGGCTCGACGCAGGCAGGGCGGCGGCCTGTTGCCGAACGGTTGGTCTGACGACGCGCCCCTGCTCGATGCGCATGCCTCAGCGCTGCCGACGGGGATGGCTTCCCGATATCGCCTCTGATCCCGACGAGGGCGCCTGGGCTGCCTCGACCTGGGCTGCCTCGAGCAGGGCCTCGAGCACCTGCCGCTGGGCGCGCAGCTCGTCGAGCAAGGCGGCCGTGTCGGCACTGGCCGCGCCGTTGCTCGCGGACCCAGGTGCGATCCGGACCGTCGCCTGTCCGGCGGTAGCGCCGCCCATCTCGGGCTCATCGATCAGTTGGGTCAGGCCCGAGAGCCATTCCTCGAGGTCGTTAAAGAAGCGGTTCTGTGCATGGCCGGCCTGCAGGTCGAGGAAGCCCAGGACCAGCGAGCCGCCGAGACCGAAGAGCGACGAGCTGAAGGCCGTGCCCATCCCGGCCAGTGGCGCCTCAAGCCCGCGCTTCAGGGTCGCGAAGACCTCGTCGACGGCACCGCCGGAGACATCCAGCCCTGAGATCACGCGTCCGACCGAGCCGACCGTATCGAGTAGGCCCCAGAAGGTGCCGAGCAGGCCGAGGAAGATCAGCAGTCCGATCACATAGTGCGAGATCTCGCGCGACTCATCGAGCCGGGCGCGGATGCCATCGAGCAGGGTGCGCAGCGAGAGCGCCGAGAGCCGGAAGCGGTCCTTGCGCCGGCCGTGCAGGTGGCGGGCGAGGGGCTTCATGAGCCTCGGATGCTCCTTGAGCAGTTCGATATTGCCGGTGCGGAAGTGCTTGATCCAGGCGATCTCCGGATGCAGGACCAACACTTGACGCAGGTTGATGATCACACCGATCAACAGGACGCCGAGGATCAGACTGTTGAAGCCCCAATTGGCGAGGAAGGCGCTCTGCAGCGGCACAAACAGCAGCGCCACGATCGCGCTGACCGCGATCAGGTAGACCGCCATCCAGAACAGCGAATGATTCGGGTTGCTCATTGGTACTCGGCGATCCGCTCGCGCCAGCCCCGTGCTGCACTCATGATCGCCGCGGGCTCGAGCGTGGTCGGCTCGCCGTCGCGGATCACCTGCCGTCCCGCGATCCAGACCTGCTGCACCTGATGGCTGCTGGCCGCGTAGACCATCTGCGAGCAGGCATGGTAAAGCGGTTGGGTGTGGGGGTTGCCGAGGTCGACCGCGACCACATCGGCGGCCTTGCCGACCTCCAGTGAGCCGGTCTCGTCATCGATGCCGAGTGCCTTGGCGCCGTTTAGGGTCGCCATCCGCAGGGCCATCTCGGCCGGCAGTGCGGCAGCGGAGCCGGCCACGCCCTTGGCCAGGAGCGCGGCCGTGCGCATCTCGGCCAGCAGATTGAGATCGTTATTGCTGGCCGCCCCATCGGTGCCGAGGGCCACGTTGACCCCAGCGTTCAACAGGTCGGCGACACGACAGAAGCCGCTGGCGAGCTTCAGGTTCGATTCTGGGCAATGCACCACATGGGCGCCGGTCTCGGCCACGCGCGCGATCTCGTCGTCCTCGAGCTGGGTCATGTGGACCGCGATCAGCTGCGGCCCGAGCAGGCCGAGCCGGTCCAGTCGCGCCAAGGGGCGCTCGCCGTGGCTGCGCAGGGATTGCACCACCTCATCGTGCGTCTCATGGACGTGCGTGTGGACCTGCACCTCGAGCTCATCGCTCAGCGTGCGGATGCGCGCCAGCGGGCCTTCGGAGACCGCATAGGTGGAATGCGGCGAGAAGCCGGTGCGCGCGAGCGGATGATCGCGATACTGCTCATGAAGCGCCAAGCCATGGCGCAGGTACTCGTCGGCGTCCTGCGCGTAGCGGGTCGGGAAGTCGACCACGATCATCCCAGCCAGCACCCGCATACCGGCCTCGGCGCTGATGCGGGCGGTCACCTCGGGGTAGAAGTACATGTCGTTGAAGCAGGTGACGCCACCGCGCAGCATCTCGAGGATTGCAAGTCGGGTCCCATCGGCGACGAATTCGGTGTCGACCCAGCGCCCCTCGGCGGGCCAGATGTGCTCGTGCAGCCAGGTCATCAGCGGCAGATCGTCCGCCAGGCCGCGGAGCAGTGTCATCGCGGCGTGGGTGTGGGCATTGATCAATCCGGGGATCAGCGCATGCTCGGGAAGCTCCAGCACCCGCGCGGCCTCGATCTGCTGCTCGGCCTCGGCGCGCGGCAGCAGCGCGCGGATGCGTCCGCGATCGATGGCGAGGCTGTGCCGTTCTAGGGTGCTATTGGCCGCATCCACCGGCAGGATCCAATCGGCGTGAATCAGGAGCTCGGCTTGCATAGGGGTCCTCGGCGTGCTGGCACTTGAGCAACGGGCGAAAAAGGCAAAGAATGCGCGAGAACTTTGCCACAAGGGATCGCGTCATGGAAACGCCGCTCGGGGAGACCCCCAACGCGCTCGTCGGCCATCCGGACAATGCCATCGTCTGGCACGACGATCAGCTCTTTCTATTGGACCAGCGCGCGCTGCCGGCCGAGGTCCGCTTCGTTGCCTGCAATACGGCGGCGGAGACCGCGCGCGCGATCAAGGACATGGTGGTGCGCGGCGCCCCGGCCATCGGCGTGACCGCGGCCTACGGCGTGGTGCTCGCCGCGCGCGACCACTTCCATCGCACGCCGACGGACTGGCGGTCCGGGGTTGAGCAAGACCTGGATCGGCTCGCGGCTGCGCGCCCGACGGCGATCAACCTGTTCTGGGCGCTTGAGCGTATGCGCCGGCTCCTGGCCACCCTCGATCAGCTGGACCCGGTGCCCGCGCTGCTCACCGAGGCCGAGCGCATCCACCGCGACGACATCCAGGCCAATCGCACCCTGGGCGATCTGGGCGCCGCCTTGATCAGCGAGCGCACCGATGTGATCACCCACTGCAATGCCGGCGCGCTGGCGACCGGGGGCTATGGCACCGCGCTCGGTGTGGTGCGCAGCGCCCACGCGGCGGGCAAGATCGGTCGCGTCTACGCCGATGAGACCCGTCCCTGGATGCAAGGCTCGCGTCTGACCGCCTGGGAGCTGCAGCAGTCCGGTATTCCGGTGACGGTGCAGGCCGATAACGTGGCCGCGAGCCTGATGGCCCGCGGCGGGATTCAATGGGTCATCGTCGGTTCGGACCGCATCGCCGCCAACGGTGATGTCTGCAACAAGATCGGCACCTACATGCTGGCGGTGCTCGCGCGTCATCATGGTGTGCGCTTCATGGTCGCCGCGCCCACCTCGACCATCGATCTCAGCGTCGCGAGTGGTGCCGAGATCCCGATCGAGGAGCGCGCCGCCGACGAGGTGCTGAGCTGCGGTGGTGTGCGGATCGGCCCCGAGGGTGTCACCGCGCAGAACCCGGTCTTCGATGTCACACCGGCCGAGCTGGTGGATGTGATCGTGACCGAGCGCGGTGTGGTCGAGCAGCCGACGGCCGAGAAGATCGCGGCCCTGATGGCCGAGGCCTGATTTGCGCTGCCGGCTCAGTCCTCGTCTCAACTCCGGCTCGGCCAGAAGGGTCTTGCCGCAACGGGCGGTCCACAGGGATCACCCAGAAGGGCCAGGCGCGGCATCGATCGACAAATCGCCAGGACACGGCCGCTGCACTCGAGCAAGATTGGTCGCCGTCGCGCCAGTGGGCGCGTTTGTGGGGCGAGTGAGTAGACCCGAATAGCCATGTGGAATATCCCGAACATCTTGACGCTGCTGCGCATCCTGCTGATCCCGGTGTTTGTGGTGGTGTTCTACCTGCCGTTCACTTGGGCGCGTCTGGCCTGCGCGCTGATCTTCACCGTCGCCGCCCTGACCGATTGGTTGGATGGCTACCTCGCCCGGCGCTGGGATCAGGCCTCGCCGCTCGGTGCCTTCCTTGATCCGGTGGCCGACAAGCTCATGGTCGCCGTGGCACTGGTGCTGCTGGTGCAGGTGGAGGCGAGTATCGTGATGGCGCTGCCGGCGGCAGTGATCATTGGGCGCGAGATCACCGTCTCGGCGCTGCGTGAGTGGATGGCCGAGATCGGTGCTCGGGCAACGGTGAAGGTGTCGATGGCCGGCAAGGTCAAGACGGCACTGCAGATGATCTCGATCGTGATGCTGATCCTCGGCAGCCCATTCCTGGGCCTCCCGATCCACTGGCCAGCGGTTATCCTGCTCTACATCGCCGCACTGCTCACCCTCTGGTCGATGATCCTCTATCTGCGCGCGGCCTGGCCCAGCCTCAGCAGGCTGACCCAGCACAGCGAGCTCGACCGCGGTTCCCGAATTAAGCCCTAGACCACGGACCCCGTCCGCAGAGCGCCATGCACATCGACGCCATCGACGACAACGGCCGCCTCGAATTCATCACGCCACTCGGGCTCAAGCAGGGGCGCGTGCGCGTCGAGCTGCCTGACGACGTCATCCTCCCC
>CAZTYV010000010.1:0-18457 GCA_964617675.1 uncultured Halochromatium sp. | reverse complement strand
TGCGCGAGGCCTTGGATGCCATCCGGCTCGTCCCACCGCCGCCAGACGATGAGCTGCCGGCGCTGGCCGATAAACAGCGGCAACGGCTCGACGAGGCCTTTGCGCTGCGCGAGGACCGCTGACCCATGGACCTCTTGCTCGATGTCGATGTTGCGGTCGATAGCTGCGTTGGCCGCCAACCCTGGTGTCAGACGGTGGATCTCGCCCTCGCTCAGTGTCTGAGCGAGGGCGGGCGCCTGTGGCTCTACGTGGGCAGCGTGCAGACCCTGGAGTCAGCGGTCATACAGGCGTTGCAACGCGCGCAAGCAGCGGCCGCGTCGAGCCCGCTATCCGCCAAGCAGCAGCAGGCTCGAGCGAAGGCGCTGCTCAAGGCCTTTGCGGCCGACAAGCACTGGTTGGCCGCGCTCGCCGGAGAGGGGTCGGTGTTCGACAGCCACGACACCGGGGACGAGCAGCTCCTGCGGAGTCTTGATCGATTCCCGTCGGGCGCGATCAAACTGCTGACCCGCGACGAGGCCCTGTTGACGAGCCATGGTGACCGCACGATCTCTCCCGAGGCCTATTGCCGGCGGCCCGCCGAGGCATCCCGGATCGGCTTCGTCGACCTCAAGACCCAGCAAGACGCGCTGCGCCCGCGGCTGGAGCAGGGCATCCATCGCGTGCTGCATCATGGTCAGTACATCCTGGGCCCCGAGGTCACCGAGCTCGAGCAGCGCCTGGCCGCCTACACCGGCGCCGCGCACTGCATCACGGCCGCGAGTGGCACCGACGCGCTGCTGATCAGCCTGATGGCCCTCGGCATCGGCCCGGGCGATGAGGTCATCACCACGCCCTTCACCTTCGTGGCCACCGTCGAGGTGATCGTGCTGGTCGGTGCGACACCGGTCTTCGTCGATATCGAGCCCGAGACCTGCAACATCGACGCGCGCCTGATCGAGGCCAAGATCAGCGATCACACCAAGGCCATCATGCCGGTGAGCCTCTACGGCCAGCCGGCCGACATGGACGCGATCAACGCGATCGCCGAGCGCCACGGTGGCATCCCGGTGATCGAGGATGCGGCGCAGAGCTTCGGTGCGACCTACAAGGGCCGCAAGAGCGGCAACCTCAGCACCCTGGGCTGTACGAGCTTCTTCCCGAGCAAGCCCCTGGGCGGCTATGGCGACGGCGGCGCCATCTTCACCAACGACGCCGACCTGGCCCAGGCCTGCCGCGAGATCCGCGTCCATGGTCAGAGCGCACGCTATGTGCATGGTCGCATCGGCATCGGCGGGCGCATGGACAGCCTGCAATGCGCGGTGGTGCTCGCGAACCTCGAGCGTTTTGATCAAGACATCGCCCAACGCCAGGCCGTTGCCGCTCGCTACCATCAGCTGCTCGGGAAGGCCGGCGAGGAATCAGGCTCAGACCCGGTCTTCGACCTGCTGCCCTGGCCGGCGCCGGACCGCACCAGCGTCTTCGCCCAATACAGCCTGCGGGCGCGCAATCGAGACGACCTCCAGGGCAGGCTCCAAGCGGCCGGCATTCCTACGGCCGTCCACTATCCGCTGCCGATGAACCAACAGCCTGCCTACGCGCACCTCTGTTGTCCGGAATGCACCCCGGTCGCAGCCGAGACGGCCCGGCAGATCATGAGTCTGCCGCTGCATCCGTATCTCAGCGAGGCCGAGCAGGAGCAGATCGCGCGGCTGATCACCGCCGTCGATTAGGTGTCCCGGCTGCCGCGACCTGAGGTCCTTCACCAGAACAGGGGATCGTTGAGGGCCTCGACACAGCGCGATGGGCCCTTCAGCGGCGTCATGGCCCGATCCGTCAGCGATTGGGCCAGCCAGCCCTCCGGATGCTTCAACGCGAAGGGTGCTCGCGCATCCGTCTCGCTGATCGGCCTGAAGCCGACCTTGGCATAGTAGCGCGGGTCGCCGTAGGTCATGACGACATCGACGCCGGCGTTGCGCAGCGAACCCAATCCGTGTCTCAGCAGCCGTTGGCCGATGCCCTGGCGCTGCCGGTCGGTCGCTACGGCGACCGGGCCGAGCACGAACAGGGTCCGCTCGTCCTGCTCATAGCTCAGGCGCGAGAAGAGGATGGCACCGACGACTGCGGCGCCATCCTCGGCCTTGAAGACGAAGCGATCCTGCTCGGCGGTGCTCGCCAGCAGCTTGCGCACTAAACCGCCGATCAACGCACCTTCTTCCGGTCCCTCTGAGGCGGTGAAGGTTCGGGTGAAGAGGTCGATGATCGCCTCGTCGTGTCCCTCGGGTCCTGCCGACAGTCTCATCTGATCTACCGCGTCGAATCGGTTGGGCAACCTTCGGATTCTAGTTGGTACAGCCCGAGTCGGGTCAAGGCATCTGGACGCGTCACTCGTTCCGTCGGGCCCTGCGCGGGTCGCCCTGCGCAATCAGATCCGATCTAGGCGGCTATTGGCTGGCGCCGGGAAGGCGGGCCATATAATCGGAGACGGCCGCGAGGGCCTGCTCGTCGTAGTCGGCCACGGCCTCGACCATCTCCGGATGGGCGTTGCGCCGCTGCCCATCGCGAATCATCCGGGCCTCGCGCAGCAGGTAGGCGTAATGCTGGCCGGCGACGCGTGGATAGAACTGATCCGGGTCGCCCTCGCCCTGCTCGCCATGGCAGGACGCGCACTGCGCCTGATACAGCTGCTCACCTTGCTCCAGGTTCTCGCCGGGGCCGAGCCCGATCTCAGTCGGGCTTGGAAGCTGCTGCAGATAGACGGCGATGTCGGCGATCTCCTGCGGCGTGACCACGTGCTCGCCGGCATAGGGGTACATCTTTTGGTTATCTCGCAGCCCGGCGCGCACATCGGTGAGCTGCTTGATCAGGACGCTCGCGTGCTGGCCGGCGAGGCGCGGGTAGCTGCCGTCGATCTCGCCGCCGGCATCGGGGTCGTGGCAGCCTTGGCAGACCTCGAAGGCGATCTCGCCCCGGAGCACGTCGCCCTGCGCCTGCAGCGCGATCAGCTTCTCGCCGCGCATCTCGTTCCAGACGTAGCCCGGGGTCTCGATGCCCGGCATCCAGGGTTGTTGCGGCTCGTCGCTGGCCGCCAGGCTGGTGGATAGGCTGGCGGCCCCGAGGCTCGACGCGGCCAACAGGAGGGGGGTAGGTCTCAGCAGCTTCCGCATCGGGGCCTCCGGGCTGGACATTGGTCTGGGATCAGGGCTGGGATCAGGGCTGGGTGGGGATGACGTCCATCCCGGCAACGTACTCGGAGACAGCGACCATCTCCTGCTCGGTCATGCGCTCGGCGGTGGTGCGCATGAGCCGGCCATGGTCGTTCTGGCGCTGATCAGTGCGAAAGGCCCGCAGTTGCCCCAGCACATAGGCCGAGTTCTGCCCCGCGATCAGCGGTGAGCGCGCCGTGCCGGTCCCATCGGGCCTGTGGCAGCCGGCACAGGCCGGGACGCCGCGCTCGCGATCGCCCTCCTGGTAGAGGCGGCGCCCGAGCGGCACCATGCCCTCGATGTAGGGTGTACCGATCTCGCGGCGCTGGCGGCTGAAATAGTCGGCCAGGTCCTGGATCTGAACGCCAGAGAGCTTCTCGACGATCGGCCCCATGACCTCACTCTGGCGACGGCCGGCGCGATAGTCGTTGAGCTGCTTGGCCAGGTAGTCATGCTGCAGACCGGCGAGCTTCGGGAAGGCGGGGACGGCCGAGTTGCCATCCGCGCCGTGGCAGTGTGCGCACTCGGTTTGCACCAGCGCGCGGGTTGTCGCCTCATCATCGGCCATAGCGGGGCCGAGGGTGACGAGGGCCAGCGTCGCGGCGCCATAGAGCCCGCGCCCGCGCGGGATCGACCGTGGAATCAATCGCATCGGCATGGCTCCTCAGAAGTTCACCTGTAGCAGCAGACCGACCACGCTCGCGTGATAGTCCTGCAGGCCGGAATCCAGATAGACGGCATTGGGGGCGGGCACCGGATTCTCGGTCACGCCGTCGTAGTGCCAGTCGTCGATCTTGCCCATCTCGTAGCGATAGAGCGCACGTATCGCCATCGCCTTGCTGATCGGCACCACTAGATTGAGGTCGAGGATGTGCTGGGTGGTGTTCAGATCGGGCATGCCTGATCCGATCAGTGCCAGTTGGGCCGGGGTGAAGCCCTGGCCGACGGCGTCGTAGCCGTAATCGATCTCCGAGGTGCCGCTGGAGTAGGTGTAATCCATCTCCAGGCGCGCAGGTCCGAAGTCGTAGAAGAGCCCGGCGCCGAAGGCGTGGTTGCGGTCTTGCGACTCGACGTCCCAGGCCAGGGCGCTGGGGAAGAGCGTGTTCCCGGCCGCGACGGTGCTGCAGTAGTCGCGCCAGTTGTCGACCGTGGCCGCGCCGCGCCCGATCACGCAGCCGCCGCCCTGGAACGAGAAGGTGGGTGCCGCCCCGTGCTGCTTGATCCGGCCCTGCTGATAGCCGTAATAGCCCCAGAGGCCAAGCCTTGATGAGGGCTGCCAGTTCAGGTCCAGGTTGGCGGAGCTGAGCCGCTGCGTATCGGTGCGCCCCCAGTCGGAGTTCGGATACTCGATGTCGTCGTACTGCACACCGATACCGACGTTGAGCGCATCGGTCGCGATCCAGGTGAAGCGCCCGTTCAGGCTCAGGATGTCGCGATCGGCGATGTCGAACTTGCGGAAACCATAGGGGGCGCGCAGCCAGCTGTGGACGTCGCTGCCGACCGCGCTCGGCTCGGGGCCGAGGAAGGCGCTCAAGAAGGCATCGTTGGCGTTCAGGTCGTAGTTGCTGCCGCGACGCTGCCCGTAGACGCCATGCAACCGCAGCGTGCCGAAGTCGAAGGCCCGGTTAACGTAGCCGAGCTTGAGGCTGTTCTCCCAGGTCTCGTCCCGCTCGCGATAGTCGCGGTGATACTCCTCGCGCATCAGGCGGGCGTCAATCGTCTGACCCGCGCTGAGTCGGTAGTCGCCGCCGAGCTCCAGGTTCAGGCGCGAATACTGGTAAGGCACACTGCGGATCGGCACGCTACCCGAGCTCGGGACCAGCCCAAGGGCTCGGGCCGCGGCGAGGTTGCAGCCGACGTTGTCATAGGCGAAGGGCGAGGTCCCCGCCGGGTTATTGCCCGGCGTGGGATTCGGGATCACGAAGTTGCCGCCGCTGCCGTCATTGAGCAGCCGACCCCATTGGCCGGTGAGCGGGTTGCAGGCCTGGTAGTCCATCTTGTTGTCGGTGGACTGATAGCGCAGCTTGCCGCGGAGCCCGATCTTGCTCGTCGGCTGCATGGTCATCCCGAGGTCGAGCATGAGGCTGTCGATCTCGGCCTCGGCGCTGTCGCGGCTGAGTGCTGCCGTGGTGTTCCAGAGGTTGTCGGTGGGTACGCCGTTGATGGTGCCGCCGGCGAGCGAATACTGGGTTGGCGGGATCAGATCATCGTTCTGCGTCATCCGACTCCAGGAGACGACGCCGGTGAGGCGGCTGCGGTAGAAGTCGGGCAGGGCGCGCGCATATTCGGCGCGGAGGTTGTAGTAATCGTTGTCCGGGTAGAGGTCGTAGACGCCGTCGGTGAAGGTCTGAGGCGCGACCCCGAGGATGGTGTTGGTGGTGATCAACAGCGGGTTCTGAAAGCGCATGGTGTCGATGTTGTTGCGGAACAACGAGACATGGGCCTCCAGGTTGAGTGCGTTGAGATCGTCGGCGTAGCGCAGACCGCTGCGGATCTCGTGGGTGTCGTAATCGATCGACTCCGGGATCTCGATATTGCCGCCACCGCCGCCGCCGCCGAAGACGGCACCGAAGGGACGTGCGCCCTCGCGCTGCTCCTTGCTATAGCTGGCGTAGAAGCGCCACGCATCGTTGAGGTATTTGTCGAAGCTGAAGCCGCCCTTGCGTCGGATGATCTCGAGGTCGCCAAATTCCGTGTTGGCGATGGCGTTCTCGAGCGCCGCCTGGTTCGCGGCCGCGTTGGCGAGGCCGCCGGGCTGTAGATCGTCGCGCAGGGTCAGGTTGCCACTGCCGACCCCGCTCCAGAGGCTGCGATAGGTCGAGGTGAAGACATGCGGGATCTCGTTGTAGAAGAGGTCCAGGCGCCAGTCGTTGTAGCGTCCGGTGGTGACGCCGAAGAACTGGTCACGGTAGCCGAGCCCACCGCCGAAGCCCTCGAAGAACTGAGCGCGGTCGGCGCGATTGCCGCGCACGACGAAGTTGTTCAGGTAGGGGCCGGTCTGCAGGTCCTTGTATTGGCGGAACCAGGCGCTGTTGTCGTCGCCAAAGACCGCGAGCCCGCCGACCTCGGCCTCACCGTCCCAGACCCAGCCGTTGCTGGACTCCGGCAGCAACGGGCGCAGCTTCGGCCAGGGGTAGAGCAGGCCGCTCGGTGAGCGCCGGTAGCGCTCGATATCCACCGCGTCCGGATCGCGAGCCGGGATGGTATCGATGGTATCGGGATTGAGCGCATTGCCGAGCGTGGTATCGGCACCGACGCTGCTATCAGCCACGGCCGAAGAAAGACCCGCAATGAGCAGGCCGGCGCCGGTCGACCAATGAACGAGCCGACGCTGGTGCAGCCGCTGAGTCGAGTGTCTCGGATTCATGGGCACAGGCCTCGCGCAATGCATGCAAGATCGAAGGCGATTGGCTGGGAATGAGGAGGCTGTCTTCATCATCGCTGCCACCGTGCGCCGGAGGGATGATTGCTGCCATGGATCTGGGTATGGCAGTTCTGGCAGGAGCGTCCGATCACGCGCGCGCTCTGAACACCGCCTGGTAGCAATGCCGAGGCCGCGGTCATGCTGTTGTTGTAGAAGGTGCCGGGGTGCCCAATCGAGGCGTTATGGCATTGCTGGCAGAGAAAAGGCCTGGCCGTGACCAATAGCTTGTCGTGATTGGAGCCGTGCGGGAGATGGCAATTGGAGCAGTTCTCGCGAACCGGTGCGTGCTCCCAAAGGAAGGGCCCGCGCTTCTCCGCGTGGCACTCGTAGCAGACCTGATTGACGCTGTCGGCCTTCAGCAATGGCTGTGTTGCGGAGCCATGTGGATTATGGCAATCGACGCAGCTCATCTTGCCTTCCGGTAAGGGCATATGTGAGCGCTTCTGGAAGTCCGCGCGTTGCTGCGGATGACAGGCGGCACAGGTCTTGGAGATGTTCTCCGCGCGCAGGGCGCCGCTGAACGACTCCTGCACCATCGGGTTGTGACAGTCGCTGCAGGCAACCTCGTTGTTGTCGTGCACCGAGCCGACCCAGTGCAGGCGCTGTCCGCCCTGGTGGCAGGTCAGGCACTGCGCATTCTGCTGCTCAACCGGGGTCTCCCAGTTGCGCGTGTAGCCGATGATCAGCGTCTTGTCCCAGGTCTCCTCGGCGTGCCTTGAGCCCGGGCCGTGACAGGCCTCGCAGACCTGGCCCTGGACCACACCGCGGGGATTCTGACGGAACACCTTGGCATGCAGGGTATGGCTGTAGTGATCGTTCGCATGCTCGTGGCATTGGATACAGGCCTCTTCGCCGATGTAGACCGCATCGATGGCGGCAAAGGGCTTGACCTGCTGTGCCGGGCCCTTGGTCTCGGCGGGCTTGCAGCCGCTAAGGAGCGCCAGAGCGATCAGGAGCGCAACGAGGCTGTAGGCACTGAATGTTCGGGACGGATGTTGCGCGCATCGCGTGCGGCAATGAAGAGATGGCGGCATTGCGTCGGCCTCGTCATGGCTAGCTTCTCAGAAGTGGCTGCTCCCGCAAGCGGGCGAGGTCGATCTCGGTTCGACCGCGGTTCATTCTGTCGAAGCGCCAGGCGAGGGTCTTGCCTCTGCGTGCCAGGCGAATTGGATTGGAGTGACGGGGCGGCGTCTAAGGCGCCGACCTGGCTTGATGCCGGGGTGCGGCTATTCCCGAGCGCTGGATGCGCTGAGCGATTGGGCACGTGCCTCGCGGGGAGAGAGGCCGAAGTGACGGCGGAAGGCACGGCTGAAATGGGCTTGGTCATTGAAGCCCCAGGCGAACGCGATCTCGCTGACCGAGCGCTCAGGGGTATCGGCTTGGGTCAGCTCCCGGTAGCAATGCTCGAGCCGTTGCGTCCAGATCCAACGCATCAATGAGAGTGACTCATCGGCGAAGAGCCGATGGATCTGGCGTGCCGAGACCTCGGTGGCGTCGGCGATGAGCTCGACGCTGAGCTCGGGATTGCGCAGGTGCTGACGCACGAAGCGCTTGACCCGTTCGCGCTGCAGCAGCGAGCGCTCGATGCACGAGCGATCACTGGGTGCCACGAAACAGGCGACCGCCCCGATCAGGTCGAGAAAGGTGCTCGCGATGGTCTCGGAGCCGATACCGTCGATGGAGTCGTGCCAGCGCTGCAGCGAGCGGGCCGCATCGACGAACACGGCCGGTGCGCCGCCGTTGACCGGGATGCGGCGCAACAGGGCGGATTTCCACAGCGGAAACCGATCGGCGAGGTGGCGCTCGGGGACCTGGATCAACAGCAGTCGCGACGTCGATAGCTCGGCCCGGGTCGGGCGAGAGTCGCGCAGCAGGCAGAGGTCACCGGTCTCGAGGCGGCTCTCGCGCTCGCCCTGTTGCAGCAGCGCGCTGCCACGCAGCTGGACCCAGACGATGAGCTGGCGCTCCTCGGTCCGGCTGCCGCTGCTCGCCAGCCGGACCCCTGGCGTGGCGAGATCGGCGAGGCTGATGCCGGCGAAGCTTCGTAGCTCGAAGGAGGCACTGGCAAGTCCCGCATTGAGCCAGCTAGGATCACCTTGGTCGGAAGAGGACAGGGCTTGCTCACAGGCGAGCAGGGTGGTTCGCTCGAGGCCATCGACGAGTCCTGTGCAAGGGATCGCGGCGGCAGGCGGCGCAGCAGTCAGCGCAGCAGATGGGCGGGTCTCGAGGCTCCTCGGCGCGTCGAGTTCGGTGAGCATGGGCATTGGCAAGTCGGTCTCTGGGTCATCGCAGCCCGGTCATAGAGCCACGTCCCGTTGCGCATTGTCAATTCCCGCATAAAATTTAAGTATTTGGCCTTTTGCTGATCCCGTCACTGATCCCGTCACTTACGCTGTCACTGATCCCGTCACTGATCAGGCCCTCGAGCGTTGCCAATGCACCGGGATAGTCGAGCTGGTTGATCTGCTCCGCGAGTCGCGCGATGTGGTCGTATCGGTCCTGCTCCAAGAGCTCAGTTCGCAACCTCCCCAGGGTCTCGCGGGCGGTCAAGCTGTTGCGCTTGAGCTGCTCGGCGAGCTGGTCTAAGGATTCACGAGCCGCTGGAGAAAAGGGCGTCGGTTGCTGATCGGCACGGCCTGCCGCGGTTGATGTGGAGGTGGCGGACGGCGCCTCGCGCGACGCGACGAACGCTGAGCCGATGCTTGTGGACGCCGCGAGCGCGGGCGCTAAGCGCGCGTCGAGCGTCGATACGAGCCTGCGCAGTTCTTCGCGTCCAGCGCCGTGACGAAGTGCATCCTCGAGCGCCCGCGATGCTTGACTGAGCGCCGGCAGCCCCAGTGTGGCGGCCGCACTCTTGAGGTTGTGCGCGAGGACTTCGGCCTCGGCGTGCGAGCCGTCCTCGATCTGCTGATAGAGCCGCGGCGCGCTCTGCTCGTGATCCTCGGCAAACCGGCAGATGAGCCTGCGCAGCAGCGGGCCGTTGCCGTTGCAGCACTCCAGGGCCAGGGCCAGATCGAACGGGGGCAGCGCATCCGGTAAGCACCGGACATCGTCGTCCGCGCCCTCGGCTCGAGCTGCGCGCTCCGCGCTCTGGGTTGACAGGGGCGTGCCTGCCGGCAGCCAACGCGTCAGGATCTGGCGAAGCTTGTAGACGTCGATCGGTTTGGTCAGGTGGTCGTTCATCCCTGCCTCGAGGCTACGCTGGTAGTCGCCGTCGCTGGCATGGGCGGTCAGCGCGATGATCGGCACGTCAGCTGGGCTAGCGTCGGGGTGCAGCCAGTTGCGGGTCGGTCCCTTCGCGCGGATCAACCGTGCCGCTGTGAGGCCATCCATCTCGGGCATCTGAATATCCATCAGGATCAGGTCGAAACGCTGGGCGGACGCCATACGGATGCCTTCGTCACCATTGCCGGCCACCTCGGTCTCGATGCCGAGCTCGGTCAGTAACGCCATGGCGAGCTCCCGGTTGAGCGCATTGTCCTCGATGACCAAGACCCGCCGGCCCCTGAAACGGTCGCGATCGCGCTGATCGAGCGATGCGCATCGCGCCGTCTCGTCGGCTTGGATGCGAGCAACCTGCTCGACGCTCGCGCGTGGGAAGCTCAGCTCGAATCTGAAGCGGCTACCCTTCGCGAGCTCGCTTTCAACCTCGATCTGGCCTCCCATCAGCGCGACCAGCTCCTTGGTGATCGGCAGTCCGAGACCGGTCCCCCCGTAGCGCCGCGTGGTCGAGCTATCGGCTTGCCAGAAGGGGTCGAAGAGCATCGGCATCTTCTCGGCATCGATGCCGATGCCGGAGTCGCTGATGGTGAAGCCGAGGCGCACCGAGGACGCGTCTTGCGCGACCTGCTGAATACGGACCTCGACAGCGCCGCGCTCGGTGAATTTCACCGCGTTCCCGGCCAGGTTGAGCAAGGCCTGGCGCAGACGGAGCGCATCACCAATGAGATACCGGGGGATCGAGCGGTCGACCATGAAGCGAACCTCGAGGTCCTTGGGCGCTGCCGCGGCCACGACCAGATTGTGCACCCGCTCGAGCACCGTCTCGAGCTCGAACGGGACACAGTCGAGCTCAAGTTTCCCAGCCTCGACCTTGGAGAGGTCGAGGATGTCATTGATGATCTGCAGCAGGGACTGCGCAGCCTCATGGATTTGGGTCAGCCGCTCGCGGATCTCGGGCCTCGGGCCTTGGCGCAGCGCAAGTTGGGCCATGCCCATGATCGCGTTCATCGGCGTGCGGATCTCATGGCTCATATTGGCCAGGAATCGGCTCTTGGCCTCGGTCGCGCTTTCGGCCTTGTGTTTGGCGCCTAGCAGCTCGCGCTCCTGCCGCATCTTCAGCTCGGCCTCGGCGAGCAGGTTGGCAAGGATGGCGAGAAAAGAGACCTGCGTTTCGCTCCACGTGCATTGCCGGCGCACGCTGTCGAAGCCAAAGAAGCCGACGACTTGATCACCGATGCGGATGGGCACCGTCAGGAGCGATTGGATGGACTGCCGGCCAAACTCTCGGCGCTCGGCCTGTGCCTCCTTGGGCAAGGCGTCGATGCTGGGTATGAGCATGTGGTCGCGCGTCAGCACTTGGTGCTTCCACCAGGGCAGGGCATCGGTGTCGACGATGTTATCGTTCAGAAAGGAGTCGATACCGGCTGCGCACCACTCGTGGGTGTTCTGCATGCGCTTGAGGTCGCTCGAGAAGCGGAAGAGGTAGCTTCGATCGACCTCGAAGAACTGGGCGGTACGCTCGAGGAAACCGTTGATCTTCGCGTCGATGTTGCTCGGGGCGGCGCTGATCAAATCGGTCGAGAGCTCTGTCACCATCGCCTGGAAGCGGCTCTGGTAGGCGAGTGCGTCGATCGCCTGGGCATTCTGCGCGAGTGCGCGCCGGTAGCGTCCGTTGAGGGCGAGTACATAGAGCGCAATCGAGCCGGTGACGAGCAGCAAGACCGCCACGATGGCCAGGGTTCGGTAGGCCCAACCCAGGTCAGACCTCTGACCGGGCTGATAGAGCAGACCCTGGAGCGAAAAATCGGCGGGCAGGAGCCCCAGGCTGACGTAGGTCTCGACGATATGCTGCCAGCGCCCGGGATTCATGTAGCCGATATCGACCAGATCCGGTTGGATCAGCTCGCGCATGGTCTCGGCTTCATAGCGTAAGTGGTCTAAGGTCTTGTTCGGATTCCAGCGCTCGTGGATCAGCGCAATGATCTCTTCCGGATGCGACATGGCATAACGCCACCCGGCCAGGCTAGCCCGCAGGAAGGCCTCGACACGCTTCGGGTGCCTCTTGAGCTCGTCGCGACTGGTGAAGAGGCTGTCACCATAGAAGTCGACGCCGTAGCGCCTCGGCCAGAGGAGCTGGTAGCGCTCGCCACGCTGGCGCAGGTAATAGGGCTCGTTGGTCACATAGGCGCTGAGCGCGTCGATCTCGGGGTTGAGATAATCGGCTCGTCCAACCTCGCCGTCGGTGAGATCCAGCTCGCTGAGGTCGACCCCCTCCATGGCGAGCATTGCCAGCAGCTCCGCGTCTCGCGATTCGCTGGTCATCTTCACTCGGGCGCCGATCAGGTCGTGCGGGGTAAAGATCTCGCTGTGCTCGCGCGCGAGCATCACCAGCGGGGAATGCTGAAAGATCGCGGCGAGCACGACGATGGGCGCACCGTCACCCGCGCGCAACAGCAGCTCGGTGTTGGTCACGCCATAGTCAGCATCGCCGTCGACCACGGCCTGGACCGGGTCCTGGCGCGCCGATCGCTCGAGGATGATGACCTCCAAGCCCGCATCGCGATAGAAGCCCTTGGCCTGGGCGGCATAGTAGCCGGCGAACTGGAACTGATGGGTCCAACGCAGCTGCAGGGTGACCTGCTCGAGCTTCCCCGGTCCCGCGGGCTCTGCCGGGCTCGGCTCGGTGCCGGCCTGACGCTGAGCTTGATCGTGAGCTGTTACCGAAGCGGGAGCCTGGGCAAGGACGGGCATCGGTGCTGCTGTCGTCGCCGCCAGCAGCGTCGAGACAAGCAGCAGGCGGAACCTCGTCAACAGTTCAGGTCCACGGCAAGCGCGCTGCGATTACGGCCTGCAGCCTTTGCCTGGTAGAGCTGTCGATCCGCCTGCTGCACCAGCATCGATGGACTGACATCCTGATGACAGCAGGCGGTGATGATGCCCAGGCTGATCGTGACATGAGCCGCCGTCGGCGAGCGGCTGTGCGGGAAGCCCAGTGCTGCGACCTGGCTGCGCGCCCGCTCGGCAAGCGCAAGGCTGTGCTCGGCACTTGGGTTATCGGTGAGGACGCAGGCGAATTCCTCGCCGCCGTAGCGGGCCACGAGATCGGTGCTGCGTCGGAAGGTCTGTGTCAGTGCCTTTGCGACGGCACAGAGGCAGTCATCGCCGAGGACGTGCCCGTAGGTGTCGTTGAACGCCTTAAAGTGGTCGATATCGACCATGATCAGACCCAGTTTTGCCTTCGCCCGTGCATGGCGTCCACACTCGTGGGCGAAGAACTCGTCGAAGCGTCGGCGGTTGGCGATGCCGGTCAGACCATCGGTGGTTGCCAGCTCCGCGAGCCGGTCGCGCGCCTGTTTGAGCTCGATCTGATTGCGTACCCGGGCCTTCAAGACAACGGGACTGATCGGTTTGGTGATGTAGTCCATCGCGCCGAGCTCGAGGCCGCGCGTCTCGGCGGCCGTATCATCGCGCCCGGTGATGAACAGGACCGGGATGGTGCTTGTCAATGGGTCGGCCTTGAGCCGAGCACAGGTGCTGAAGCCATCCATGCCGGGCAGCATGATATCGAGCAGGATGAGGTCGGGTTTCGCCTCGGCCGCGAGCTCGAGGGCCTTCTCGCCCGAGAGCGCGAAGAGGATCTCGTACTGGCCACGAAACAGGTTCGCGATCAGCTCGATGCTGGCTGGATCATCGTCGACGATGAGGATTCGCCCGGGAAACACATCCATTGAACGAGCCCAACTGCGTACCAAGCGCAATAGTATAGATTGAAGCACGGGCATCGTGCGGAGGCGGCCGATCTGGCTTCTGCCTAGCGGCCGTTCTTGGTCTTCAGGAGATCGACGAGTGGCACCTGCAACGGCGAGCGCGACCGAAAGGGTGGCGGCTGGGGTCGTTGACGGAAGGGCTCGCTCAGCTGATCGGCGAGCCACAGCCCGAGGAGTGCCAGCGGGATCGCCACCGACCAGGCCACTGCGGGCAGCCCAAGGACCATGGGGCCGGCGAGCAGCGGAAGCTGGTAGACCCAAGCCCCGCCCAACAGCAGATTCAACGACTGCCCAATGGCCATGATCAGCAGGGCAGCCAGGCTGCTCAGCAAGGGGCGGCTCCAATCTCCGGTCGGCTCAGCGGCCAGGCTGGTGGCCTGCCCGCGGGCGATCTGGGTGCCGAGGGCGAGCGCGGCGGGCGCGGCGACGAACACGGCAAAGAGGGCGTCCGGCCAGATGGGCCCCGCCGCGAGCGCGAAACAGGCGGCCGCGATCAGCAGCCAGCCCTCTTCGGTCCCGATCGCTCGGGCGCCGATCGTTCGGTCGGTGCTCGCCAGTGGCCGTCCAGCGCTGCTCAGCCTCAGCAGCCAAGGGAAGGAGGCGAGCCACTGGCGCAGGCTCATTAGCGCCGGCAGCAGGGTGGCATAGTCCAGCGACTTTCCGAGCGCGAAGGGGATCGGCTCCGTGGCGGGTGGATAGGTCCAGAGCCCAAGGAACAGGTTGGGCCAGTAGAGGCACAGCCATCCCGCCGCGAGGCTAAGCGGGAAGAGTGCGAGGAAGTAGCCGCGACGCTGGCTGATCAGGCTCTGCCCGGTGCGACGCTCGGTATCGGCGTTGACGAGCAGCGTCAGGCCCAGCGTCACCAGCCCGATCGCTGCATTCGATGCCGCGCCGTCGAGCGCGATCAGCGCCGCGAACAGGAACAGCGGGCTAAGCCAACCGTATCTTGGCCAGCGCTGCTGCCGGCGCCCCCAGTTGCGCCCCCGGTCGCCCGCCCCATCACGCGCCCCATCGTGCACGGGGCCGATCGCACCGATGCCCCCGCGCATTCGCCGCGGCCAGATCAGCCATAGCAAGCTCGCGAGCAGCAGCAGGGTGGTCCCGTTGGCGAGCGCCGTGACCTGCTCATCGGCTGGGGCCGGGTCCCAGGCGCGCTCGGTCAGCGGGAAAGACAGCAGATCGCCGAGCGGTGCATCGCTCAGCAACGCACCCGCCAGCGGCAGGATCGAGACGGCGAGCGCCAGGATGAGGAGTTGGCGCAACGCGCTCGAGCCCAGCGCCCGCGCGAGCCGAGCACCGCTCGGGGTGGATGGGTCCGGCATCTGTGATGCGCCGGGGCTAGGCGCTCGGCGCCAGCGAGCGGATCAGGGGATGACTCGGTTGATCTCGACGCCGACCGGCGCGGCCCTGTCGCTGGCGACGGGTCCGGTCTCTCCTTGCAGATCGCCGGGCCGTGGCATCGCCTGTCCGGACGGGGAGACGCGAGCGCCGACGATGACCTGAGGAAAGTTCGAGAGCTGCATCGCCGGCATCATCGCCATGCTGTCATCGAGTCGAGCCTCGAGCGGCAGATCCGCCAGCGTTGCACGCTGAACCGCCAGCGGCATGGGCGGACCCGAGGCGGCCTTGGCGTAGATGAACACTGGGGTACTCGGCGGTAGACGGCCGTTGAGCCCCGGCGCCAAGGCGACCTGCACGCGAAGGCCAGGGCCGGCCACGGCGTCCTCGCTGGCTGCGGACCCTGTGTCGTCGCTGGCGGCGCTTGCTGGGGGTGCTGCTGGGGGTGCTGCAGGGGGCTCGCTCGGCGCCTCACCGCTGTTGCTGGTCTTGGCAGCAGCGTCCTCCGCGCCCGCGTCCTCGGCCCCGCCGACCTGATTCAGCTGCTCGGGCTTGTCCCCGCTCGGGCGAGCGGACTCGGTCGAGATCGGGTCGCCCTGCGCATCGGCTGCCTGCTGGGCAACCCGCGTCGCATCCGCGGGCAATCCAGCGCGCAGCTCGGCCTCGTCGATCAGGGTGCGCAGCTCAGCTGCGTCCTCGCTCTCAGGACCGACCTGCTCCAGGAGGTTGCGCCAGGTGGTCGCCGCCGATTGGAACTGGCCGCTCGAGCTCGAGGGCCTCGGAGATCAGCTCGGCCGGGCGGCCCTCGAGCTGGTTGTCGTTGTTGGTCGCGATCGACTCGGCATAGGCGAGCACAATCATCGGATCGTTGGGAGTCAGGTCGTAGGCACGCGCGAGCGCATCCTCGGCGCCTTGGCGGTTACCGGTGGCGAAGTAGGTGCGCCCGAGCATCATCCAGCCCTCGGCGTCATTGGGCTGCTGCTCAAGGCGCTGCTCCAGACGGGCGATCAGCTCTTCGATCGGCGGTAGCTCGGCGCCCGCGCCGCCATGCTGAGCCCCGTTTCCACCGGTCGCCGCAAGGCGCTCGAGCTGCGGGATGATGGCCTGATTGCCGATTAGACCGTAGAGCGCCCAGGCCGCCAGCGGCACCGCGATCAGGAGCGCTAGTGCGGTGAGACGCGGACCAGGAAGCCGGTAGCGGCGCTGCCCAGCGCTAACACCGGCAACCGCCGTGAGGGGATCGCTGTCGCCCAGGTCATGCAGCAGTTGGCGCTCCAGATCCCGTCGCGCGGACTCGTACAGGGTCTGGTCGAGCTTTCCGCTCTCCAGATCGGCATCAAGCTCGGCGATCTGTTGCTTGAACAGGGCGAGGTTGTGGCGGGCCTGATCGGCCTCGCCATCGACGCCGTCCGATGGTGAGGACGATCCCTGCGCGAATGAGGCCTGCAGTAGCGGCGCGACAACGAAGAGGACCGCCAGGCCGGCGAGCCCAGCGGCGAGGATCCAGAAGATGGTCATGAGCAGATGGCGTGCGGGCTAGGTCGATCGGGTGCCGGTGTTCGAGCGGTCGGTCTGATGGTCGAGCAAGGCCTGGAGACGCGCTCGCTCGGTCTCGGAGATGGGTGCATCGGCGGACTGCTTCTTGTGCATCAGGGTGCGCGCCACGGCGAATCCAGCGATACCGATGAGCACGAAGGGGCCGAACCAGAGCAGATAGGTTGAAGGCTTCAGCGGCGGATCATACAGCACGAAGTCGCCGTATCGGTCGACCAAGAAATCCAGGATCTCGTCCTGCGACTGCCCGGCGCGCATCATCCGGTAGACCTCGTTGCGCAGGTCTTGCGCAAGTTCTGCCTGAGAGCCGGCCAGCGACTCGTTCTGACAGACCAGGCAGCGCAGCTTCGCGATCAGGTCGCGGAACTCGGCCTGCTGCTCGGGGCTCTCGAACTCAAACTCCTCGAGGGTGTAGGCACCCAGGGCGCCGCTGCCGAGCAGCAGGACCAGGCCGAGTGCGAGCGATCTCATCAGTCTTATCATCTCATCCCTCGGCCTTGAGCTGGGCAACCAACGGCTGCAGGGTCTCTTCCCAGACCTGGCGATCGATGGGGCCAATGTGCTTGTAGCGGATGATCCCGTGCTGATCGACGACGAAGGTCTCCGGCGCGCCGTAGACGCCCCAGTGCAGACCGACCTTGTTGCTCGGATCGTAGCCGTTCATCGCGTAGGGGTTCCCGGTCATGCGCAGCACGGCGAGCGCGTCCTGCGCATCGTCCTTCCAGTTGAGGCCGACGATCTGGAAATCGGGCAGCTCCGATAAGGCCATTAGGGCTTGATGCTCGGCCCGGCATGAGCTGCACCAGGAGGCCCAGACGTTGACCAGCGAGATCTTCCCCTTGAGATCCTGGTCGTCGACGCTGCGACTGGGGTCGGTGAGCTCCGGCAGGCTGAACTCGGGGACCGGTTTTCCGATCAATGGCGAGGGCACCTTGCTCGGGTCCTTGCCGAGACCGATGACCAAGAGGATGACCAAGGCGCCGAAGACGGCCAGCGGCAAGAGGAAGCGGACGGATTTTGACATGCATCAGGCTCCTATCAGGCCTTGGCGCCGAGCGCGTCGCTCGGCACCGTGCTGCGCGCGCGGGCGGTGCGATAGCGACGGTCGGAGACCGCGATCGTGCCGCCGAGGGCCATCAGCGCCGCGCCGAGCCAGATCCAGCGCACATAGGGCTTGTAGTAGAGACGTAGCGCCCAGTCGCCACCGCCGACGGCCTCGCCGAGCGAGACATAGACGTCGCGGAAGAAGCCGGCGTCGATGGCCGCCTCGGTCATCGGCATACCGCCACCCAGATAGGAGCGCTTCTCTGGGTAAAGCTCGGCAATCTGCCGCTCGCCGCGGTAGACCTTGAAGTGCCCTTGATCGGCGCGGTAATTCGGGCCGTCGACCTTCTTCGCGCCGAGGAACTCGAAGCGATAGCCGGCCATCTCGTGGCTGTCGCCCGGCGACATGCGCAGATCCCTCTCGATCTGGTGATTCGAGACCATGGTGACGCCGACGATGAACATCGCGACCCCCAGGTGAGCGACGACCATGCCGTAGAAGCTGCGGCCGTTGCCGCTGAAGTCGGCCGCCAGGGCCTGCCGCCAGCCGCCCTGCTTGTGCTTAAGACGATCGCGCACGATGGTCAGATGCGAGAACAGGAGCCAGGCCGCCAATGCGATGCCGATCGGCACCCAGAGATCGTCGCCACCGACCGAAGACATCGAGGTCACGACCAGCACGCCGATGCTGAGCGCGAACGCCAGCCAGAGCAGCTTGGTCAGGCGCCAGGGCTCGTCATGCTTCCAGCGTGTGGCCGGCCCGATCCCCAACAGCAGCGCGAGGAAGGGCGCCAAGGCGACGAACATCTTGTTAAACCAGGGGAAGCCGACCGAGATCTTGCCGAGGTCGAAGGCCTCGTAGATCAGGGGTGCCAGGGTGCCGAACAGCACCAGCACGGTGAAGGCGACGAAGATCAGGTTATTCA
>CAZTYV010000009.1:0-35210 GCA_964617675.1 uncultured Halochromatium sp. | reverse complement strand
TAGAGCCGGAACAGGTTCTGGAAGGTGATCGAGGCCAGGGTCTGGTTCTCCTGCTGGATCGCGACCCCTTCTTTGGCCTCCACCGCCTGATGCAGCCCTTCGGACCAGCGCCGCCCGGGCATGGTGCGTCCGGTGAACTCATCGACGATGATGATCTGCCCGTCGCGGACGATGTAGTCCACGTTCTTCTGGAACAGCGCGTGCGCACGCAGCGCCGCGTACACGTGGTGCATCAACACGATGTTGCCGGCGTCATAAAGGCTCTCGCCCTCGCCGAGCAGGCCCATCTCCGCGAGCTGCTGCTCAACTCGCTCATGGCCCTCCTCGCTGAGGTAGACCTGGCGCGCCTTCTCGTCGACCGAGTAGTCGCCGGGGCCGAAGTCGGGCTGACCCTCCTCGTTCTTGATCGGCTCCTGGCGTTTGAGGCCCGGGATGATGGTGTCGATCTGCGTATAGAGCGCCGTGTTGCCCTCCGAGGGGCCAGAGATGATCAGCGGCGTGCGCGCCTCATCGATCAGGATCGAGTCCACCTCATCGACGATTGCGTAGTAGGGGTCGCGCTGCACCCGCTGCTCGGGCGTGAACGCCATGTTGTCGCGCAGGTAATCGAAGCCGAACTCGTTGTTGGTCCCGTAGGTGATGTCGGCATGATAGGTCTCGCGGCGTGTGCAGGGGCGCAGATGCCGATGGCCGTCCTGCTCGGCGGGCTCGAAGCTCGGGTCGAACAGGAAGGAGGCGTTGTCCGGCCCCATGCCGCCGGAGCTGTTGATGACGCCGACGCTGAGGCCAAGCGCGTGATAGATCTGACCCATCCAGGCCGCATCCCGGCGGGCCAGATAGTCGTTGACGGTGACGATGTGCACCCCTTTTCCGGGCAGGGCGTTGAGATAGGCGGCGAGGGTGGCGACCAGGGTCTTACCCTCACCGGTGCGCATCTCGGCGATCTTGCCATTGTGCAGCACCATGCCGCCGACCAGCTGAACATCGAAGTGGCGCATGCCGAGCACGCGCTTGCCGGCCTCGCGCACGACGGCGAAGGCCTCGGGTAGCAGCTCATCGAGGGCCGAGCCCTCGGTGAGCCGGTCGCGAAACTGTTGGGTCCGTGCTTGCAGGTCCGCGTCGGAGAGTGACGAGAGGCTCTCCTCGAGCGCATTGATCTGCTCGGTGGACTTCATCAACCGCTTGACCAAACGCTCATTACGGCTGCCGAAGACCTTTCGGAAAAGGCGTAGGGCCATGATTGGGGCTCTTTTGTCGGGTGTTAGGCAGGAAAATTGGCGAAATGATACCGGAGTCGCCGCGCAACCGCAGGACGCTTCGCTGTCGAGGGGCTGGAATCAAGAACGCCGGGGGCCTCTCGCGGAGGCCCCCGGCGTGATCGGGCCGGGGTGTTGCTACAGGGTCGAGCGTTATGGGCGCAGTGCCCTGGCTCGCCGGGGGTCGACTCGACGGCGGTGTCCCAATTGTGTCCCGGTTATGCCCTGGCTGCGTTTAGGTGCGCCCGTGGTTGTCTAAGCGTTGGTCAGAGGCGGGCCAGACGCGAGCGCTCGCTCAGGTCGAGGTAGCGCATCGGGTCCAGCGCCTCGCCATTGCGCCGGACCTCGAAGTGCACATGGGGACCCGTGGAGCGGCCGGTCGAGCCGAGCTTGGCGATGACCTCGCCCTTGGTCACCAGATCACCCTCAGTGACGAGATTTTGCGAGTTGTGTGCGTACCTCGTCTCGAGTCCATTGGGATGTCGAATCTCGACGATCTTTCCGTAGCCGCTCTTGCGCCCCGAGAAGATGACGAGTCCGTCGGCCATTGCGACGATATCGGCGCCGTGTTTGCCGGCGATATCGATACCCATGTGCATACTGCGCCGGCCACTGATCGGATGCCGGCGCATGCCGAAGGTGGAGGTGACGACACCGCCCGTGGTGAGCGGCCAGCCGTCGGGGATCGCGTGGCTCTTGAGGTCACGCTCCATGATGAGGGTTTCGAGCAGCACCAGCTTGCGCTTGCGGTCGTCGATCTCGGCGAGCACCTTCGCCAGGTCCTGCGCGACCTCATCGACCTTGTTTTCACGGAGGTTGACGGCCTCAGGGCCGCCGGAAGGGGCTGGATGCAGGAAGTCGAATTCGTCGCTGTCGAGACCGGACATCTCGACGAGTCGCTGCCCGAGTGCATTGATGCGAATGATCTCGGCCTGCAGTTGTCCTAAGCGGATGGCCATGCCGTCGAGGTCGGCGTTGGCTTGGTCGGCCGCGGTTGGGGCGGTGGCGCCGCGCGCGTCGAGATGGGTGAGTATGGTTTGAAGATCTGCTGTTTCGTTAGCGGTAAGTCTTTGATTGCCGAGCCAGAAACCCGTTGTTCCAGCGAGGACGGCAAGCGCCATCGCGGCGAGGAGGGCTACGGAGCTGTAGCCAGACTGGAAGCCACTGTCGTTGAGCCGTTGCATCGTTTCTCCGAGCAGTATTCGTCGTTCGCAGAGCTGGACGGAGGTCGCCCGAGCCGCTCTCCGCCCCCGAGGCCCTGTTCATGCACAGGCATCACCGCGCTGCCTGAGAAACCGCAGAGCCGAGTCGCGGGCTGGACATCGTTGTTGAAAGCACCGACGCTTGGGTGATGCGAAAGTCCACGTCACACATTCGCCGGCATTTACGCGCAAGCGAGCCGGTTGCCGCACTGCTCGAAGAGATCGAGCGGCGCGAGCGCCTGCTCAGCCGGGTCCGCCGTCAACTCCCAGCCGAGGTGGCTGGGCATTGCCAACAAGCCGTGCTTCGCGCGGGTGAGCTCACCCTTTTTGTTGATTCCCCCGTGTGGGTCGACCGTTTTCGGTTTCTTAGTGATGATCTCATCGCCGGCCTCGCCGCCGAAGGCGTTGAGGCCAAGACCTACCGGGTGCGGGTCTTGCCAACGGGCCCGACCACGCTGCCAGTACTCCCTGTCGTGCATCCTGCTCCTAGGTTGCACGCCGACGCTGAGCCGACGTCGCAAACAACAGGGCCCGAGACGGGCCGCTCAGCACTATCCTCAGCGCTGACCCGCCTCGCGCGTACACTCGGACGCTCGCCGTCCTAGGCCGCTCGCTACCGCTCAGCCTGCCACTGGCACGGGCTGGCCGTAGTGGCTCGGCAGCTCGACGCGCTCGTCGAGGGTGACCTCTTCCCACGCCGACTGGTCGGCGAGCAGGGTCCGCAGTAAACGGTTGTTCAGGGCATGGCCTGACTTGTGGCCATGGAAGGCACCGATCAGCGGATGGCCGAGGAGGTAGAGGTCCCCGATCGCATCAAGGATCTTGTGCTTGACGAACTCGTCGTCGTAGCGCAGGCCACCCTCGTTCAGGACGCGGAAATCGTCGACGACGACCGCGTTATCGAGGCTGCCGCCAAGCGCCAAATTCTGCTGCTGTAGGGCTTCGATGTCGCGCAAGAACCCAAAGGTGCGCGCGCGGCTGATCTCCTTGACGAACGACGTGGTTGAGAAGTCGATGCTTGCGGTTTGCAGCCGCGAGGCGAAGACAGGGTGGTCGAAGTCGATCGAAAACGCCACCTTGAAGCCTTCGAAGGGCTCGAATCGCGCGTATTTGTCGTCGTCTTCAACCAGGATCGGCTTCGTGATCTTGATGAAGCGCCGCGGTCGATTCTGCTCCTCGATGCCGGCCGATTGCAGCAGGAACACGAACGGTGCCGCACTGCCGTCCATGATCGGCACTTCGGCCGCGCTCAGGTCGACGAAGGCGTTGTCGATGCCGAGACCCGCGAACGCCGAGAGGAGGTGCTCGACGGTTGAGACGCGCACGTCGCCGTTGGTCAAGGTCGTTGAGAGCCGGGTGTCACCGACGTTCAGCGGATTGGCTTGAATATCGACGATCGGGCTGAGGTCGGTGCGACGAAAGACGATGCCGGTGTCTGCAGCCGCTGGGCGGAGCGTCAAGAAGACCTTCTCGCCAGTATGCAGGCCGACGCCGGTTGCACGAATCACATTTTTGAGCGTTCGCTGGCGGATCATTGGCGCTCCTCCGAGCGTGGTGGCCGCGGCGCCGAGGCGCCGAGCCACTGTTGAGACGTTCGCTGCAGCACGCCAGCGGGGCCCCATCCTGGGGACCTGGCGCTGTGCACCTATCAATGCTCAAGCATGTTAGGGTTTTCCCGGATTTTTATCAAGCATTGAATGTTATCGCAAGTGAACTCTCTGATTTATCTCCGATAATCCACCCTAGGGCTTGTCCTAGATCAGCGTCGGATCAATCGGCTTGCCTGCGCAAGAAGGCTGGAATATCGAGATAGTCCAAGTCGGCCGCGGTCGCCTCGCCCCCGCCGGCGGCGGCGCGCTTGTTACGGATGTAGGCGGGCTGGTCCATGTCGCGGTAGTTGGGGCTGCTCTCGGTGCGCTCGGTGTCCACCAGACGCATCTTCGGCTCGCCGCCGCGCGCCGCCAAGCGCTCGGCGCGACGGTCGCCAAGTCCGGTCGCGACCACGGTGACGCGCAGCTCGTCTTCCAACTCGGGGTCGATGACGGTGCCGACGACCACGGTGGCGTTGTCATCAGCGAAGTCACGCACCGTGTTGCCGACCTCGTCGAACTCCCCAATCGTCAGGGTCATGCCGGCGGTGATGTTGACCAGGATGCCGTTGGCGCCGGCGAGATCGATATCCTCCAGCAGCGGGCTGTTGATCGCCTTCTCGGCGGCCTCGCGGGCGCGGTTCTCGCCCGTGGCCGAGCCGGTGCCCATCATCGAGACACCCATGCCCGACATCACGGTCTTGACGTCGGCGAAGTCGACGTTGATCAAGCCCGGGCGGGTGATCAGCTCGGCGATGCCCTGGGTGGCATTCAGCAGGACGTCATTGGCAGCGCTGAAGGCGTCCAGCAGCGTCATCTCCTTGCCGAGCACGGCGAGCAGCTTGTCATTCGGGATGGTGATCAGGGAATCGACGTGCTTCTCGAGCTCGACGATGCCGTCGTTTGCGACGCGCGCGCGCTTGCCGCCTTCGAAGACGAAGGGCTTGCTGACCACGGCCACGGTGAGGATGCCAAGCTCTCGGGCCACGGAGGCGACGATCGGTGCCGCGCCGGTGCCGGTGCCACCACCCATGCCCGCGGTGATAAAGACCATGTCGGCGCCATCGAGTACATCCTTGATTCGGTCGCGGTCTTCTTCAGCGGCGCGGCGCCCGACGTCGGGATCGGCGCCGGCACCCAGGCCTTTGGTGATGCCAGCACCCAACTGCAGCACGGTCTTGATCGAGACATTTTCCAGAGCCTGGGCGTCGGTGTTGGCGCAGATGAACTCCACGCCCTCGATGTTCGCGGCGGCCATGTGATTGACGGCATTACCGCCACCACCGCCGACGCCAATGACCTTGATGACGGCGTTTTGTGTCTGGGTGTCCATTAGCTCGAAGCTCATCGTCGTTACCTCGCGGATTGGTTGTTTTGGGTTGCTGCAGTTGCACGGTTTCCCCTCGGGCCGCAGGGGTGATTTCGCCCGATCCCCATCGCTAGAAGCTGCCGCTCAGCCAGTTGCGCAGGCGCCCCCACACGCCCGTGCTCTGGTGCTCCGCGGTACCGGTGAAGCGGTGCTGCTTGGCGTAGATCAGCAGACCGACGCCGGCCGAATAGGCCGGATCGGCGATGGTGTCGTCCATTCCAGTGACCGACTGGGGAAGGCCGAGTCGCACGGGCATATGGAAGACCTCCTCGGCAAGGTCCACAATGCCTTCCATCTTCGCGCTGCCGCCGGTGAGCACGACACCACCGGCGATCAGTTCTTCGAACCCGCTGCGGCGCAGCTCGCCCTGGAGCAGGTTCAAGAGCTCTTCGTAGCGAGGCTCGATGACCTCGGCGAGCGTCTGGCGCGAGAGCTGTCGCGGCGGGCGCTCGCCGATGCTCGGCACCTCGATGCTGTCCTGGCCGGCGCGCGAGGGCAGCGCGCAGCCATGGGCAATCTTGATCGCCTCGGCGTGCTGGGTCGGCGTGCGCAGCGCGACGGCGATGTCGTTGGTGACCTGGTCGCCGGCGATCGGGATCACCGAGATGTGGCGAATGGCCCCATCGGTGAACACGGCCAGGTCGGTGGTGCCGCCGCCGATATCGATCATGCAGACGCCGAGCTCCTTCTCATCGTCCTTGAGCACCGCGAGCGAGGAGCTGAGCTGGCCGATCACCAGGTTGTCGACCTCGAGGCCGCAGCGGCGTATGCACTTGACCACGTTCTGCGCGGCGCTGACGGCCCCGGTGACCATGTGCACACGCGCCTCGAGGCGGACCCCGCACATGCCGATCGCCTCGCGGATGCCGTCCTGATCATCGATGATGAATTCCTGCGGCAGGATATGGAGGATCTTCTGGTCGGCGGGGATGGCGACGGCACGGGCCGCGTCGATCACGCGGTCGACGTCGTTTTGGGTCACCTCGTGATCCTTGATCGCGGTGACGCCATCGCTGTTGCGGCTGCGGATGTGGCTGCCGCCGATGCCGGCATGGACCGAATGGATCTCACAGCCGGCCATCAGCTCGGCCTCTTCAACCGCGCGTTGGATCGATTGCACCGTTGACTCGATGTCGACCACCACGCCCTTTTTCAGGCCGTGCGAGGGATGGGTGCCGATGCCGATGACCTCGATGGTGTCATCGGGTCTGATCTCTCCGACCAGGGCGGCGACCTTCGAGGTGCCGATGTCGAGTCCGACGACCAGGTTCTTCTCACTGCGTCTTGCCATGCAGGGTCTGCTCCAGAAATATGATCAGTTGGCCGCGATGCGCTTCGGCCCGTCGCTGATACCGTTGCTTGGTAGCCAGCGCACGGCGAGGCCGTTGCTGTAGCGCAGGTCGAGGCGGGTCGGGATGCCGATGGCCTCGATCTCGCCATAGGCAGCGATCAGGCGCTCGAGTCGCTGCTCGACGTCGTCGGTTCCGAGCATGACCTCGGTGCCGCCGAGCAGCTCGATCGACCAATCGCCGCGGGCGTCTCGCCGCACACCATCAACGATCAGCCCGAGCGCGAGCAGCTGCGGCCCCCAGTCGAGGAAGCGCGCGACGACCTCAGGCGCGAGCGCATCATCAGCGGCGCCGAGCCGGGCCAGTCCCGCGGGTAGACGGCCGTCGTTGGGGCGGAAGACCACGCCCTCTTCGCTCACCAATCCGTTCTCGTTCCAACGCGCCAGCGCGTTGTGCTCGTGAACCTCCACCTCGATGCGATCCGGCCAGACGCGCCGCGCACTCGCGCGCTCGACCCAGGGCAGGGCCTGGACGCGCTCGCGCAGCAGGCGCAGGTCCTGCGTCAGGATGCCGCCGCTGATCTCATCGCTGATGGTCTGCTGCAGGGCCTCGCGCGAGAGTCCATGCATCTCGCCGGCGATGGTCACGACACGCACCGGAAGTAGGGTCGGTTCCCATTGCAGTGCGATCCAGCCGGCGCCGATGAGCGCGGTGCTGAGGACCACCGCGGTGAGCAGCCGTGCGAGCAGGGCGAGCTGACTCATTGGACGCGCGCTCAAGCGTTGCTGCGGATGCGCGTCAACCATGGGAGGCATCCTCCGGCAGGCTGGTCTCGAGGATGCTGGCGCAGAGTTGATCGAAGTCGATCCCCGCGGCCTTGGCGGCCATCGGCACCAGGCTGTGGTCGGTCATCCCAGGGATGGTGTTGACCTCGAGCAAGCGCGGGCTGCCATCGGCATCGAGCATAAAGTCGACGCGACCCCAGCCGCTGCCGCCGACGCTGCGGAAGGCGCGCAAGCAAAGCGTCTGATACTCGGCCTCCAGCGCCTCGGGCAGGCCGCAGGGACAGAGATAGGAGGTGCTATCGGCCTGATATTTGGCGTCGAAGTCATAGAACAGATGCGGCGTCTCGAGGCGGATCAGCGGCAGCGCCTGCTCGCCCAGGATCGCGCAGGTGTACTCCGCGCCGCTTAGCCAGCGCTCGGCGAGGACCACGGCGTCGAGCTCGGCTGCCGCGCGCCAGGCCTCGCGCAGCTCGTCGCGGTTCTCTGCGCGCGCCATACCCAGGCTCGAGCCCTCATGGGCGGGCTTCACCATCAGCGGAAAGCCGAGGGCCGTTGCCGCATCGAGGTCCGACTCATCGAGGATCAAGGCGAACTCAGCGCTCGGAAGTCCGGCGCCGCCCCAAATCAGCTTGGTGCGGTACTTGTCCATGCCGATTGCCGAGCCGAGCACGCCTGAGCCGGTGTAGGGCAGTCCAAGGCTCTCAAGCGCGCCCTGGATCTGTCCGTCCTCGCCGCCGCGGCCGTGAAGGATGATGAAGGCGCGATCGAATCGCTCGGGATTGAGCGCGGCAAAGCAGGCGCTGCCCGGATGATCGACCGGGTCGATGGCGGTGACCGCGATGCCGAGGCGCTGAAGTGCATCCCATACCGCGCGGCCACTGCGCAGCGAGATCTCGCGCTCGGCCGAATGACCACCCAGGATCAGCGCGACGCGGCCATAGCGCTCGGGATCGAAAGGCGTTGGAGCCAGGCTCTTCATGAGAAGGTCCCCACGCGGCGAACCTCCGGTTGCAACCGGATACCGCTGTGTTGCTCGACCTGGTCTTGTACCAGCTCGATCAAGGCAGCGATCTCGGTGGCGGTGGCATCGCCGAGATTGATGATGAAGTTGGCATGCTTGGTCGAGACCTCGGCGCCACCCAGGCGACGGCCCTTGAGGCCTGCAGCCTCGATCAGTCGCGCCGCGTGATCGCCGGGTGGATTGCGAAACACCGACCCGCAGCTCGGCAGTCCGGTTGGCTGGGTCGCCGCGCGCCGCGCCAAGAGCTCCTTGATGCGCGTCTGTGCGGCCTCGGTGTCGCCCGGCTCGAGGGCCAGGTCGGCGGCCAAGAACCACTCCCCCTCGGGGCCGCTGACGGATCGATAACTGAAGTTGAAGGCGTCTTGGGCGTGATCGCGGACCTCGCCCGAGCGGTCGATGGTGCGCACGCGCCGCACCAGCGGCCAGGTCTCGCCTCCCCAGGCGCCGGCGTTCATCGCCAGGGCCCCGCCCATGGTGCCCGGAATCCCAGCGAGGAACTCGGCGCCAACCAGGCCCAAACGGCTTGCGAAGCGCGCCACCTTGGCACAGCTGGCTCCGGCCTCGATGCGAATCAGGGCTTGCGATGCCTGGTCGCCGAGCCGAGTGATGGCACTGAGGCAGCCTTGGGTGTGGATCACCGTGCCGGGGAAGCCTGCATCGCTCATGAGGAGATTGCTGCCCAGGCCAAGCCAGAATAGGGGCTCGTCGGCGTCGAGCTGCGCCAGGAAGCACGCCAGATCCTCCTGGTCGGCCGGACGGTAGAGGCGTTTGGCCGGCCCGCCGACGCGCCAGCTGGTATAGCGGCCCAGGGGCTCATTCAGCAGGAGGGTGCCGCGTAAGGTCGAGGCGCTCATGCCGGAAGCTCCTGCAGCAGGCGCGGCAGGCGCGCCGCGAGCTGGCCGATGTCGCCGGCCCCGGAGATCAGCAGAAGGTCGCCGGGCTCGATCAGGCCCTCGAGGAGCGCTGGCACCTCGCTCAGCTCTTGGGCGAACACCGGCTCAACCTGACCGCGCGAGCGCACGGCCCGACTTAGGCTGCGCCCGTCGGCGCCGGCGATCGGCTGCTCGCCGGCCGGATAGACCTCGCAGAGCACCAGCAGGTCGACCTCGGAGAGGACCTGCGCGAAGTCTTCGAATTGCTCCTGGGTGCGCGAGTAGCGGTGCGGCTGGAAGACCAGCACCAAGCGCCGGCCGGGCCAGCCGCCCCGAGCAGCCTCGATGGTCGCGGCGAGCTCGCGCGGGTGATGGCCGTAATCGTCGATCAGCGTGACCTCGCGGCCATCCGCCAGGCTGCATTCGCTGACCACGAAGCGTCGGCCGATCCCGGCGAAACGCCTCAACGCCTGTTGAATCGCGCGCTCTTCGACACCGAGCTCGAGTGCGATCGAGATCGCCGCAAGCGCATTGAGCACATTGTGTCGCCCGGGTAGGTTGAGCACCACCGGGAAGGCTCGCTCAGCGTCCGCGTGCAGAACGTCGAAGCGCATCTGCAGTCCGTGCTGCTGGATGTTGGTCGCGCGCACGTCCGCGTCGGCCGAGGTGCCGTAGGTGCGTACCGGGCGCGAGATCGATGGGATCAGGGCCACGACCTCGGGATCATCGACGCAGAGCACCGCCAGCCCATAGAAGGGCAGGTGATGGATGAACGCCTTGAAGGTGCTGCGCAGCCGGTCAAAATCGTTGCCGTAGGTGCGCATGTGGTCGGCGTCAATGTTGGTGACCACCGCCATCATCGGTTGCAGATAGAGAAAGGACGCGTCGCTCTCGTCGGCCTCGGCGATGAGATACTTGCTGCTGCCCAGACGGGCGTTGGCGCCGGCGCTGTTGAGCAGACCGCCGATGACGAAGGTCGGGTCGAGATCGGCCTCCGCCAGCACGCTGGCGATCAGGCTGGTCGTGGTGGTCTTGCCGTGGGTGCCGGCAACCGCAACGCCGTAGTGGAAGCGCATCAGCTCGGCCAGCATCTCGGCGCGGCGGACCACGGGGATGCGGGCGGCGCGCGCGGCCAAGACCTCGGGGTTGCTCTCGTCGATCGCGGTCGAGACAACCACGGCATCGACCTCTTCGACCTGCTCGGCGCGATGACCGATGAAACAGTCCACGCCGAGCGTGCCGAGTCGACGGATCACATCGTTCTCGCGCTGATCGGAGCCCTGCACCTCGTAGCCCAGGTTCGCCATCAATTCCGCGATCCCGCTCATGCCGGCCCCGCCGATGCCGATGAAGTGCAGGCGTCGCATGCGACCCATGTTGGCGGCGCTGTGGGTGCGGTGGGCGGCATTCATCGGGCCAGCTCCAGACAGGCCTCGGCGATGCGCTCGGCGGCATCCGGTTGAGCCTTTGCACGCGCGGCCTCGGCCATCGTCAGCCGTTGAGCCGGGTCGGCGAGCAGGCCATGCAGCAGGTCCGCGAGCCGTTCAACGCTCATCTCGCGTTGCGGTAAGAGTCGGGCAGCGCCGGCCTCGGTCAGCCAACGCGCGTTGCCGACCTGATGATCGTCGACCGCGTGCGGATAGGGGATCAGGATGGCCGGCAAGCCTGCCGCAGCGAGCTCGCTGACCGTGAGCGCGCCGCTGCGGCAGACGACCAGATCGGCCCAGGCGTAGGCGGCCGCCATATCGGCGATGAAGGCCGTGACCTCCGCCTCGATGCCGACCTCGGCGTAGGCCGCGCGGGCGAGCGCCAAGGTGCGCTCCCCGGCCTGGTGGCGCACGCTGGGACGCAGCGTCGACGGCAGCTGGGCAAGCGCCGGGGCAAGCCGCTCATTCAACGCCTGGGCGCCGAGCGAGCCGCCGAGCACCAGCAGCCGCGCGCGGCCGCTGTGCTCGGCGAGGCGCACGCGAGGCGCGGGCAGCGCGGCGATCTCCGGTCGCACCGGGTTGCCGGTGGTGATGGCTTGGCGTGCGGCCGGGAAGCTCTCGGGGAAGGCCTGGAAGACGCGATCGGCGACCCGCGCTAGCCACTGGTTGGTCATCCCCGGCACGCTGTTTTGCTCTTGAATCAGCAGGGGTCGGCGCTGCAGCCGGGCGATGACGCCACCGGGCCCGGAGGCAAACCCGCCCATCCCGAGCACGGCTGCCGGATCACGCCGTTTAAGGATGCCGGCCGCCTCGCCCAGCGCGCCGGCGAGTCGCAACGGTGCGGCCAGCCAAGTCCGCAGCCCCTTGCCACGGATGCCGGAAACGGACAGCCATTCGATCTCAAAACCGCGCTCGGGAACCAGACGCGCCTCGATACCGGCGCGGGTGCCGAGCCAAAAAGGCCGCGCCCCGCGCGCGCGCAAGGCCTCGGCCACCGCTAGGGCTGGGAATACATGTCCGCCGGTACCCCCGGCCATGATCGCTATCGTGGGCGCCATCGGATGCCTCCCGGGGCGCGCATGCTGCGGTCGATCCCCGCCTGTGGTAGCGGCCTGTCGTCCTTGCGCCGCAGCTCGAAATCGATCCGCAACAGGAAGGCGGCGACCATCACTGAGACGATCAGCGCATTGCTGCCGTAGCTCACGAAGGGGAGGGTGAGTCCCTTGGTCGGCAGCAGCCCTGTATTGACGCCAGCACTGATGAATGCCTGCATCCCGATGAGCAGCCCGAATCCGTGCGCCGCGTATGCGGAGAAGGGCTCACCGAGGGCCTGCGCTCGGGCGCCGATGGCGAAGGCTCGCCAGGTGATCAGCGCGAAGGTGAAGATCACCGCCAACACACCGAGCACGCCCAGCTCCTCGCCGATGACCGCGAGCAAGAAGTCCGTGTGCGCCTCAGGCAGGTAGAACTGTTTCTGAATCCCGTTGCCGAGACCGACACCGAGCCATTCGCCACGGCCCATCGCGATCAGGGCGTGGCTGAGCTGATAGTCGGTGTTGAATGGGTCATCAAACGGGTTGATGAATGAGGTCACGCGCTCAAGTCGATATGGCTCGATCCAGATCAGCAGGGTCAGCCCCACCGCGACGGCCAGGAACAGCAGGATGAACGGCCACAAGGCCGCTCCGCCCAGCAACAGGAGCGCCATCACCGTGGCAAGCAGGACGGCCGTGGTGCCGAAGTCCGGCTGCACCATAATCAGGCTGGCGGCGAAGCCGATCAGCACCATGGGTCGTACGAAGCCGAGCACCGAGGTGCTGACCTCGACCTGGCGCCGTACCAGATAGCCCGAGACATAGATGACGGCGACGAACTTGATCAGCTCCGAGGGCTGGAGGTTCATCGGCCCGAGCGGAATCCAGCGGGTCGCGCCATTGACCGTGCGGCCGATGCCCGGCACCAGCACCAGCAACAAGAGCCCGCAGGTGAAGAGCACGAGCCAGATCCCGGATCGCTCCCAGACCTTAATCGGGATCGCAAAACAGACCAGTCCACAGGTCAGCGCAAGCGCCACCGCGAGACCGTGGCGCACGACATAGAAGAAGGGGTCGGCGTAGTCGCGCGCCCCAATCGGCAGCGAGGCCGAAGCGACCATCACGAACCCGAGACCGACGAGGCCGAGCACAGCGGTCAGTAAGAGACCGTCGATCGGCGCCTCGACCCGGTCTCGGCGGCGGGCGCGGCCATGAGTGCGTGAGGCCGCGGCGCTGGCGCTGAACGGCGCGCTGCTCATGTGCCGAGCTCCGCGACGGCGGTGGCAAAGGCGCGACCGCGATGTTGAAAATCGTCGAACATATCGAAGCTCGCGCAGGCGGGTGACAACAGGACGACGTCGCCGGGCTTGGCGAGGCGATCGGCGGCCTGCACGGCCTCCTGCATGGTCGCTGCCCGCTGCAGCGGCGCGCTGTCTTGCAGGGCTGACTCGAGCAGCGGCGCGTCGCGGCCGATCAGTACCACGGCGCGCGCGCACTCGCGGACCACTGGCGCCAGGGACGAGAAGTCTGCCCCCTTGCCGTCGCCGCCGGCGATCAGCACGACCCGAGACCCGGCTTTGCCGGCAGCGTCCGAATCGCCCGAGTCGCCACTCATCCCGGCGAGCGCGGCGGCGGTTGCACCCGGATTGGTGCCCTTCGAATCATTGATCCAGCGCACCCCGCGTCGCTCGGTAACGAGCTCGCTGCGGTGCGGTAGACCGTGGAAGTGGCGCAGGACCTCACAGCCGGTCTCGGGATCGACGCCGGCGGTCTCGGCGAGCGCCAGCGCGGCAATTGCGTTGGCGAGGTTATGCCGACCCGGCACCGGGACTTCGGCCGCCGGCATCAACGGCCGCTTGCCTCGGGCGATCCATAACTGCCCCTGATGCCCGAGGAGTCCGTAGTCGGCGTCGTCGCGCGGTGCAGAGAGCGAGAAGCCGATACGCTCCCGGACCCCATCGGCGAGCGTCGCGCTGACCGGGTCATCCCGGTTGACGATGGCCCGCTCGGCATGGGTGAAGATGCGCGCCTTGGCCGCGCCGTAGTCGGCAAGACTGGCGTAGCGGTCGAGATGGTCGGCGGAGAGGTTCAGCACGGTGGCCGCATGCGCGCGCAGGCTGTGCGTGGTCTCGAGCTGGAAGCTCGAGAGCTCGAGCACGTACCAGTCGGCGTCCTTGCGCAGCAGATCGAGCGCGGGTACGCCGAGGTTGCCGCCGACAGCGGCATCGAGACCGGCGTGACGCAGCATCTGTCCGACCAGGGTGGTCACGGTGCTCTTGCCGTTGGAGCCGGTGATGGCGATCACTGGCGCCGTTGCGACGCGCGCGAAGAGCTCGATGTCCCCCAGGATCGGGATGCCCTGGGCGGCAGCCGCTTGCAGCACGGGCGTGCTCAGCGCGACCCCGGGGCTGACGACGATCTGCTCGGCGGCGCGTAGCGCGGCCGGGTCAAAGCTGCCGAGTAAGACCGCGACATCAGGCAGCTCCGCCTGAAGCTGAGCGAGGCCGGGCGGCGAGAGACGCGAGTCCATGACCGCGATCTCGCTCCCCTGGGCCGCGAGCCAGCGCGCGCAGGAGAGCCCGGTCTTGCCGAGCCCGACGATGACGACCTTGTTGGCGAGCGGCGACATCATCGGATCTTCAGACTCGCCAACCCGAACAGGACCAAGACCACCGTGACGATCCAGAAGCGCACGATCACCCGCGGCTCGGGCCAGCCCTTGAGCTCGTAATGATGGTGCAGCGGCGCCATGCGGAAGATGCGCTTGCCGGTGAGCTTGAACGAGGCGACCTGCAGCATCACCGACAGGGTCTCGAGGACGAAGATGCCGCCCATGATGAAGAGCACGATCTCCTGTTTGGCCACCACCGCCACGGTGCCGAGCGCGGCGCCGAGTGCCAGAGCGCCGACGTCGCCCATGAAGACCTGAGCGGGATAGGTGTTGAACCAGAGGAAGCCGAGTCCGGCCCCGGCGAGGGCACCACAGAAGATCACCACCTCGCCGACGTTGGCGACGTAGGGGATCTTCAGATAGCTTGCGATCTCAATGTTGCCGGCCGCGTAGACCATGATGCCGAGTCCGCCGGCGACCATCACCGAGGGCAAGACCGCCAGCCCGTCAAGGCCATCGGTCAGGTTCACCGCGTTGCTGGAACCGACGATCACGAAGTAGGCGAAGATCACAAACAAAGGCCCGAGCTGAAAGCTGACCTCCTTCAGATAGGGCACCAGCAGCGCGGTCTCGCCGGTGGTGCTGGCACTGAGATAGAGATAGAGCGCCGCCGCGAGTCCGGCGACGGTTTGCCAGAAGTATTTCCACCGCGCCGGCAGACCCTTGGGATCGCGCAAGACCAGCTTGCGATAATCGTCGAGCAGGCCGATCGCCCCGAAGGCCAGGGTGGTCAGGAGTACCACCCAGACGAAACGGTTGCTCAGATCGGCCCAGAGCAGGGTGCTCACCGCGATCGCAACCAGGATCAGGGTGCCGCCCATGGTCGGCGTGCCGGCCTTCGAGAAATGACTCTCCGGACCGTCGCTGCGTACCGTCTGTCCGACCTTGTAGGCGCTGAGCCAGCGGATCAGGGGGCGGCCGATGAGCAGTGAGATGGCTAACGCGGTGAGCACGCCGAGGATGGTGCGCAGCGTCAGGTAACGAAACACGCTGAAGGCGCTTTCGTATTGCGTGAGCCACTCGGTGAGGAGCAAGAGCATGATCAGTGGGCCCCCGTGCTCGGGGCGGCGGCACAGAGGGCATCGGCCACGCGGTCCATGGCCGCGCGGCGCGAGCCCTTCACCAGGATCAGGTCCTTGGGGCTGATCTCGGTGCGCAGCGCGGCGATCAGCGACGCCTGGTCCGGGAAGTGGCGAGCACCGGCGCCGAAACCATCGACCGCGTGCTCGCTCAGTGCGCCGACCGCGTAGAGCGCGGAGGCGCCGGAGCTGCGAGCGGCGATCCCCATCTCGCGATGGACCTCGACGCTGTCGGGTCCAAGCTCGCCGAAATCGCCGAGCACGAGGAGATGACGTCCGCCATCCTCGAGCGGCAGCGCCGTCAGCACGTCCACGGCCGCCGCGAGCGAATCCGGATTGGCGTTGTAGCTGTCGTCGATGAGCCTTGCGCCACTTGCGGTGCGGCGTGGCTGTAGCCGGCGCTTGACCGGCTGCAATTGTTCTAGCCCGGCGCGGATGATCGCCGGCTCGATCCCGAGCGCGAGTGTTCCGGCGATGGCAGCCAGGGCGTTGCGCACATTGTGCGAGCCGGCCAAGGACAGCGCGATCGCGAGCTCCGCGTCTTTGATGCGGGTGCTGAAGCGGCTGCGGAAGCCGTCCTCGTCCCAGGTCTGGGTGACGGCCTGCTCGTCGGCGCGCACCTCGGCGCTGGGTCCGGTACCGAAGCTCAGCGTTGGGCGGCCTTCGGCGAGCTGCTCCCAGAGCGGTGTCCAGGGCACATCGGCCATGAAGACAAAGGTGCCGTCAGCGGGCAGTCCGCGCGCGATCTCGCCCTTGGCGTGGGCAACACCCTCGACGCTGCCGAAGCCCTCGAGATGGGCGCGGCCGGCGTTGGTGATCAGGGCAACCTCAGGCCTCGCGATCTCGGTGAGGTAGGCGATCTCGCCGTGATGGTTCGCGCCCATCTCGAGGATCAGGAATTGCTCGTCGCGCGCCGCGAGCAGGGTCAGCGGCATGCCGATGTCGTTGTTGAGATTTCCGGCGGTTGCCCGCGTTTTGCCCGCGCCCGAGAGGATGGCGGCAACCATCTCCTTGACGGTGGTCTTGCCGTTACTGCCGGTGATGGCGATGATTCGGGCCGGGATGCGATCGCGCCAGGCGGCGGCGAGGCGCCCGAGCGCGAGCCGACAGTCATCGACCACCAGCAGCGGTAGCCCAGCGTCGACCTCATGGTCGACGAGCGCGGCAATGGCGCCGGCCTCAGCCGCCTGCCTGAGATAGTCGTGGCCGTCGAAACGCTCCCCCCGCAGGGCCACGAAGAGGCGGCCGTGGCAGTCACCGCGGCTGTCCGTGGTCACACCGTCGATCCAGATCCCGGGAGCCGAGCCCTCAGTCGCCTGCAGCCGAGCGCCGATCGCGGCTGCCGCTTCGCCTAGCGTCCAGCGGGGTGGTGCATGCGTTGTCATCGATCGTTGCCTCGCCATTCGCTCAGGGCCTGGACGACCTGAGCGCGATCGCTGAATCGAACCTTCAGCTCGCCCATGTCCTGAGTCTTTTCTTGACCCTTGCCGGCGACCAGCAATGTGTCCCCGCGCCCGGCGACCGTCATGGCCCGACGGATGGCCAGACCACGCTGCCGCTCGATGAGGATCTTCCCGGGATCGCGGGCTCCATCGAGGATCTCGGCGATGATGTGATCGCCGTTCTCACCGGCCGGATTCTGGTCGGTGAGGATGACGAGGTCGCTCAGCTGCTCGGCGACCCGGCCCCATTCGGGTCGTTGTTGCTCATCGCGATGGCCCTGGCAGCCGAACACCGTGATCAGGCGTCCTTGACGATGCTCGCGCAGGTCTTGCAGGGCGTCGGCGAGATCCGCCGGCGTCTTGGTGGCGTCAACCACTACGAGCGGGCCGTGCTGGCCGCCAAACCCTTCCATGCGGCCCGGCACCGGCCGAATCCGCGCGAGGCTGTTGAGGCTTGCGGCAGGATCGCGCCCGAGCGCGAGCAGCGCGCTCAGCAGGGTCGATAGGTTCTCGACGTTGGCGCGCCCGAGGAGAGGCAGCTCGAGCTCGCGAAGGCCGGCGGAGCTATCGATCCTGAGGCGAAGCCCTTCTGGGCCTGGACGGACCCTGCTGATCTGCAGCCAGCCCTCGGCATGCTCGCAGCGCGGATACGGATCATCGGCCTGGCGGTGGCGGTGAGGCCGACGCTCGTGATGAGCTAGGGCGAGCTTCAGCTTGATCGCATTGGTCTGCAGCCAGGCGTCGAGGTCCAGCGCATCGCGCTGGGGCGCGTCGGGGATCTCGAGTACGGCCGCGCCTGCGCCCGCTCCCTTGAGATGGGCAAGCGCATGCTGGAGCTCGAGTGGACTCGCCTGCCGGAGGCCCTGGTCCCCAAGGCCGTCGCCGAGGTGCTCGTCAGGGAAGCCGACCCCAAGGCTGGCGATCAGGCCACAGCGTTCATCGGCCAATGCCTGGGCGATGAAATGCGCGACGCTCGAGGCCTCAGCACCGCCCTGGATGCCGATGACCGGCAGCGCGCTGCTCGGGTCCGCATAGAAACGCGCAGCGATCGCGCCAATGCAGGCGTCGATTCCTAGACTGCTTCGGGCGTTGCTCTGGACGTCGATCGCCGAGATCCGGGTGAGCGTCATCGCCAAGGTCTTGGTGATATGGGCGAGATCCTCGGCGCTCAGATCGACGCGTCGATCGAGGGCGATCGCGCGGCAGCCTTGTAATGCGGCCGTCTCGGCCTCGGCCATGACCTCGGCGACCTGGCCGGAGCGCACCAGCAGCAAGCTCCCCGCCCCGGCCTCGTTGGCATCGACGCAGAGATGCTCGATCGCCTGACTTGGCCCGAGTTGCTCCAGACTGAGCCCCGAGAGCAGCAGCGAAAGGTTCCAACCCGCGGGATGCGCGGCCAGCGCCATCATCGCTGACCCTCCGCCGCCGAGGTAAGGATCAGCGGGTGCGATGGATCATCCGGTGCCACGTTGTAGAGCCGCAGGGCGGCCGGCATCACCGAGGCGAAGGTTGGAGCGGCCACGGCGCCACCATAGTATTCCTTGCCGCCTGGCTCATCGATCATGACGACCATCACGAAGCGCGGCTTGGTCACCGGCGCCATGCCGACGAAGACCGATTGGTACTTGCCGTCGACGTAGCCGCGGCCGGTGGCCTTCTTGGCCGTTCCGGTCTTTCCGGCGACACGGTAGCCCGGGATTGCGGCACGCCTTGCGGTGCCCTTATCCGAGACCACGGTCTCCAGCATCGAGCGCACCACCCGCGCGGTCTCAGGCGCGAACACGCGCTCGCCCGGCGGGATGCTGTCCTGGCGGAAGAGGGTTGCTGGTCGGCGCATCCCGTCGGCCGCGATCACGGCATAGGCCTGCGCGAGCTGCAGGGTCGTGACATTGAGCCCGTAGCCGAACGCGAGCGTGGCGTGCTCGAAACTAGACCAGCCCGAGTAGTGAGGCAGATAGCCGGAGCGCTCCCCGGGGAAGCCGACGTCGGTGCTTTGTCCGAATCCGAGCTGGCCATAGAGCTGCCAGAGGACCGCGCGATCCATCTGCTGCGCGATCTTGACCACACCGATGTTGCTCGACTTGGTGATGACGCTGGTGGTGTCGAGCTGGCCGAGGTTGCGATAGTCGCGAACCCGGTTGCGGCCGACCTGCATCACCCCCGGTGAGGTGTTGATCGGGGTATGCGGCGCGATCACGCCGCGCTCGAGCGCCGCCGCGACCACGAACGGCTTGACCGTCGAGCCGGGCTCGAAGACATCGGTCAGGGCGCGGTTGCGGCGCTCCTCGGCCGACTCCCGGCGCGGCTGATTCGGGTTGAAGGAAGGCTGATTGACGAGCGCCAGGATCTCGCCCGTGGTCACGTCTAGGATCGTTGCCGAGCCGCCAACGGCCTTGTGCTCCTCGACGGCGCGCTTCAGCTCGCGGTAGGTCAAGAACTGCAGTCGTTGATCGATGCTGAGCACGATGTCTTCGCCGTGCACCGGCGCACGCAGCTCCTCGACCTCCTCAACGATCCGCCGATGGCCGTCCTGGATGACGCGCCGCGTCCCTGGATTGGCCTTGAGCTGGTCGTTGCGGATCAGCTCGATGCCTTCTTGTCCCTGATCGTCGATGTCTGTGAAACCCACCACCTGCCCGAAGATCTCGCCGGCCGGGTAGAAGCGGCGGTATTCGGTGTTCATGCCGATGCCACCGAGGCGGTAGGTCTCCATCACGTCCTCCACGGCACGCGCGCGGTAAGGCTCCACGCGGCGCTGTAAGTACATGAAGCGGCGGTCCTTGTCCGCATACTCCCGCACCTTGGCGGTGAGTGCTTCGGTGGGCTCTTCGAGCGCCTGTGCCAGTGCCTCGAATGCATCGCCGCGGCTAACCAGCAGCTGCGGGTCGGCCCAGATGGTCGCCACCGAGGTGCTGATCGCGAGCGGCTGCTCATTGCGGTCCATGATGATCCCGCGCCGCGCTGGGATCTCGCGGTCGCGCAGGAAGCGCTTGGCGCCCTCGTCTTTGAGAAAATCGGTCTCGACCACCTGTCGATAGAAGGCGCTGGCGGTCACCGATGCGAAGGCGAGGGTTAGCACGATACCGAGTAGGGCGCGGCGCCGGCCGAAGCTCGTCCCCGAGCTCGCCTTCGGCCTCGTCTCGGCCTGGTGATACGCTCGACTCAGGTCAGCCTTGATCATTGCTGTTGACCTCCACGACGCGCAGCTCGCCGGTTCTTGGCAGATGCATCTTCAATGTCTGTCGCGCGGTCCGCTCGACCCGGGTCTGGGTTGCGAGCGCGGCCTCTTCGATGCGCAGACGCCCCCATTCCACGTCGAGGGCGTCACGGGCGGCGCGCACCGCTTGAAGGTCGACGAACTCGATCCGGGTCAGGTACTTCACGTACACCACCGAGGTCGCCGTCGCGATGACGGCGAGCCCGAGGAAAACGATGCCGATGATGGCGCCGAGGTGCGGTCCCGTTTTACTCATGGCAGCCTCTCCGCGGTGCGCATGACCGCGCTGCGGGCGCGCGGGTTGCGCTCAATCTCTGCAGCTGACGCGCGGACTGGCTGACCGACGGCGCGCAGACGCCGATGGAGCTCGCTGTCGCGCACCGGCACGCCTTTAGGGATCGATGCGCCTTGCGCCTCGTCGCGGATGAAGCGCTTGACGATGCGGTCCTCCAGCGAGTGAAAGCTGATGACGACCAAGCGGCCGCCTTCGGCGAGCAGGTCGCAGACGCCGGCGAGGAATCGGCGCAACTCCTCGAGCTCCTCATTGATCTGAATCCGTAGCGCCTGGAAGCTGCGCGTTGCCGGATGCTTGCCGGGCTCCCGGGTGGGAACCACCCGTTCGATCAGCGCCGCCAATTGTCGCGTGCTCTCGATGGGCTCGATCCGGCGCGCCTCGACCACGGCGTGCGCGATGCGGCGAGCGAAGCGCTCTTCTCCATAGGTCTTCAGGACCTCGGCGATCTGCTGCTCACTCGCGCTCGAGAGCCACTCCGCGGCGCTGACGCCACCGGTGCGGTCCATGCGCATATCGAGCGGCGCATCCGCGTTAAAGCTGAAGCCGCGCTCGGCCTGGTCGAGCTGTGGCGAGGAGACGCCGAGGTCGAGCAGGATGCCGTTGATGCGGCCCATCCAGCCGCGCGCGCTGGCGAGCGCCGGCAGCTGCGAGTAGCGCGCCTGGATGATCTCCAAGCGCGCATCGCGCGAGGCCAAGGCTTGCCCAGCGGCGATCGCCTGCGGATCGCGGTCGACCGCGAGCAGCCGGGCGCCGGGGCCAAGGCGGGCGAGCAGCGCAGAGGCGTGCCCGCCACGGCCGAAGGTCCCGTCCAGGTAGTGCCCCGATGCTTGGATAGCCAAAGCCTGCATGCTTTCATCCAATAGAACAGGTACATGCTCGCGCGATGCCATCGTGTGGCTCGCCCCCCTTTTTTGTCGCCCCGAGGTGTCGCCTCAAGGCTGGCGACCCCACGCCGAGTCAATCGCAATCTAGAACGAGAACGACGCCGTCTCTGGGTTGGCCGCCAGCCGCGAGAGGTCAATGTCCTCCGCGCCCTTGATGGTGGCCTGCCAGGCCGTCTCATCCCAAAGCTCGAAACGATTCACCATGCCCACCAGCGCGACGCGCTTATCGAGGCCGGCGAATTCGCGCTGCGCTGGCGTTAGCAGCACGCGCCCTTGCGCGTCCATGTCGACGTCATTGGCGTAGCCGATCAAGAGCCGCTGCAGGGCCGTCGTCTCGGCGAGGTGCGCCGGCATTGCGTTCAACTTGCGCTCGAGCTCAGCGAAGCCGGGCTCGGGGTAGATCAGGAGGCACCGCTGCGGATGCGCAGTGATGACGAGGTGTGAGTCGCAGAGGTGCGCCAGCCGCTCGCGCTGGCGCGACGGGATCGCAAGACGCCCCTTTGCGTCGAGGCTAAGAAACTGTGTCCCCCGAAACATGACCTGCCCCCCTTAAGGCGGTCACTCCCCCAAGCTCCACCCCGCCCCACTTTTTTCCAATACTAAGAGGTGGATCTCGGTTGGTCAAGGCGGAAAACGGTATTTTTCTTTGTGAGACAAAGGGATTGCGGCATTTTTCAAAAGAATGTTTTAAGCAGAGATATGCAATGTTTTTCCGAGGGATAGGTGAGGTTACTCGACGGATTTATCGGCTGTGTGGCGCTACGGCTTGACTCGCCTCGCTAAGCTGCGGGTCTTGGGAGGGCGTGCACCAGTGCGGGCAGGGGCGGTCGGTCTCTGAAGGCCGCTGAGCCACGGCGTGTGGTGTACGCCGGTCGCGAGATGGGTGATCGCTCGGGGAGGGCTGTTCCTCGTTGGGGCCTTCGGCTGAGGGGGTCAGCCTGGGGGGCAGCCAGAGGGAGGTCAGTCGGCGGGATCGCGGTAGAAGCCGATCTCGGCGAGGCAGACCTCGGCCTTCATGGCGCGGCCGATGGCCACGACCGCGATGCGTTTGAGCTGCGCCGGGTCAAGTGAGGGGCTCAGGCGGTAGGGCTCGAAGGCGCGGAACGGAAGACGGATCTCGGTCCAGTCAGGCCCGGTTCCGAAGCCGGCGCGGTACGACTGCCAGGGCAGCCTGACCGCGGTCGTCTTGAGGTGGAGGTTATACTCGGCGCCGTTGCCGCGCACGATCAAGCGCACGCCGGTGAAGGCGCTCGCGTCCAGGGGGCTGTCGTCTCGACTCAGGTCGAGGTTGACCTGGACGAAACCGCCATTGTTCTCGAGGCTGACATCGCCGGAGAGGCACAGCGCGGGGCGATCGGCGACCCTGCGCCGCTCCATCCGCGCGCTCGAGCGCCCGCCCATCACCTGATCGGTGGCCAGGCGCCAGCTTGTCCCAAGCGTTGAGGTCGCGTCGGCTTGGCGGAAGTCGTCGATCAGTGCGGTGTCGCCCGCGAGGCTAGGGCTTGTCATCAGGAGCAGGAGCGTGATTAGTCGCCGGTGGGTCATCATCGGCTGAGTCTGCACCTCAGGGCTTGGAGCGGTCCAGTCCGGCGTGCCAAGCGGCGACCGCCCCGCGGCTGTCCGCGAGGCTCCGGTTCGAAGCCGCGCCCCCATCTGTCGCAGAGGGTGCTTGCGGCCGACGTGATCGAGGCGGCAATGCGATACTGAGCGCCACCCCCATATTCCCTCAAGCCTTCCCTCAAGCCCTCCCTAAAACCGAGAACCGTCATCTGATGAAGCAAACCAACCAGCGACCTGGGCTCGGACGGCGTGGCGAGATGCTTGTCGCGATTCAGTTCGTGCTCATGGCCATCTTCGCCGTCGCGCCGGTTTGGCATCCGGGCCTATCCTCAGCCTTCGTCGCCGACCTTTGGCTGCCGCGCCTAATCCTTGCGTTGCCCTTTGCGCTGGCGGCGCTGATCCTGGGTGCGCTGGGCTCCCATCACATCCGCGAGTACCTGACGCCGCTGCCCTATCCGGTCGACCACAATCGGCTCGTCCAGCATGGGGTCTATGGGATCGTGCGCCATCCGCTCTATGCCAGCCTGCTCAGTGCCGCCCTGGCCTGGACGATCTATAGTCTCAGTGTGTCGCACCTGATCCTCCTGGTCGTGGGCTTCCTGTTCTTCGAGCTGAAGGCACGCAAGGAGGAGGCCTGGCTCAGCGAGCGGCATCCCGAGTATCGAGACTACGCCGCGCGGGTTCCCAAGTTCATCCCCTTCATCTATTGAACCGCGCGCCGCGCGGAACCGGCGCGAGCGGTGCGCTCCGTCTACCCTGGGCCGCCTTGCTGCGGGAGCCAACTGTGTGTCTAATCGTCGCCTCTTCCCGCCTAGCCTCTGAGTCGCTCACCGATGGCCGCTAACCTTGCAGATGTCGCTCCCGCGCCAGCGCAGTTGGGCGATCGCTATCGGCCAGGGGTTGGCCAATTCGACGAGATGCGCACCAGCGATGGCGGGCTGCGGCCGCACTGGCAGTACCTGATCGATGCGCTGCGCGAGCTCGGCCCCGAAGGCATCGATAGCCGTTGGCAGGAGGCGCGCCGCCTGGTTCGCGACAACGGCGTCACCTATAACGTCTATGGCGATCCGCAGGGGATGTCGCGCCCCTGGGAGCTCGACCCGCTGCCGCTGCTGATTCGTGGCGAGGAATGGGCCGTGCTCGAGCGCGGCCTGATCCAGCGCGCGGAGCTGCTGAACGCGATCCTGGTCGACCTCTACGGCCCACGCTCGCTGATCGAGAAGGGGCTCTTGCCGGTCGAGCTGATCGACGGCTTTCCCGGCTATCTGCTGCCCTGTCACGGCGCGCCGATGGCCGATGACCGCCCTCTGGTGCTCTATGGCGCGGACCTCACCCGCGATGCCAGCGGTGCCTGGCGCGTGATCGGTGATCGCACCCAGAGCCCGTCCGGCAGCGGCTATGCGCTGGAGAATCGGGTCGTGCTCTCGCGCGTGATGCCAAGCCTCTTCCGCGACAGCCACGTCCATCGGCTGGCTGGCTTCTATCGCTCGGTGCGACGGGCGATGACGAGAATCGCCCCTCGGCACAGCGATCATGTGCGGGTCGCGGTGATGACGCCGGGGCCGCGCAACGAGGCCTACTTCGAGCACGCCTACCTGGCCAACTACCTGGGCTTCAACCTGGTTCAGGGCAGCGATCTCTCGGTGCGCGACGGCGCGCTCTGGCTGAGGACCCTGGGTCGCCTGGAGCGCATCGACGCGCTCTTGCGGCGGGTCGACGACATCAACTGCGATCCGCTCGAGCTCAACGAAAGCTCGCTGTTGGGGGTGCCGGGTCTGTTGCAGGCGGTGCGCGCGGGCAATCTTGGGGTCGCCAACGCGCTCGGCAGCGGTGTGCTCGAGCATCCAGGCCTGACCGCCTTCCTGCCGGACCTGTGCGAGCATCTGCTCGGGGAGGGTCTGCTGCTGCCGCATCTGCAGACCTGGTGGTGCGGGCAGCGCGAGGCGCGCGACTTTGTCATCGCCAACCTCGAGGGCCTGGTGATCAAGCCCGCGGGCAATCGGGTCGGCCAGCGCTGCCTGTTCGGCGGCAAGCTCGACCCGGCGCAGCGCGACGAGCTGGTCGCCGCGATCCGTCGCGAGCCGCACCGCTTCGTTGCTCAAGAGGAGGTCAAGCCGTCCACGGCCCCGGCCTACATCAACGGTGCGCTCGAGCCGCGGCCCTTCGTGCTGCGCAGCTTTTTGGTCAGCGAGCAAGAGGGCTACTCGGTGATGCCGGGCGGACTGAGCCGGATCGCGCTCGACCCTGATACCCCGATGATCTCCAATCAGCTCGGTGGGCTCGGCAAGGATACCTGGGTGCTGGCGAGCGAGCCGGAGCGCAAGGAGAGCCTGATCGCGACCTCTGACGCCCAGGCCCCAGCGGTGGTGCCGACGGTGGTCGAGGAGAGCGAGGTCTCATCGCGTGTTGCCGATAACCTATTCTGGATCGGGCGCTATGCCGAGCGCGCCGAGGGTCTGGTTCGGCTGCTGCGCATCGTCATCATCCAGATCACCGAGCGCACCAGTCTCGCCGATGAGCGCGACGCCGATTGTTGTCTGCACCTGCTGTTGGCGGCCCTGACGCATCAGAGTCAGACCTTCCCGGGCTTCATCGGTGAGGGTGCCGCTGAACTGCTTGCGCAGCCGGTGCCGGAGGTGCTGTCGTTGATCAGCGATCAGAAACGCGCCGGTGGGCTGCCGCAGACCCTGCAGTCCCTCGGTCAGGCCGCCTGGTCGGTGCGCGAGCGCCTGTCGAACGATACCTGGCGCGTGACCAACGACATCGAGCGTCGGCAACGCCTGCTCACCCAAGCGCCGCCACGCGGGCTCGGCCGGGCGCTCGACCTGTTAGACCCGCTGATCACCTCGTTGGTCGCCTTCTCGGCGTTGACCCATGAGAATATGACCCACAACGAGGGCTGGCACTTCCTTGAGGCCGGACGCCGGCTCGAGCGCGGTCTGAATACCGCGTCGCTGCTGCGCTCCACGCTCGTCAGCGTCAGCCCCGATTCGGGTGAGTCGATCCTGGTGGAGGCCGTGCTCAGCGTGACCGACAGCCTGATCACCTATCGGCGCCGTTACCAGGCCGGCACGCGGGTGGGCGCCATGCTGGACCTGGTCTTGCAGGATGAGGCGAACCCGCGCGCCTTGGCCTATCAGATCGCGCGCCTATCGCAACTGGTCGACGAGATGCCCGGACACGGGCTTTCGGCGCGGCGAACACCCGCGCAACGCCTGCTGATGCGGATGCTCACCGAGCTGCGATTGGCCGAGCTCGATCGCTTGGCGCGGCCGAGCGACGGTGACCTCAAGCGCGAGGCCCTCGACCAGCTGCTCGTCAGCGTTGAGACCTCGATCGCAGCGCTCTCCGACGCCATCACGGCGCAATACTTCCGCCACGAGGAGCAGCCGCACCATCTCATCGGGCAGCGCTCGACCGCCGAGACATCGGGGGTCGGCGCGGCGGATGCGGTCGCCCTTTCCCAGGGGGGCTGGTGATGCGCTATCAGGTTCAGCACCTGACCAGCTATGGCTATGCCGATCCGGTCTCGCTCTGCCATAGCATTGCCCACCTGAAGCCGCGTGAAACCCCTTTTCAGCGCTGCCTGAAGGCCAACCTTCGCATCAATCCCTGGCCCTCGGTGGTGCGCGAGCACCGCGACTTCTTCGGCAACCGAGTCAGCTATTTCTCGGTGCAGCAGTCGCACCTCAACCTCGAGATCACCGCGAGCGCCGAGCTGGAGGTCTGGAGCCCTTCGTATCCAGACCCCGCTTCCACCCAGCCCTGGGAGATGGCGTGCGCCGAGCGGCAGCAGCCGCCGAGTGCGCGGGCCTCGACGGCGCGGCTCTTCGCGTTGCCGTCGCCGGCTGTGCCCTTGAGCGCGTTGGCGGCAGACTACGCGCGCGAGTCCTTCACCCCAGGGCGGCCGCTGCTGGAGGCCGCACTCGACCTCGTCAGCCGGATCCATCGTGATTTTGAGTACGACCCCAGCTCGACGACGGTGGCGACGCCGCTTGCCGAGGTGCTCGAGCAACGGCGCGGGGTCTGCCAGGACTTCGCCCACCTCGCAATCGCAGGGCTGCGCGGACTTGGCCTCGCGGCACGCTACGTCAGCGGTTATCTCGAGACCCTACCGCCGCCGGGGCAGCCTAAGCTGCGTGGGGCCGATGCGTCGCACGCCTGGTTGGCGCTCTATTGTCCCGAGGCCACTGAGGCCCATGGATGGGTCGACCTTGATCCGACCAATGATTGCCCGATCAGCGATCAGTACATCACCACGGCGGTTGGCCGCGATTATCAGGACGTCACCCCGGTGCGCGGCGTCTTCTACGGCGGTGGCGAGCACAGCCTGGCCGTGTCGGTCGATGTCGATCGGCTCGGGCCGCGCTGAGCCGTGCGTTGCCGCTGGCCTCAGATCAGCATCAGCAGGAACAGGCCGAGTAGCATGATGGCACTGCCGATGAGCTTGACGCGCGTTCGCCCCTCGCGGAAGTACCAGCGACCAAGGAGGACCGAGAAGATGCCGGCGGTGCGCTTCACGGCGGTGGCGTAGCTCGCGAGTGTCAGGCTGAGCGCGATCTGATCGGCAAGGCGCATCAGCGCGAAGAGCGTCCCGAGCAGTAACAGGGGCCGGGCGTGGCGCCCCAGGTCTCGGGAGAGTACCTGCCGGTAGAATCGGTGATCATGGACGCTGAACAGCACGAACAGCACGATCGGGTTCACCATCGCCACCATGACGGCAAAGGAGAGCGGGTCCGAGCGTTCGATGCCGATGCGACCGAGGGTGGCCGCGGTGGCGAAGCAGGCGGCAGCCGTTAGGGTGAAGGCGCTACCCGGGTTCGTAAAGAGCCGTATCAACGGGTGGTACCAATCCTCGGCATCCGTGCTAAGCGCCAGCAGATAGCTGCCGACGATCAGCAGCGTAATCCCGAGGAGGCCGAGAGGCCCCGGCAACGCATCGGTGAGCAGCCACTCGATCAGGATCACGAACGCAGGGGTGAGCGTTAGGATCGGCCCCACCACCGAGATCTCACTGCGTTGGATGGCGATGTTCAGCGACCAACCGCCGAGCCCGGAGACCAACCCGCCGAGCAGCACCACCTGGAGATAGATCCGATCCGATAGCGGGAAATCGTGATGCCAGAGGATCAGCGGCAGGGTGACGATCAGGCTCACTAGGTTGACATAGAGGGTCAGGACGCGCGCCGACAACGACAGGCTCAGGTGCTTGGTCACGGCGAGCCGGGAGGCGTGGAAGAACGCCGACAATAGCGAGAACAGGACCCAGAGATGGGCGTAGCCGCCGAGGTCCATCATGCGCTCGACCAGCCCGAGGCCGCGCCGCGGAAGTGGTGGATCGGTCCGCAGAGCAGCTCGCCACCGCGCCCCTGCGGTGATGCGATCAAGGACTGGGTGTTGTAGGCGGCGAAGCGCTGCTGAAAGGCCGCCCGGCGCATCCAGTCAGATTCCGAGTATTGGCCGTGGGCGCGCAGGACGCGCACGCTCGGCAGCCCGGGCAGCGACACGAGCCCAGCGCCACCGATGCCGGAGAACAGTTTCAGCTGGATACTGAGGATCAACGGACCCCGAGCGCCGGTGGTTGCTCGTCCCCACGCATCCATGGCGCTCAGGCTCAGGCTGTAACAGGGTTGGCTCAGGGTCATGCAGTGCATCCGCTGGGTCGCGGAGCGACGCCGCAAGAAGGCGCCGAGCGGGGGAGAGAGGTTGCGCAGCCGTTGCGCCAGCTCGAGCAGGGCCTCGCGGACCTCAGCCCGCAGGCCGAGCGGGTCGAGGTTTGCCGCGATCTGGCGCATCGGTAGGAGTCGATGGCGATGCCAGGGCGCTGGCGCTCTCGTCATGCCGGTGAATGCGTACAACAGCCGCTCGGCGGTCTCGAGCAGGCGTTGATGCAGCGCCCGAATGAGCCGCTCAAAGGCGGGCGTCGCCAGCCCATCCCAGCTCGGTAGCAGCAACAAGCTGCCCAGCGGTCGGCAACCGGTGCAGCTTGCCTCGGCATCGGCCGGCAGCCAGCTCGCGCCGCTCGGCTCGAGGTCGAGGTCGGCGAGGCAATCCTCGAGCAGCAAGGGCGTTAGAAAGCTGATCGGGTCGAGGCATTGCCTGCTGAGATAAGGGTCTCGCTGGTCGGCGAATCGCTCGGCCTGGCGAAGCGGGCGTAGCTCGGGCGCGCGCCAATAGATCAGGTGCAGATGAAAGGACTTCAGCGCCTGAACGCTTTCACGGTCCGTGGTCGGGTCGCAGTTCAGCGCGAGCTGTAGCCAGCCGTTGTCGAGCTCGAACGCACGGCGAATCTCGGGCATCGTGGTGAAGCGGTGAAAGTTCGCCGCGCTCTGCCAGAGGATGCGTCCGGTGATTGGGTCCACGCTGCCCGCGTCGGCTTTCGGCGCTCGGCCTGCCTCGGGCGGAGAGACCTCGGTCAGCATCAGGTCGTAGAGGGCGTGCGGTGAGACCTTATCGATCAGCGCGAGCTGCTCTGTGCGCTCGGGGTCGGCGCCGGCCGTCTTGCTCTCGATGGGTGACCCGGGGCGGTGCGACGGGCTGTTCGGCCGCGGTCTGACCTCGAGGCGTTGAATCGTGCGACGCCGAAAACGCTCGCCCGGGGTGGTTGCGGCACGCTCGGCAGGGCTCAGTGCCAGGCCGGGTGGTGCGCTGGGGATCTTCAACTGATGCCAGGCCACCGGCATCCGGCCCACGGCAGCCGGCATCAGGCGCGCGAATGGGTCGAGGGGGCGTTGCGCGGACAAGGGTCAGTCGCTGCTCGTCGCCTGACGGGCGAGGCCGGGCGCTTGAGCTTGCAGATCGGCCAGGGCTTGCGTGAGCAGGCGCCCGGTCAGGCGGTTGAAGGCGCGGATCATCTCCTCCGGCGTGCTGGCCGCGGTCGGCTCGGTTCCACTGTAGGTCTTCGAGAAGCGGGTTTCGCGGTTGCTGTTGGCGATCAGCGCGAGATTGAAGGCGGCCCTGACCTGAGGCGGGCTCGCCGTTGGCAGGTGCTCCAGTTGGTTGATCTCGCCATTGAGCATGAAGTCAGGCCGCGCCCGGTCGGCAATCGAGACGGTGAACTCGAAGACGCGCGCGGCGCGCAGTGCGGCGATCAGCGCCGCGGAGATCGCGCGTCCAGGGGTCTCCTCCCAGAGCAGGTCGTCATAACGCTGCACCTGCAATGGGGCTGCCGCGGTTTGAAAGACGATTTGGGACCCGCCGACGAAGCCACGGGCGGCGAGCGGTGTGACCAGTAAGGTGCCCGGCAGGGTCTGAGCGCTCGGCTCGACAGCAACCTCGGGCTCCAGAGAGAAGAACCGCTCGGGTGTGGGCGGGCCGGAGCTGCCGCAGCCACCGAGGATGGCGAGCAGCGCGCACAGCATGAGGCCCGGGCGCAGCGCGCGGCACCCGGTGTCGAGACCGACGCCTCGGCTTGGCCGCAGGCGGCGGGCCCAGGATCTTGCGACAGCAGTCAGCGGTTGAACCACGGGGATTGATCCTCTTGCGGGTGTCCGCGCAGCAATGAGACAGGGTCGTCACGCAGGGTGCGGGAGAGCGCCGAGAGGTTGCGTGAGGCATTCTCGATGTTGGTCAAGATGGGGGCCAGGGCCGCTGAGAGCTCTTGCAAGACGTACTGCGCGTCATCGAGCGAGCCCTCGACACTGGGGCGACTGTTGCGCACCAGGGCCTGGATCTCTTCGGCGAGCGCGACATAGGCCTGCAGCGCCTGCCGGATCTCCGCGCTCTGCTCCGGCAGGTCTGCCGACAAGGTCGATAGGTTGTCGGTGAGTGTTTGCACGCTGGCGAGGATCGCCTGGACCTGGTTCGGATCGATACTCTGCTCGATATTGCTGCTGAGCTGGACCAGGCTCTCCATCACCGAGCCGAGCCCCTTGCCGAGATCGGCGCCAAGCTCGCCGTCGCCATCGTCGAGCATGGTCAGGAGCCCCTGGATGCGCTCCTGCAGCTTGGTCAATGCGGGCCGAATGGTGTCGTCGAGGGTGCGTTGCGCATTCGCCAACACCGAGGCGATCTGCATGCCGAGGTCGGGTTGGCGGTTGATCGTCGGGATATAGCTGTCCGGCGGCAGGACCTCGACCGCGGTCCCCGGCAGGATGCGAATGATGTTGCCCTGTAACAGCCCTGCCGGGGCGAGCTGCGCGCGGCTGCCCAGCGGTACTGGCCAGTTGTCCTGAATGCTGAGCCGGGCGCGGAAGCAGGGCAGCTCCGGCGCGCGTGGATCGGTCGGGCGCGGGCAATCCAGGCGATCCGGGTCATCGCTGAAGACCGGCTCGAGTGAGCCGACCCGGCCGATCACGAAGCCCTCTTGGACCACATCGATACCGCTATCGATGCCTTCCGCGTCGAGGAAATAGGCGCGCAAGCTGTAGCCGCCGAAGAGCCCTGGGGCCAGCAGTAGGAGCGTGGCCAAGACGACACCGGCCATCAGCAGCACGAACAGGCCGGCAAGCCAGAGATCGCGGTGGCGGTCGTGGGCCTGACGCCGACCCGGTGCGCCGAGCTCGGGCGGTGAATAGAGTCGCTCTAATCTGCTCATCGGTTCAGCGCGTGCCTAAGGGTGACCGTCGAGGATGGTGCGCAGCTCGAGATCGCTTGCACTCTTCTCCTCTAATGCGACGCGGGTGCCGTCGAAGAGCAGCCGTCCGCGATCCATGACGGCAACGCGATCGTCCGGGCCGATGAGCTCGAGCATCTCGTTATCCGTGGCGATGAGCGTCAGTCCGCGCGTCTCGCGCTGCACCCGGAGGATGCTAAGGATATCGCGTAAAGCGGGTTGATCTAAGCCGTCACTGAGCCCGTCGCAGATCAGCAGCTCGGGCCGATTGATGAGCGCCCGTGCGAGCTCGACCCGGCGCTGTTGCCCGAGCGAGAGTGCGCGTGGGTAGCGATCCTCCATGCCGTCGAGCTGCAACTGGGTGATCACCAGTCGAGCCGAGCGCGCGAGTGCTGCCCGATCGCTGCCATGCGCGCGCATCGGCAGTAGCAGGTTATCGAGCACCCTGAGCTCATCGAGGAGCGAGCCGCCTTGCAGGACGGCGCCCAGGCGTCCGCGCAAGCGATTGATCTGCGCATCATCTTGCTGAGCGAGGTCCTGCGCGAAGAGCCGAACCCGTCCCGCCGAGGGTTGGTCGAGGCCGAGGATCAGTCGCAGGCTGAGGCTCTTGCCGGCGCCGTTCGGGCCGATCAGCAGCAGCGCGTCGCCCCGATCGACCCTGAGCGAGAGGTCGTTCAGCGCACAGCGGCCGTTGATATGTTGGAACACCCGCTGCAGCTCGACGAGCGGCTCGCGCTCGGTCGACGAGTGTGCGGCCCCCTCAGCGGTCGCCGGCCGCGATTGCGTTTGCCTTGGAGCGCGTCGATGCCGCGATGGCCAATGCCAGAGGTTTGCGACCAGGCTCATGGGATGCTCGAGCCGCTTAAGGCAGCGGTGCCAGCACGAAGGCCAGGTCGATAAGCAGGATCGAGGTGACCGCGCCGATCATGGTCTCGGTGGCGGCGCGGCTGACCCCGGCGACGTCGCGACCTGCGGCGATGCCGTTGGTGGTGGCGATCAGGGCGATTACGACGGCGAAGATCAGGGGCTTGCCGAGCGCTTCGATGAGGTCACCGGGGGAGAGGGCTTGGCGCAACGCGTTGTCGAACAGATAGAGCGGCACATCGGCAACGAGCGACAGCCACAGCAGGGTCGTGCTCAGCACCACCAGGTTGCCCCAAACACTGAGCGCGAAGGACATCGCGAGCATGGCAGGGAGCGCCGATCCGGTGGTGAACTGGATGGGGTTCAGTCCGCTGACCAGCAGGCCATCGACCTGCCCGGTCGCGACGAGCGTCGCTTGGCGGGCGGCCAGGGCGACGCCGGCCCGTCCGGCGACCAGGATGCCCACCAGCAGTGGGATGAGCTCCATGGTGACGGCATAGATGATCGGCACCAGGATCAACCGCGGAAGGTCGATCTCGGCGAGCAGCTGTGCGGACTGGTGACCCAAGATGACCCCGGTCGCGACCGCGATCAGGGTCAGGGCAGGCAGCACTGACAGCCCGGATTGTCGCAGGGTCGCGGCTAAGGCCGGCAGATCGACCTGTGCGCGACCGAACAGGATATCGAGGTAGAGCTGAACGCAGAGCTTGAGGGTGACCGCCGCCAGGCCGATTCGGGCCAGCCCGCTCAGCCGGGCGCCCCGAGCGCGCTGATGCTGGTATCGGTCAGGCGGCTCCTGACCGAACACGAACAGGCCCCGTGCCATGTGACGACCCTGGCGACCCTGGGCCTAGCGCTCGCGCCAGACCGTGGTGTAGAGGTCGTGGCGACGGTCCTTGAGGTTCTGGACGGTGCCGGAGTTGCGCGCCTCGCGCAGCGCCTTCAGCCCGAGGTCGGCGAAGGCGACGGTCTCGACGTTCGGCGTGGTGTCGGCGGCAATGCCGTCGCGCGCGAAGGGGAAATCGCAGGGGGTCAGGATGCAGCTCTGCGCGTACTGGATGTCCATGTTGGCGACGTTCGGCAGGTTGCCGCAGTTGCCGGACATGACCACGTAGCATTGATTCTCCACCGCACGCGCTTGGCAGCAGTAGCGCACGCGCAGGTAGGACTGGCGCTCATCGGTGCAGAAGGGCACGAAGATGATGTTTGCGCCCTGGTCCACCAGATGCCGCGCTAGCTCCGGGAATTCGGCGTCGTAGCAGATCAGGACCCCGATTGGGCCGCAGTCGGTATTGATCGCCGCAAGCTCATGGCCGCCTTCGATGTTCCACCAATAGACCTCATTCGGCGTCGGATGGATCTTGGCCTGCTCGTGCACCTCGCCGTCGCGCAGGCAGATGTAGCAGATGTTCTCGACCCGCCCGTTCGCCATCTTGGTCGGATGGGAGCCGGCGATGATGTTGATGTTGTAGCGCATCGCCATCTCGCGCAGCGCCTCCTTGATGGGCGCCGTGTAGCGGGTCAGCGCCTCGATAGCCTCGGCGGGTGAGAGCTCCTGGTCCTCCATGGAGAGCAGCTGCAGTGAGAAGAGCTCCGGGAAGACGCAGAAATCGGCCCGGTAATCGGCGGTGACGTCGACGAAGTAGCGCAGCATGTCCAGAAACTCGTCGAACGATCGCACGCGCCGCTGCTGGTACTGCACGGTGGCGACCCGGACCGTGTCCATCAGGCGGCCGCCGTAGTGCTTGGCACGGGCCTCCTCCTCCTCGTCCGGCGCGTGCGGGTTGCGCCAGAGCAGGTGCACGCCGTAGCCCCGGGATTGCTTGTCCTCGGGCCAGTAGCCCGGCATCAGACCGATGACGTGGAAGTCGTTGCGCAGCTGGAAGGTCAGCACCGGATCGTGCTCACGGCCTTCCACGACCGCGTCGACATAGGCCTGCGCGCTGTCGTAGGCATCCTCCTCGCGCGTCAGCGCCGCGTTCAGCGAGGGCAGCCGGCCGCCGTAGATGATGCCCTTGAGCGCGAGCGACTGAACCAGTTTCTTGCGCTCGTCATAGAGCCGCTGGCCGATCCGAAGACCGCGGAACTCGGGGTCGACGCAGACCTCCATGCCATAGAGGTAATCGCCATCGGGGTCGTGACGGGAGGCGTATCCGCCGCCGGTGATCCAGTTCCAGTCATGTGGCTTCAACGCGATCTCACCGCTGACCAGGAAGCTCGAGCAGAAGCCGATCACGCGCGCCCCTTCGTCCTCGTGATACTCGGCAACGAACTGACCCTCCGAGAACTTGTTGATCTGACCACGCAGCATCGCGGCACTGTAGCTGCTGACGCCGCTTCCCGCGTAGGCGCGTCGGAAGAGGGCACGGATGGCCGAGACGTCCCGTGGGGTGGCGTTACGGACTTGCAGCTGAGCGAGGCTGTCGGCGGTGGCGTTCATGCGATCGATCGGGTCCTGTGAGAAGAGGATGGATGGAGTCCCATCGCTTCAGTGTGTATCGGGCGGGCCGCTGGCGACAAGTCTGTCGCGCCCGAGCACGGCATGAGGCTGGCGGCTGCTGACCGCACGGGTGGCTGATCCTACCCGCGGTCGAGTCCCGGTTGCCGAGGGCAAAAGGTCTGGCGCGTCCTGCAGCTGGGCTGGGTCGATGGGCTGTACCCGGAGGCATCGCGGCCGAATGCTGAGCCCTCGGGCGGTCTTTGATAAGGTATCGGCCGAATCTATCAACACCGGCCATCCACGCAGGCCATCAACGCAGGCTTCGGAGATACCGTCCATGTTTGACGCTGCGCGCCTTGC
>CAZTYV010000008.1:4511-36970 GCA_964617675.1 uncultured Halochromatium sp. | reverse complement strand
CCCTCGGCGATGCGTTCTGCGAGCCGATCGTAGATCGCCCGCGCCAGGAATTCGGTGGTGGTGTTCTGGCCTCTAAAGTCTGGGTGCTCATCCAGGTTCTGGTAGCCTAGCTGAACAAGAACCTCGTGCAACAGGGTCGAGGCCTTGCCGATATCCACGACTAATCCGTCAGCGTCGAGCGTTTCCCGACGCAGCTCCCAGTCAACGACATAGGTCGCCCCATGGAGTTGTTGTGCCGGCCCGAAGACCTCGCCACGGAAACTATGCGCGATCATGATGTGGTCGCGAACACAGAGACTGTACACCTTAGCGGCCCCTCCTCTTGTCAGGTTGTTCTCTGGCGTCTGGCCAGCTTAGCGTGCGATGTTGTTGTCACTGATAGCGGATGCGATGCATCAATGTATCAGTCGGTCCGGTTGCCAACCTTTGCATCACGTGCGGTAGATCGGTAAAGAGATCCTCGCCAGTGATCAAGACGTCGAGCCGCGGGTCGGTGAGCAGAGACAAAGCCAGGCGCATGCGTCGCTGATGGTTCCAGCGTGCACGCTGCCTTAGTGGCAGGCTACCCACCTGCGAGGAGCACAACCTTAACCGACGAGGGTGAAAGGCCTCTCCCAGCGGCAGGGTCACTGCGTGGCTGCCGAACCAGCTAAGCTCCAGCACCTTGGCCTCTACGCCGGCAAGCGCCAGCGCTGAGGTCAAGCCCTTCGCGGTTCCGCTGGCGTGGATCACAAGGTCAGCGTCACCACGAGCGCTCTCGGGGTCACTGAAGCCAACCTCCAGGGCGGCGGCCGTCTGCGCGCGATTCGGATTGACATCGATCAGCTCAACATCACACCCGGGGATCCGGCTCGCAAGCCATCCGCAAAGACAGCCCAACACGCCTGCACCCACGATCACGATCCGATCACCAAGGCTCGGCCGCGCATCCCACAGGCCGTTGACCGCGGTCTCCATCAGTGCGGCGAGTATTGCGCGCTCCTCCGGGACCGCCTCGGGTAACAGGTACACCGCAGAGGCTGGAACGCAATATCGGGTTTGGTGTGGGTAAAGACAGAACACGCTCTGGCCAATCAGGCTGCTCAGATCCGCGTCGATGATGCGCCCGACGTTGCTGTAACCGTACTTGAGCGGTGCTGGAAAGTCGCCAGTCTGAAACGGCGCACGCATCCGTTCAAACTCGCTCGCAGGAACCTCGCCACGGAACACCAAGGTCTCGGTGCCACGGCTGATCCCACTGAACACGGTGGCCACCTCAACCTCGCCATCCCCACGCGCGGGTAGGTGTTCGGCACGTAGGTCAGCCCGGCCCGGCTCAGCAAGCCAGAGCGCAACCGCGACGCCTTTTTCGTTGGAGATCAAGCGTGCGTACGAAGATTATCGCGGCTGGTCGGCATGAACCGCGTAGATGTCCCCGGAATTCGCAGCATGCGGCAGACTCATGATCCAGCGGCTCATCGCGGATGCATCCAGCCATGTCGGATGCGTTAGCCTGTCGTCATCACCTAGTGCGGCGTTGTACCGATAGTCACCTAGACGCTCACATTCCTCGAGCGCTGATAGTGCAACGGATCGCTGGATCGTCGTGAATTCGAACGATAGCGCGGCAACAGCCGAGTTGAGGCCTCGCAGAACCTCCGCCTCATAGCCTTCGACGTCGATCTTGCAAAAGGTCGGCGGCCCATAGCGCTCGATCAAGGCATCGAGCGTCGTCATCGCCACTGGCGGGCCTGATTCCCACAGTTGCCCCTCCCAACCTCTCGCACCCTGAGCAGCCTCGACAAACCGCGCCGACATGGTGCTTACGCTCGGGTTAGATAGGTTGAGCCACATCTCGGCGGAGCCCGAATGCGCCCCAACCGCCAGATTTTCCAACAGCACGTGAGGATCGCGACTGTGCAGGATTTTCAACATGTGGTACGGTCCGCGTTGTGGCTCGACCGCGACCACAGTCGCCTGCAACCGTCGAAGGCTTGATACACAGTCGCCGACGTGGGCGCCGATATCGAAAGCTAGGTCGCCCGGTGAAACGAACATGGCCAGAATGTGGTCGCGCCAACGCCCGTTTCCGCCCCTGAAACGCTCAAAGGTTGCTGCCAGAGTACCAGTGAGCATCCGCAGACTGACCATTCGAGATGTAACTCCTCGCGAATGGGCTCAGGGCACACCCGAACCGCACGTGAGACGCTGCGTATCGTTGCGCATCTGTTTCAGTGTGCCCGCGTTCATTTAATAGATGTCGAATCTGTTGGCGAAACAAAAACCACTATGTTTTCGTTGATCGGTAAAGTTAACCATGACACGCCGGTCCGTAGCGAACGCAAGTTGTGCCTGATCCAACATCCGATATGCCCTAACGCTATCGGTGTAATCGCCTGAGCAGCTAAACGTGACCCAGCCGTCGGCACAACTCGGAAGCAGACTTCCGGGGTTGACAGAAAGCAGGGCCATGCAGCCACCAAGGCTGTCGTCGGCTTGGATCAAGACCCGCAAGACCTTCGCCTCGACAGCTGCTTCTGCAGCCACGTTCGGCTGGTGGTAACCGAAACCAACAATTACTGTAAAAACAACGACATTTAGCCGCAGCGGGAATTTCATTGTTTAACCTCTTTCAGTTAGGCCAGCAAAGTCAATACAAGCTAGACAAGTTTTCTGGACGAGGGCCCAAGAGGTCTTTAATAATGCCCAGGATGTTGGTAGGGAAAGAACAAAAACTACGCGACGTAGATTTGCTGCGGTGCGCGTTCACACGCAGTGAACAGCCGCTCCTGAAGACACAGCCCGACCTCAACTCGTCGGGAAACAGGTTAGCACCCTCGAGCGACGCTCGCAATTCGTTTTCACGGTTTACAAGGCGCACAGCACGACATCAAGACGACTCGTGACGAGGCATCTAGAAATCTTTGCGATTTGGCGAAATGACTAGTTTTGAACAAGGCCAAGCGGCGCCGCCACCGACCGTCGATGTCATCGTGATCAATTACAACGCGGGCGCGTTGCTCAGTGATTGCATCGGCGCGGTTCTTCGTGAGTCGCTGCCCCTCCGAGTCATTGTTGGAGATAATGCCTCGACGGACGCCAGTTTAGCGATCCTCGAGAGCCGGTATGGCCATGATCCGCGTCTTCAGGTGCTAAGAAATCGTGAAAATCTCGGCTTCGCGCGAGCGAGCAACCTGGCAGCGCTTGCAGGATGCTCGGCGTACGTCCTCTTCTTGAATCCCGACTGTATCGTTGAGCCCGGAACGTTGCAGCGGCTCATCGGGTTCATGGATTCGATGCCGAACGCGGGGATGTGCGGTTGTATCGTGCGCGATCTCAACGGCGTCGAGCAGATTGCGACCCGTCGCGTCATCCCCGATCCCTGGATCGGCCTCGCCCGCATGGTATTCATCGAGCGCCTTTGGCCGAAGCTACTCGGAAACCGGCGTCTCGATCTTCGCTCTGAGCCACTGCCTGAGGAACCGCTCGAGGTCGAGGCCATATCGGGGGCACTCATGTTCGTGCGTCGCCAAGCCATGCGCGAGGTCGGCTTACTGGATGAACAGTATTTCCTGCATTGCGAGGACCTTGATTGGTTCGTCCGTTTTAAAAGGCAAGGATGGCCGATCTACCTAGTGCCCGACGTCGACGCAGTTCATCATAAAGGGGCCTGTAGCTCGGGTCATCCTATTCGCGTTCTTTGGCACAAACACCAAGGAATGATGCGCTTCTTCAACAAATTTCAAGCCAAGGACTACGCGTGGCCTTTCAGGGCGCTGGTTTTCGTTGGCATCTGGATGCATTTCGCCGCCATTAGCGCGGTGACCTTTGTACGCCAGCAGACTGGTCGACGGGCGCAGAAATGAGCCTCTTCGAATCTTTTCGCGATCAACTTTGCGGTTCGCGGGTGCTCGTGACCGGAGGCAGCGGCCGTGTTGGACGGCACCTCGTCAGTGCTTTGCTCGAGTGCAACGCAAGGGTCGCGATCCTGAGTCGATCCCATCGCGTTGCGCTAGACATCTTTGATAAAGGCGATGTCGAGGTTCGGGCGGGCGATCTCGCGCTGCAGGACAGCCTCGACGATGCGCTAGCGGGCGTCGAGATCCTCTTCCACCTGGCGAGCTTCTCACCGTTGCATCCGCGCGGGAGCATCTACGAAGACCCGGGGCACTGGCCGGTGACGGCTGAAGGCACCAAGAATCTGGTGCGCGCGGCTGCTAAGGCCGGGTGTGGGCGCATCGTCTATTTCAGCAGCATCAAGGCCATGGGCGAGGAGGCTGGCAGTCGAGGTTTTCCTGACGATGAAACCTTACCCTGTGCACCGGAGACGCTCTATGGTCGCGCGAAACTCGCCGCGGAGAGGGAGGTCATCAGCGCATCCGAAAAGGGCCTCTTGTGCGGCTCCGTGCTACGTCTACCCATGGTCTACGGGTTGGATGGCTTCGGCAATCTCGCTCGCATGATCGACGCGATCGCCCGAGGGCATTTCCCCCCCTTCCCGAGGCTCGAAAACCATCGCTCTGCGCTCCACGTGCTCGACGCCGTCCAGGCCTCGCTGCTCTGCGCAACGCACGAGGAGGCAATCGGAAAGGTCTACCTGGTTACCGACGGTGCAAGCTACTCGACACGCTGGATCTACGAGCAGATCTGCGTCGGGCTCGGGCGCGACATCCCTCGCTGGACGCTACCGTTTTGGTGTTGGGAGCTCGGGGCAGGGCTCGGCACTGTTGCGGAGCTGCTGGCCAAGAGGCCAATGCCGCTAACCCTCGAAGCCTTGCGCAAACTGTCGGGAAACGCCTGGTTTAGCTCGAAGCGGATCGAAACCGAGCTCCGCTTCAGGCCGAGATTCACGCTGGGTCCCGAAATCCAGGCGATGGCGGAGCGATATCGCACAGTGAAGCGGGCCGACTGATGGTCTGCTGCAACCTTAGCGAGAACGCCTTCCATGGCGATTCGTCGATCAGCGGCTCGCACAGAACCCAACGGATTGCACCTGAGCGCCGGGCGCGACGAGATTATTCCAGTCCACGCCCTCGAGGCTCAGTACGCTGCCCTGTTGCTGCGCGATCGCGTTCCAGACGTTCTCCGCGACGCCCTCGATGTTGATCTGGACCAACCAGTCGATGGCCTGGGCGCTCTGGTTCTGGATCTGGACGTCGGCGCAGTAGCCGGAGCCCCAGTCACTTTGGATCGAGAGCTCGGCGCGGAGACCTCCGCCGTTGGGTGGGTCGTACTCGTCGTCGTCAGTTGCGCTCTCACAGCCTGGATCGGCGAGATCGATCAGACCGTCGCCGTCATTGTCGCGGCCATCGACACAGGCTGACGGTGGCGGCGGTGGTGGTGTGGTTGCACCACGCTCAGCGCAGAAACCGAACGCGGTCTGCTCACCGCCCGCGAGCTCGCTGTTCCAATCGGCCCCGGCCACCTCGATCTGGTCGCCGACGACGCTGTAGCGGCCGTTCCAGAAATCCTGGATCTGGCCGTCAACGATGATCTGGACCTGCCAGTTGATGGGCTGGGCGGCGGTATTGGTGACGATGCCCTCGGCGCAGTAGCCGGTGCCCCAGTCGCTTTGAGTGACCAGCTCAACCTCCGCGCCACCGCCAGGGGGATCCCCATCAGGCGGCGCGTTATATTCGCTGCCATCCTCGGCGTTGGCGCAGCCCGGATCATCCAGGTCGATCAGGCCATCGTCGTCGTTGTCCAACCCGTCGCTGCAGGCGGGTATCGCATCGACCGCACAGGCCGTCTTCAATCGGCTCAGGTTCTCGAGTTTATCCTCCCAGACGCTGGTCCAATCATCCCTCAGCATGCCGCCCGTATCGCCCGAGTTCGGATTCCAGCTCCAGTAGAAGACGTCACAGATGCGTTTGTCGATGAAGTAGTCGATCAACGCGTTTTGCCAGAGGACATCGGCGGGGTTGCCGCCATGACCATAGCGACCGCCGAATTCACCGGGGGCGAGGATGCGGCCCTGATCGGCGAGGAATCCAAAGTGTTGGTCCCAGATCGCCGGCATGTTCGCGGGAAAGGTCGGATCGCTGAAATAGGGCTGGGCGAAGACATCGGGACCATAGACGTGTGGGGAGAAGACCAGCTTCTCTTCCGGGATCGCGAGCGGCGCACAGGCCTGCGGCTCCAGGTTGCCACCCCACCAGTGATTCGTGTTGGACGAGCAGACAGGATTGTCGCCGACACCTTCGACGAAGATCAGCAGGTCGGGGTTGATCTCCAGCACCGCGGCGGCGGCACGTTCGGCGGCGAGATTCCAGTCGGTCGCGAGGTTACCGGTTCCCCAGGTCGCGGCACCGTGCGGCTCGTTCTTGAGGTCGATGCCGACGAAATGCTCGAGGCCGCGATAGCGGTCGGCGAGAAAGCGAAGATCGCTGATCCAGTCTTGCTCGCTGTAGTCATCGGTGTACCAGAGCTGTGAGATCGCGCGGCAATCCGGGCGGTGATGATCGAGCAGGATGTAGAGTCCTTGGCGGTCCATCTCGGCCAAGACCTGATCGAGCACCTGCAGACTGCCAAGGCCCTGTAGGCCAGGATTTTTGCTGTAGTCGATCGAGGTCGGTGGCACATCATCCAGGGTGGTCGGACAGATCGGCACGCGAACGGCGTTGAAGCCGCTCTGCGCAATCTGCTCGATCATTGAGCGATAGTTACGCGCCCAGAGCCCATGGGGCACGTGATCGAGGGTTTCGGCGCCGAACCAGTTGACCCCAAACAGCGTGATCGGTGATCCATTGCGATGTATTCGACCCTCGATCACCTCGTAGACGGCGGCGCTGACGGACAACGGCGCCAGTAGTAGCGGGGCGAGTGCAAGCAGCGGAAGCATCAGGGTGTGCCGGAGCGCAGCGGGCGGCTTGGACATTGGCGTGGTCTCTGATGGGTGAGCGAGACGCGTAGGCGAAGCAACGCGGAGTCCTCAGCTTAGCCCACCACCGCCGACGTCCAGCTTGCGGTTGGGTTACGGTTCGCTAACCTGGCTGCAACGCCTGGCTCAGCCGGGGTCGGGCAGCTGCAACCTCGCAACGGGCTTGCCATCGATCAGGTGCGACTGCAGGATTTCCTCGAGGTCCTCGTTGTCGACGTAGGTGTACCAAACGCCCTCGGGATAGACCACGGCCACAGGTCCTTCGCTGCAGCGGTCCAGGCAGCCCGCGGTGTTCACACGCACCCCACCTTGCCCCGCGATTCCCAGCTCTTTGGTGCGTTTCTTCAAGAAATCGCGCGAGGCCTGCGCGTTACACTCTCCGCAGCACTGCCTCCCATCGGTGCGCTGATTGACGCACATGAAGAGATGATATTTGTAGTAAGACACAACCAGAGGCTCCCATCCGATCAACGGAGTCAGACAACGAGACCGACGCGGCGACCGACCACTGGCCGGCGCGCACGGTGGATGCGCTGCGCTTGCGTAACGCAGCGATGACAGCACGCGGATACAGCGCTGCGACGCGCTCTGCTCCAAGCCTTGCCGAGCAGCACGCCGGTGCGCTGCTGGGCTTGGCCGACCAGTGCGTCAAGTGCGGATATTGCCTGCCGCATTGTCCAACCTTCAAGCTCGCGCGCACTGAGGCTGAATCCCCACGTGGGCGCATCGCGCTCATCCAAGGCTGGCTCAGCGGGCAGATTCGTGACGGTGCGCGCCTGGAAGCGCACCTCGACAACTGCCTCGAATGCCGTGCCTGCGAGCCGAGCTGCCCGTCATTGGTGCGTTACGGCGCGCTCATGGATGGGGCTCGCGCGCTGCGCATGCAACGCCGCTCGGCCTGGGTGCGCTGGCGCTCGCGGCTTAAGCTCGAGCTGCTGACCCAGGGCGGGGGGCTGCGGCTCATTGCCGCGGCGGGCATCCTCTATCGGCGACTGCTGCCACTACCGTTGGTCGAGCGGCTTGGCCGTCGCTGGCGGTTGATTCAGGTGCTCGATCCGATTGCCCGTTCGGTACGCTGGCCCGTCAGCTACAAGCGCCCGCGGATCGGGTCATCCGTCGCGCCCGCGGATCGTGATGATATCGGCGTTGTCAGCCTGTTTCGCGGCTGTGTTGCTCAGCTCACCGAGCAGCCGCTAGAGGCAGCGGCGCTGCGTCTGTTCACTCGCCTCGGAATCGACATCGGCCTGCCGAGCGGGCAGGTCTGCTGCGGCGCCATGCACCGCCACAATGGCTTCCCAGCAGAGGCCGATCAACGGCTGCAGGTGAGCCGAACCACCTTCGGCATGCGCCCAGTGGTTGGATTGGCCAGCGCCTGCGTGGCCGAGCTGCAGGAGCACGGCCAGTTGAACGCGATCGAGGTCTGTCGCTTCCTGCTCGATCGACCCTGGCCCGCGGAGGCGAAGCTCTTGCCGCTCGCGGCCGTCGTTGCCGTCCACGAACCCTGCTCCCATCGTCACCAACTACGTGATCAGGCCGCGATCTATCAGCTGCTGCAACGCATCCCGGGGATCACCCTGGTGGCGCTTCCTGACAATGAGACTTGCTGCGGCGCCGCTGGCACCTATCTCACCAAACATCCAGAGACGGCGCTCGCGTTGGCCGCGCCCAAGATCGAGGCGCTGCGAGCGATGCGCCCTGACTACTTGGTCACCACCAATACCGGGTGCGCGCTTCACCTCTCGGCACGCGCCCATGCGGCCGGGCTGCCGACCGAGGTCGTGCACCCGCTGCAGCTCATCGAACGCCAACTGTCAACCCTACGACCACCGAGCCTTGCCTAGCCATGAAGCATCGTGATTACAGCCCGATCGATCGCGCCCTGATCGGCGTCGATCAGACCCTGAGGACCCTGTTCGGCCGCCCGATGGTGACCGAGCGTCGCAAGCCAGGACAAGGCGAGCCGGACGTCGATCTCACCGATCAGGAGCGTCGCCATATCGGACGCCTGATGCGCGTGAACCATACCGGCGAGGTCTGCGCTCAAGCCCTCTATCAGGGCCAGGCGCTAGCCGCCCGCGACGCGGCGGTTCGCGAGCGGCTGCAACGCTCGGCGCAGGAAGAAAACGACCACTTGGCCTGGTGCGAGGAACGCATCGAGGAGCTCGGCGGGCGCAAAAGCCTGCTGAATCCGCTCTGGTATGCGGGCTCCTTCGCGATGGGCGCCGCGGCCGGCCTCGCTGGCGACAAATGGAGCCTCGGTTTCGTGGTCGAGACCGAGCGGCAGGTCGAAGACCACATCGACGAGCACATCGCACAGGTTCCGGCCGACGACCATCGTACCCGCGCCATCCTCGAGCAGATGAAGGTCGATGAGGCGCACCACGCGCGGGTCGCCCAGGGTGCCGGTGGCGCGGAGCTTCCAGGGCCCGTCAAGCTCGCGATGCGAGCCGTATCCAAGGTGATGACGGGCGGGGCCTATTGGGTCTGAGGCTCTGATTAGACTCAAGACCGGCGTGAGCAATCGTCGCGCCGGTCACCCTTAGGGGCGAACGCTTGAGAGCCCTAAGGCCTCGGCTCCTGCCAGGTCTCGATCTCTCGCGAAAGGTTGCGGCCGTAGAAGATCTCCATCATCTCTCGCCGCACCAAACGCTCGATCCGCTCCTGCTCCTTGAGGCTGAGATCGGAGACGGTGACGCAGAAGAGGTAGTCGTTCAGATCGAAGCGGTTGACCACCATCTTCGTATGGAAGAGGTTCTCCTGGTAGACGTTGACGTCGATCATCTGAAAGCGATCCTTGGTATCTCGCGAGAGGTAGTTTTGGATCGAGCTGATGTTGTGGTCGATGAAGTGCTTGCGCCCGCCGACGTCTCGGGTAAAGCCGCGCACCCGGTAGTCCATGATCACGATGTCCGACTCGAGGGCATGGATCAGGTAATTCAACGCCTTTAGCGGCGAGATCAGCCCGCAGGTCGACACATCGATGTCGGCGCGGAAGGTGCTGATGCCGCTATGCGGGTTGCTCTCCGGGTAGGTGTGGACGGTGATGTGGCTCTTGTCGAGGTGGCCGACGACGGCGTCGGGAAAGGGTCCGGGCGTCGCGGTATTGGAGACCGACTCCTCGCGCACCGCCTCCTCGGCTATCAGCATGGTCACCGAGGCACCTTGAGGCTCATAGTCCTCGCGCGCGATATTGAGCACATTGGCGCCGATGATGTTCGCAACATCGGTCAAGATGCCGGTCAAGCGCTCAGCGTTGTAGGCCTCATCGATATACTCGAGATAGGCCTGACGCTGGTCGGCGGTGCCCGCGTAGCAAACATCGTAGATATTGAAGCTCAAGGACTTGGTCAGGTTGTTAAACCCTTCCAGCTTCAAGCGTTTCTTCATCTTAGGCATGGCGGTTCCCAAACAGCGGGCGCAAAACGCTACGCTAGAGCGCAGCGAGTTGCAACAGGCCTCGACAAGCGGCCGACAGCACGCTCATTCGTCAGGCTCACGCAGCTCGTAATCATGCGTGATCAGGGCCGTCGCGCCGAGCATGATCGAGGCTGAACAGTATTTTTCGGCGCTGAGCTCGATCGCGCGTGCGACCCGCTGCTCGCTCAGCCCGCGCCCCGTGACGATAAAGTGCGCGTGAATCTTGGTGAAGACCTTCGGATCGGTCTCGCTGCGCTCGGCACTCAGCTCGACGACGCAGTCGGTGACCTGCTGGCGCGCCTTGCGCAAGATGAGCAAGACGTCGAACTGGGTACAGCCGCCCATGCCAAGCAGCAGCATCTCCATGGGCCGCGGCCCGAGGTTACGACCGCCCGCATCTGGCGGCCCATCCATCACGATCGCATGACCGCTGGACGATTCGCCCAGCATCGCAACCCCTTCTACCCACTTGACGCGTGCCTTCATCGTTCTCTCCGTTGGGCACAAGACGCGGCCCAAACCGATTGCTGCGAAAGACTAGCATGGATCGGAGATCACGAAGAGTTGCTAGACTGGGGTCCACCCCCCTCGCCTGATGCGTGAGTCCATGCTGAGCAAGCCGCCACTGAAGCCGCCCTGGCTCGAGCCGTTCTTGAGTCACTGCCACACGAAGCGCTACGACAAGCAGGTCGACTTCATCCGCCGCGGCGAGCCAGCCGAGAGCCTGTACTATCTGCTTGAGGGCTCGGTCACCGCGCTGATTGAGGATGATGACCACCATGAGCTAACCCTGGCGTACATCAACAAGGGCGAGTTCATCGGCGAGATGGGACTCTTCCAGCCACAAGCCACGCGCAGCGTCATCGTGCGCACACGCGAGCCCTGCACGATCGCGGAGGTGAGCTACGCGCGCATCCAACACTTGCTGGAGCGCGAGCTGCGTGAGCATGCACTGGGGCTGCTGTTCGCAATCGGTCTTCAGCTCTCGCAGCGGCTTCGGCAAACCAGTCGGCAGGTCGGGGACCTTGCCTTCCTCGACGTCACGGGCCGGATCGCGGGCGCCTTACTCGAGCTGTGCAAACAACCGGACGCGATGACGCATCCCGATGGCATGCAGATCAAGATCACGCGGCAAGACCTCGGCCGCATGGTCGGTTGCTCTCGCGAGATGGCGGGGCGGGTCTTGAAGACGCTCGAAGAGAAAGGCCATATCAGTGTAACCGGTAAGACCATCGTGGTCTTCGGCACCCGCTAGGCGCTGCGGCTATGCGCTGGCGAACAGGTCTCGAAGCCCCGCGCCCGGGTCAGGGTTGCGCATCAGCGACTCACCGATCAGGAAGGCGTGCACGCCATGCGCACGCATTAGCGCGACCTGATCTCGAGAGTGAATGCCGCTCTCGGTCACCAGGATACGGTCGCTAGGGACGCTGGAACGCAAGCCCAGGGTGGTCTGAAGGTCGACCTCAAAGCTGCGCAGATCACGATTATTGATCCCCAATAGGCGACCGGGCACGGCCAGGGCGCGCTCGAGCTCTTCGGCATCATGGACCTCGGTTAAGACATCGAGACCGAGGTCACCGGCCAAGGCACTGAGCTCCAAGAGCTCGGCGTCACTGAGGCAGGCCGCAATCAAGAGTACGCAATCGGCGCCCATCGCCCGGGCCTCGACGACCTGATAAGGATCAACCACGAAGTCCTTTCGAATCACGGGCAGCGCACAGGCGGCTCGGGCCTCGATCAGGTCCGCGTCTTGGCCTTGGAAAAAGTCTTGGTCGGTCAGCACCGAGAGACAGGTGGCGCCACCGGCGGCGTAGGATCGGGCCAAATCCGCGGGGACATAGTCTTCTCGAATCAAGCCTTTACTCGGACTCGCGCGCTTGATCTCGGCGATCACGGCGGCACGTCCAGCCGCCATCGAGCGCGCGATGGCATCGGCAAAGCCACGCGGTGGATCAGCCTGCACCAGCCGCGCCTCAAGGACGTGGCGAGGCACCTGCTGCCGACGCTCAGCGACCTCCTCGCGTTTTCGCGCGACGATACGCCCTAGAATATCGGGGATCTTGCTCATAGGCCCTTCATCAATGCGAGCAGCGCATCGAAACGCTGCCGAGCTTCACCATGGGTAATGACCCTGTCGGCAAGGGCAACACCCTCGGCGAAGGAGGTTGCCACATCGGCGGCATAGATCGCCGCGCCCGCATTCAGGACGACGATATCGCGCGCCGGGCCGGGCTGATTGTCCAAGACGCCAAGCAGTCGGACCAGACTCTGCGCCGGGTCTGCGACGCGCACCGCATCTAATGGACTGCGGCTGAGCCCGAAGTCCTCAGGCGCAATGCTATAGCGACTAATAACGCCATCCTTGAGCTCGGCGATCTCGGTGCGCTCGGCGATGCTGATCTCATCGAGCCCGTCACGCGCATGGACAACCAAGACGTGCGTCGAGCCAAGGCGTTGGAGCACCTCGGCCAAGGGCGAGAGCAGGTGCTCGGAGAACACGCCCAGCACCTGATGACGGACGCCCGCCGGATTGGTCAAGGGGCCGAGAACGTTAAAGATCGATCGGATGCCGAGCTCGCGCCGTGGCGCAATCGCATGTTTCATGGCGCCATGGTGCGCGGGCGCGAACATGAAGCCGACCCCGACCTCCGTGACGCAGCGTGCCACCTGCTCCGGGGTTAGATCGAGCCTTAGCCCAGCGGCCTCCAGTACGTCCGCTGCCCCCGATTTCGAGGACACGGAGCGATTGCCATGCTTGGCGACCTGGCATCCGGCGGCGGCCGCCACGAACATGCTGGTGGTTGAGATATTGAAGGTGCCAGCGGCATCGCCGCCGGTCCCGACGATGTCGACGGCATTCGGCATAGTACCGAGATCGACGCCGCTCGCGAGCGATCGCATGACCTCTGCCGCGGCGGTGATCTCGGTCACGGTCTCGCCCTTGAGCCTCAGCGCGACCAAGAATCCCGCGACCTGGGCTTCAGTAGCGGCGCCGGTCATGATCGCGTTCATGACCGCGGTCATCTCCGGACCGTCGAGGTGATGACCGTCAACGAGCCGTGCGATCGCTTGTTTGATATCCATGATTCGCTCGGACGTAGGCTCAATAGGTCAGCAGCTTCGGCAACGCCTTGGCCTGCGCAACCCAATCCTCGACCTGTGCCGCGGTTGGGGCCCGCTGGGTCAGCTGCATCGCGTCGTTGGTCTCGACCAGCTTCTCGTGCAGATTGGCCGGGTTGCGCGTTGCCAGCTCCTTGACGGTGTCAACGCCCGCATTTTCCAGCAGGTCGGAATACACGCCCGAGACACCGCTGATGCGTGCCAGATCAGCGCGATTCGCCAGCTCGAGGATGGTTGCGACCTCGCAATCGCAGCGGGCGGCGAGCGCGCGACGCTGATCGGGTGCGGCCGCAGCCTGTACGAAGGCCTCGTTGTCTTTGATGCCCTCGGCGGACAGCGCCTCGAGCAGGCTTTCGCTAGCGCCTCGTAGGTCTTTGAGTGCGGTGGTCATGGCAGGTCTCCTCGTCACTGGTGTGAAGTCGGTTAGGATAAACGATCGTGGGTCGAGGCTGCGCTCGCCGTGGCCCATGATCCAACATTGCCATCCTCTCAACGTCGCTTGGAGATCTCCAGCCCCATGTTTCCCAAGTTGACCACCCTCCAGTGGGTCCTGTTCATCCTGCTGCTCGGCTTCTATGGCTTTGCAGTCTTCGCCCTAACCCGTGACTACTATCTGAGACATCCGCCGCAGCTCAGCGAGGCGCAATCAGGACGGCCGAGCGCGGCTGAGCAGGATCGGCAGTTGCAGGAGCGCATGCGCCAGGCAGTGGGTCGGGCGGAGCCGGAGCCGGAGATCAACCTCGAATCGACGGACCCGATCGCCCTCGGCGCGGTGGCCGACCAGCTGTTCGCTGCGCAGCGCTTCGAGCAGGCCATCGAGGTCTATCGCCGCGTGCTCGCATTGAAGCCCGACGATGCGGAAACCTATAACGATCTCGGGCTCGCCCTACATTATGTGGGTCGCTCTGCAGAGGGTGCCGAGGCCCTGGAGCAGGGCACCAGACTGGCCCCCGAGTTTCAGCGTGTCTGGCTCAGCCTCGGCTTCGTTTCGCTGCAAACGGATCAGCGCGAGGCAGCGCGTCGGGCGCTGGCGCGGGCGCAGGCCTTGGACCCCGAGAGCGGGGTGGGCGCTGAAGCACGCCGGCTGCTCGGCCTCATCGCCGAGAGCGAGGGCTCGGCACCAAGCGGCGCAACCAACGAGCCCTGATCATTTGCCGATGCAGAATTCACTGAAGATGCGACCCAAGAGATCATCCGAGCTGACCTCACCCGTGATCTCGCCGAAGGCGAGCTGAGCCATTCGCAAGTCCTCGGCGAGCAGCTCCGGCAGGCACTGTCCGCCTCGGCGCTGATGCTCCCAGGCATCGGCAGCGCGTCGGATCAGATCGATCCCTCGGCGTAAGGCATCGAGGTGGCGGCGGCGCGCAGAGAATAGCCCAGCCTCCTGCCCGCGGTAGCCGGCGATGGCCTTCAGGTGATCACGGAGTGCATCCAGCCCGACGCCGGTGAGGACTGAGCAGCTGAGCTCCGTCAGTCCATCAGGCGTTTGTGTCTCGGCGGCGGGTCGACCGCTCAGGTCGATCTTATTACGCAGAATGGTCACGGGCAGCCGTGGGTCGAGGTCGAGCGCCCTGAGATGCTCGTCCGCCGCACGGGGCCCGCTCGTTGCGTGATCATCGATCATGAGCAGCAGCCGATCGGCCTGGGCGATCTGCTCGCGCGCGCGCCGGATGCCTTCTTGCTCGACCGGATCGCTCGAGGGTCTCAAGCCAGCGGTATCGACGAGACGCACCGGGAGTCCGTCGATCTGGACGTCAGCCCGCAAGAGGTCGCGCGTGGTGCCCGGGATTGGCGTGACGATGGCAGCATCGGTGCCGGCCAGCGTATTGAGCAGGCTCGACTTACCGGCATTCGGGGCCCCAGCGATCACCACCAGGAGGCCGTCGCGAATCAGCTCGCCCTGATGAGCGCTCGCCAGGAGCGCCTCGGCCGCGCTGCACAGCTGATCGAAATCCTCCGTGTCGATACCAAGCGCGTCGAGGTCCTCGTCCGGGAAATCGAGAGCCGCCTCGATTCGGACACGAAGCTCGGTCAGTCCTTCCACCAGTGCCCGCACTCGGCGTGAGAGCTCGCCTTGCAGACTGCGATTGGCGAGTCGAACCTGTGTCTCGGTCGAGGCAGCAATCAGGTCGGCGATGGCCTCGGCCTGGGCGAGGTCGAGCTTGCCGTTCAGGAACGCCCGCTCGCTGAACTCGCCCGGTCGGGCCAGGCGAGCACCAAGCTCGAGGATACGCGCGAGCAAGAGGTCGAGCACGCGCGCGCCGCCATGGCCCTGGAGCTCGAGGAGGTCGTCGCCGGTGAACGAGCCGGGCGCGGGGAACCAGAGCGCGAGCCCCTGATCGAGGATCTCGCCGGCGCCACCCCGGAAGCACCGGAGTCTCGCCTCACGGGGCGCGGGTAAGCGCCCGAGCAGTGAGAGCCCGATCGTTCGAGCCAAAGGGCCCGAAACACGGACGATGCCAACGGCGCCGATCCCAGGCGCGGTGGCGATCGCCGCGATGGTCTCGGCGCGTGCCGCTGGCCCCTGGTCAGGCGCGGTCGAGGCGCTTCCTGTCACCCAGGCAAGCCGTCATTTCCCCTTCTTCGCGCCCCCACCACCGCCATGGGCCGCCGCTTGCTCGACCTTGCGCGTGATGTACCACTGCTGAGCGATCGACAGCAGGTTGTTGGTGGTCCAGTAGAGCACGAGACCCGAGGGGAAGAAGGCGAAAAAGACCGTGAAGACGAACGGCAAGGCCATGAAGATCTTGGCCTGCATCGGGTCCGGCGGTGGCGGGTTCAGCTTCTGCTGAACGAACATCGACGCACCCATGATCAAGGGCAGGATGAAGTACGGATCAGGCTCGGTCAGATTGTCCAGCCAGAGGATAAAGGGGGCGTGGCGCAGCTCCACACTCTCCAGCAAGACCCAGTAGAGCGCGATGAAGACCGGGATCTGCACCAGGATCGGCAAACAGCCGCCGAGCGGATTGATCTTCTCCTTCTTGTACAGATCCATGAAGGCCTGGTTCAGCTTCTCCTTGTCGTCGCCATAGCGGTCCTTCAGGGCCTGGATGCGCGGTGTCATCTTGCGCATGTTGGCCATCGAGCGGTAGCTGGTCTCGGACAGCTTGTAGAAGGCTGCCTTGATCAGGATCGTCAGGATGATGATCGACCAGCCCCAGTTGCCAACCAGGGAGTGAATCTTGCTCAGGAGCCAAAAGATCGGCTCAGCCAGGATGGTGAGCCAGCCGTAGTCCACCGCGAGCTCGAGTCCAGGCGCGATCTCGGCGAGTCGATCCTGTAGCTTCGGACCGGCGAAGAGCTGGTTGTCGAAGGTGTGGCTGGCACCGGGCGCGATGGTCACGGGCGGCGAGTAGGCGCCGATGATGTACTGGCTGCCGTTATCGACCACCTTGGTGTAGAAGGTCTCGGCAATCCCCGAGGGTGGAATCCAGGCCGCCATGAAGTAATGCTGGATCATGGCGACCCAGCCATCGGTGATGGTGGCATCCAGGGGCCGCTTCGACATGTCGCCGAACGACTCCTTCTTATACTTCACCTCGGGGCCATAGTAGACGCCGCCGGTATAGGTGTGGATGAAGCTCGACTTGTTCGGATCGTAGAGCTCGGTGCGCTTCAGCTGCGTGTAGTCGCGAACCGCGATCGGGGCCTCGCTGCCGTTGATCACCTCTTGGCTCATGTGTACGAGGTAGCGCCCACGCTCGAAGCGGTAGCGCTTTACCACGCGAACGCCAGCATCGTTCTCCCAAGTCAGCTCGACCACGAGCTCATTCTCGCCCTCTGCGAGCAGATAACGCTGCTGGGTCGGTACGAAGTTCTGATTATGCGTTGGCAGACCGGCATCGGGACCGCCAAGCAGACCCGATTGGACGATGAAGAGGTTCGGGGTCGTCGGCTTGAGCAGCTGGAACGGGCGGCTCGGGTCGTCGGCGTCCTGCTGATAATCGAGCAGGTAGAGCGCATCGATGGTCCCACCTTGGGGCGAGATCTCCGCACGGAGCACATCGGTCTCGACGAGGATCGGTGAGAGTAACGATGGCGAGCCCCCGTCGCCGTCGACTGTACCAGGCGTGGCGGTGAGCGCCGGCGTATCGATGGCCGGCGCGTCCGGGGCATCAACCGGTGGTGTGGACGACCCGAGCGCGCCCGGGGCACCCGGCACGGCACCGTCGCTCTGGGTCGCCGTCGGTGGCGGCATGCCGTAGTCCTCGACCCAAGCCTGATAGATCAGGAAAAGGACGAACGCGAGGGCCAAGATCAAGATCAGGCGCATGTTTTCCATGATGGGAGACGACTTGCGCTAACAGCGTATGAGGTTAATCGGAGGCCACAGAAGAGGCAGCACATTGGCAGCCGGCGGCAGAGGTCTGGGCGCGTTCGTGCGGCTCGCCCGTGGCGCGCGCAACGGGCTTGGAGTTCGGAGCCGGGGGTACGGGGTCGACGCCGCCGGGATGCCAAGGGTGGCATCGCAGAAGGCGGCGCGTACCGAGCCAGATGCCGCGCAGGGTACCATGAAGCTCAATGGCCTCGATCGCATACTGAGAGCAGCTCGGGTAAAAGCGACAGTGGTTGCCAAGAAACGGGCTGAGAAACAGCTGATAAGCCCGAATCAGGTACCGAGCGAGGCGGCGAGCGCTCATGGGTAGAATCTCGTCCAGTGCGCTCGCAACGAGTCGCGCAAGGTGGCGGAATCGGCCTCCACCGCCGCGCGCCGACAGAGCACCACCAGATCGATGTCGCCGAGCGTCGGCCGGGTGAGGCGGAAGCTTTCACGAATCACGCGCTTGATCCGGTTACGAGCGACGGCGCGATTCGCGCAGCGCTTGGAGATCGCAAGCCCAAGCCGTGCCCCAAGCGCTGGATCGATGGGCGATGCTGGTCGAGCACGACCGAGGACGGTAAAGAACCGATCAGCGGAGCGATGCGGTGCGGCGAACACGCGCTCGAAGGCCCGCGAGTCGGGCAAGCGCATCGAGCGCGACAGCGATTGGATCGGCGACGGCAGCGCGCCGCGATCGACATCCTGGGCTCGCGACGCTGGAGCCGACAAGGATCAAGGGATCAGCCGCGCGCGACCTTTCGCACGCCGCGCCTGAAGCACCTTCCGACCATTGCGGGTGGCGTTGCGGGCACGAAAGCCGTGCGTCCGTGCGCGCTTCAGGCGGCTGGGTTTAAAGGTCTGTTTCACGACAAACTCTCCGAAGATTGGGCCCGGTGACGGGGGCTAGTAACGACACTGATCTGTAGAGACGCTGTTACAGGTACCGCGGACGCACCCGCCCCGACGGTGTGAGCCTGGAGCTCCATCGCCCGGGCGCGTCGTGCCATCCGTGACCCGGTCTAGGTGAGAGCGGGCCCCGTAGCACGGCCGCGAGCGGCGCCCAGTCTGCTCGCTGCTCGCAATCGGCTCGGCGCCTGTGCGGACCGAACCGTTTCTCGCTGAGCGTTATCGCTTTGGGCCGCTTGGAGCTCAAGCCCCGGTACCAGGTGGCCGCGTGCAAGGTTTGGCGCGCGTGGGCGCGCTACAAACAACAAAAACAAGGCCGCCCATCATAGAGCCGCACGCGAGTAGGGTCAATCGATTCTAGGTGCTCCAACGCGCTCGTCGGTTGCGGAATCGCTGTGGATAACGTCCCGAGAGGGGGCTAGACTGGCCGGCCCCGGATCGGCTTCGGACGAACGCCAGAACAGACGCTGCTAGGCGCGTTCTGGCCGGGGCGACCCGAATAAAACCAACGTGAGCTAAGGAGGATATCGGTCGATGCCGAAGCTCTGGGACCAGTGCACGAGTCTGTTGAAGCAAGACCTGACCGACTCGGAATTCAACACCTGGATCATGCCGCTGCAGGCGCGGGAAGAGGGTGCTGGCTTATTTCTCTACGCCCCGAACCGATTCGTCAAGGACTGGGTGAAGCAGCATTACGCCGGACAGATCCAAACGCTCTGTCGCGGGCTGAGTGAGGGACGCGTTGATCATTTGCGGTTTGAGATCGGCGCGTTGCCGGCTCAGTCATCGCACGCCGGTGCCGAGATCGGTCAGCGCGAGCTCGGGCGAGAGCCTGATGACGCGGTGCTCGAGCGCCGGCGCAGCGACGCAGGGCTCAACCGGACCTTCAACTTCGACTCCTTTGTGGAAGGGAAGTCGAACCAGATCGCACGCGCGGCGTCGATTCAGATTGGGCAAAACCCGGGTACGGCCTACAACCCCCTCTTCGTCTATGGCGGTGTTGGGCTTGGCAAGACACACCTGATGCATGCGATCGGGAACGCGATCCTCGAGGCGAATCAAGACGCCAAGGTGATCTACGTTCATTCAGAGCGCTTCGTCTCCGATATGATCCGCGCGCTTCAGCACAATGAGATCGACAAGTTCAAGCGCCTCTATCGGCGCGTGAACGTTCTCCTGATCGATGACGTGCAGTTTTTCGCCGGCAAGGACCGCTCTCAAGAGGAGTTCTTCCACACCTTCAACGCGCTGTTCGAGGCACAACAACAAATCGTGCTCTCGAGCGACCGCTTTCCAAAGGAGGTGAGCGGACTGGAAGAGCGGCTGCGCTCACGCTTCGGCTGGGGACTCACCGTCGCCATCGAGCCCCCTGACCTTGAGACCCGGGTCGCCATCCTTCACAGCAAGGCGACAATGCTTAAGATCGAGCTGCCTGAGGATGTCGCCTTTTTCGTCGCTAAGCGCGTTCGATCGAATATTCGCGAGCTCGAAGGCGCGTTGAGACGGCTTGCCGCGAACTCGAACTTCCTGGGCGTGCCGATCTCCGTCGAGTTCGCCAAGGATGCGCTGCGCGATATGCTCGTCGCTCAAGATAAGCAGGTCTCGATCGAGAACATTCAGAAGGCGGTTGCCGCGCATTACAAGCTTCGTGTCAGCGATTTGCTCTCTTCCAGTCGGTCACGGTCCATTGCTCGACCTCGACAGCTCGCGATGGCGCTCGCCAAAGAGCTCACGAAGCACAGTCTGCCCGAGATCGGGAAGGCCTTCGGTGGACGAGACCACAGCACCGTGATCCATGCCGCGCGAAAGATCGCCGAGCTGCGGGTCGCGGACACGATGATCGAGGAAGACTACAAGATCCTGTTGAGAACACTACAGAACTAGCTGTGGACAACCTGTATCGGTGCAGGCGCACGAACCTTGTCCACAGTTCGCACACAGGCGTCGTCGTCGCATAGGAACAGGTTTAATCAACGTCAAGTGGCTGATCGAGCGATGGTTTTCGGCAAGTGCTCGGGTTATCCACGGCGCTGATTACAACGACTAAATAGATCATTTTCCCGAAAGAGTAGATGCCCATGAAAATCTCGGTCGGTCGGTCGGCGTTGCTTCCGGCGTTGTCGGTGGTTGGTGGTGTCGTGGAGCGTCGGCAGACGCTGCCGATCCTCGGCAACCTGTTGCTGGTGGCCGAGGGTGACCAGTTGCGGCTGAACGGAACCGATCTCGAGATCGAGATCAGCAGCGCCACGAAGGCCGAGGTGTTGGAGCCCGGGGCGGTGACGCTACCGGCACGTAAGCTGATCGATATCTGCCGCAGCCTGCCTGAAGGGGCAGAGCTACAGATCCGCTCGCAGAACGATCGAGCGAGTGTGGTCTGCGAGCGCAGCCGATTCATGTTGGGGACCTTGCCGGCGGCTGATTTTCCGGCAATGGAGACTCCAGACGCAGAGGTTGATCTCGAGATGCCAAGGGCGGTGTTGCAGCGGTTGCTTGAGAAGACCGCGTTTGCGATGGCGCAGCAAGACGTTCGTTACTATCTGAACGGCGTGCTGCTAGAGCTCTCGAATGATCGCGCCGTTGCCGTTGCAACGGACGGTCACCGGCTCGCGAAGGCCTCGGCGGTATTGAGCGAGAGCGAATCCGGGCTTGGCGCGGAGCCGAAGCGCGTCATCCTTCCGGCAAAGACCGTGCTGGAGTTGAAACGGTTGCTGGGCTCGGCACCGGAGGCGGTCCGCATTGAGCTGTCCGAGCGGACCTTGCGGGTGGAGCTGGGTGAGACCACGGTGGTCTCGAAGTTGGTCGAAGGCCAGTATCCGGACTACAACCGCGTGATCCCCGCTGAGCTAGGGATGCGCGCGGTCATCGAGCGTGAGCCGCTGCGACGCGCTCTGCAACGAACGGCGATCTTGACGAACGAGAAGTATAAAGGAGTGAGGGTCAGCTTCGATTCGAACCGTCTTGGGCTGCAGACACAGAATCCGGAGAAGGAAGAGGCCGAGGATGAGATCGAGATCGAATATAGCGGGAACGCGGTCTCGGTCGGCTTCAACCTCGGGTATATCCTCGACGTCCTCTCCGCGGTGGACGCTGAGCAGGTGGAGGTGCGTTTTCGCGACGCCGAGAGCAGCGCACTGTGGCAAGGGTTAGGTGCTGAAGACGAGACCTTCGTGATCATGCCGATGCGTCTTTGAGTGATGGTTGCGGCCGCGGCGTGCTCAACCAGATCCGGATTCGGGAGTTTCGCAACCTGAGGGAAGTCGATGTCGAGCTTGCGCCCGCGACGAACTGGGTGGTCGGGGTCAATGGGAGCGGCAAGACCGCGTTCCTGGAGGCGATCTACTGCTTGAGTCGTGGACGGAGCTTTCGGGGTAGGCGATTCGGGAGTCTGGTCACACGTGGATCGAAACGCGCGCGGTTGGTCGGACAAGTCGCGCGGGAAGAGGGCCAGGAATCGGTTCGATGGTCGAGTGACAGGGCAGGCTGGGAAGACGAGAGGATGGCCGAGCCCTTTTCGGTTCGGCTGGTCTGCGAGTGGACGCATGCATTGGTCGACGGCGATCCGGCGATGCGGCGGCGGTTCGTCGATTGGAATCTGAGGCTTTGGGAGCCAAGGGCCTCAGCGCTGTTTTCGCGGTTTCGCAGACTATCGGCGCAGCGCAACGCTTGGCTGCGCGCTGGGGCCACAGGAAGGCCGGTGTGGGACCGGGCCTATGCGGAAGGTCTCGCGGAGATTTTACGATTGAGGGGCGGCTTCTTTCAGGAGCTAGCCTTGGCATTTCGAGCCCTGACGACCGAGACCGGTTGGTTCGAGGCGGTCGCGCCGCAGTGGGAGGCCGTGGAGGCGGATGCCGACGTCATCGAGTCGCGCCTCTCTCAGATGGTTGAGCGTGATCGCGAGCGGGGGTTTACGTATCTTGGCGCCTCGCGAGCGGACTATTCGTTTCGGGTTGGGCTGGAGCGATGGGTGGGGTCTCGGGGCGAGGGAAAGGTGGTCGGAATCCTGATGCAGCTCGCTGCGGAGAGGGTGGTTGCGCGGCGTCTAGAGCGGGGCTCGCTGTGGCTGGTCGACGACCTGGATGCTGAGCTCTCTCCGGATTGGATGGAGCGGTTGTTCAACGTCGTGCGTCAAGAGGCGTCGCAACTGGTCGTAACGTCGCTCCCTGGGAAACAGAGCCTTGCGCGGAGTGTTGAGCGAGGCGATCGGATGTTCCACGTGGAACACGGGCGGATCGACGAGTCCGACAACCGGGGCTAATCAGAACGCCATTGTCGGCCGCGTAGTTTGGTCGTTCGCCTCCTAGCCGATGATTCCGGGGCTGGGATCGTTGATGCCGATCATCCCCGTTGTTCACTCCATGGTTCCCTCAGTGTTCCACGTGGAACATCTGCCGCCTCCGCTGGCTCCGCCGCAGCTGTGGGGTCCGTGTCGGTGTATAATTCGCCGGTCAAGGCTGTGCGGTCCGCTAGCGGAGCCAATCGTTCCAGCACCGGCCCAATACCGGCGAGGCCTTCAACCGCTGATCTTCAACAAGATCACCGAAAGCCGTCAGATGCCACTGCAGTGGCTCACCTCTGGTCGTGGTCCCTGCCTGCGCCCGTCTCAGAGCCTCTCGTTCCCGATCACATCACAGATCCCCGCGTATGAGCTACGACTCCTCAAGTATCAAGGTCCTGAGAGGCCTCGATGCGGTTCGCAAACGCCCCGGTATGTACATCGGCGACACGGACGATGGTACTGGCCTACACCATATGGTCTTCGAGGTCGTCGACAACGCCATCGATGAGGCATTGGCTGGTCATTGCACCGAGATACTGGTGACCATTCACGCCGACGGTGCAGTCTCCGTCATCGACAACGGCCGCGGTATCCCAGTCGACATCCATCCGGAGGAGAATCGCTCGGCGGCCGAGGTCATCATGACGGTCCTCCACGCGGGAGGAAAATTCGACGACAACTCCTACAAGGTCTCTGGTGGTCTGCATGGCGTTGGGGTGTCCGTCGTCAATGCCCTCTCGGAGCGCCTTCGTCTTCGCATCCGCCGAGATGGCATGGCGTATGAACAGGAATTCGAGCTCGGCGTACCTTGCTATCCGCTGCGCGAATGCGGCCAAGCCGACAGCACGGGCACCGAGGTCCACTTCAAGCCCTCCGCCACGATCTTCACCGACCTGGAGTTCCACTACGAGATCCTTGCGAAGCGACTGCGCGAGCTGTCGTTCCTGAATTCCGGCGTCCGCATTCGCCTCAAGGATGAGCGCACGCAGCGCGACACCGTCTTTGAATACCAAGGTGGTATCCGAGCCTTCGTCCAGCACCTGAATCAGAACAAGTCGCCGATCCATCCGACGGTCTTCTACTTCAGCGCTGAGCGCAACGGGATCGTGGCCGAGATCGCGCTTCAATGGAACGATGCTTACCAAGAAAGCATCTTCTGCTATACCAATAACATCCCGCAGAAGGATGGCGGTACGCACCTTGCGGGTTTTCGCGCTGGTCTCACCCGCACCCTCAACCAATACATCGAGCGCCAACAGCTCGATAAGCATCAGAAGACCCGCCCGGTCGGTGATGATGCTCGGGAGGGCTTGACGGCCGTCGTCTCGGTCAAGGTGCCAGACCCGAAGTTCTCCTCCCAGACCAAAGACAAGCTCGTCTCGTCGGATGTCAAGCCGGTCGTTGAGGGTTTGCTGAACCAGTATCTTGATATGTTTCTGGAGGAGAGCCCGGCCGAGGCCAAGGTCATCGCGAACAAGATGCTTGAGGCCGCCCGCGCACGGGAGGCGGCGCGGAAGGCTCGCGAGATGACACGCCGTAAGGGTGTGCTCGACGTCGCTGGGCTCCCTGGAAAGCTCGCCGACTGCCAAGAGAAAGACCCCTCGAGCTCAGAGCTCTTCATCGTCGAGGGCGATTCGGCCGGCGGCTCAGCGAAACAGGGCCGGGACCGTGCGTTCCAAGCGATCCTCCCGCTCAAGGGAAAGATCCTGAACGTCGAGAAGGCGCGCTTTGACAAGATGCTGTCGTCAGCCGAGGTCGGTACCCTGATCACCGCTCTCGGCTGCGGCATCGGGCGCGACGACTACGACCCGGACAAGCTGCGCTATCACCGTATCATCATCATGACCGATGCCGATGTCGATGGCGCCCATATCCGCACCCTGCTGCTGACCTTCTTTTACCGGCAAATGCCAGAGCTCGTCGACCGCGGCCACGTCTACATCGCGCAACCGCCGCTCTACAAGATCAAGCGCGGGAAACAGGAGGATTACCTGCTCGACGATGCGGAAATGAGTGCGGCCCTGCTCCGCTCGGCGCTCGATAACGCGGCCCTTTACGTTGAAGCCGACGCACCGCCGATCAGTACCCTCGGCCTAGAGGCGTTGATCCGGGATTACCAGGTGTTTCGGGCGATGCTGACACGCCTGTCGACTCGCTACGACAAGGGTTTCCTCGCGCAGCTGCTCAACATGCCGCCGCTCTCGCTCGAGCTGCGGCAGGATCCCGAGCGCCTTTCACTTTGGGCTCAAGAGCTCGAAGCCCTACTGCGCGCGCACGCCGGCCCGGCCATCGACTACCGCGTTCAGCTCCAGCAAGGCGACTCGACGATACCGGCCGGGCTCAGTGTCGTTAGGCTGGTCCACGGCATCCCAGAAACCCAAGAGGTGGCACTGGAATTCTTCGACTCAGCCGACTACGGCCGGATCGCGAGCCTGGCAGAGAAGCTCGACGGTCTGATAAAACCCGGGGCCCGTGTCACCCGCGGTGAGCGACAGCAGGAGATCGGCTCATTCGGTGAGGCCTTCGACTGGCTCATCGCCGAAGGGCGTCGCGGCTACCATATCCAGCGCTACAAGGGTCTCGGCGAGATGAATCCCGGGCAGCTGTGGGAGACGACGATGGACCCGGATAGTCGTCGCCTGCTGCGAGTGACCATTGAAGACGCGGTCAGTGCCGATCAGATCTTCACAACCTTGATGGGCGAGCACGTCGAGCCGCGCCGTGACTTTATCGAACGTCACGCCCTCGATGCGGCGAATATCGACGTTTGACCCGAGCGGCGCTCGAACTCAAGAGGCAGAAAAACGGCTAAGGCAGGCCCCTGAGCGTGGTCCTGATCCAGGCCTCGGCGCGCTGATTGATGGCCTCGGCGGAGAGGCCTGAGCTCTCGATTGCCGGCCCGATCACTAGGTCGATAGTGCCTGGATACTTCGCGATCCCGCGTTTCGGCCAGAATCGCCCTGCATTGTGGGCGGCGGGAATGACCGCAGCGCCCGTCTTCGCGGCCAGTATCGCGCCGCCGGGCGCGAAAGGTCTCTGATGCCCCGGCGGCACGCGCGTGCCCTCGGGAAAGATCACCACGTTGTAACCTTTCGCCAGTCGTGCTGAGCCGCTGCGGATAATCTGCCGCATCGCATCCCGCCCCGCTTTGCGATCGATGGCGATGGGATCGAACAGCCTCAGCGCCCAGCCGAAGAATGGAATCCACATCAGCTCGCGCTTCAGCACCCAGCACTGCGGCGGCGGCACGATGAGGCCAAGTGCAATGGTCTCCCAGGTCGACTGGTGATTGCTCAAGACGATCTGTCCGCCTGTCCCCCGCAGGCGCCCCCGCCCGCTGACCCGGTAGCGAATCCCGCATAAGGATGCCAGCCCCCAGAGTGCGACAGACCCCCATTGTCGACCCAACGCGAGGAGTAAGCGCCGAGAGAACGGCGCGGCCAGCAACATGAGGCCGCTATAGACGAAGATGCTCAGCCAGAAAAAGGCCTCGAAGCTAAGGCCTCGAAGGCTGGCGATTAGTCGCCCCCGATCAGGACCCGAGAAGGAGCGCATCCACTGCAGAGGCGAGATCATCATAGATCGGGACCTGACCAAGCTCTTCTGGCAGCGCTTCCTCGCTGCGTCTGCCTTTGCCGGTGCGCACCAGGATCGGACGCGCCCCGACCAGTTTCGCTGCCTCGAGATCGCGGACCGAATCCCCGATCACCGGGGCATCTCGCAACGAGATCCCGGTACGCCGACGCACCTCGCGTAGCAGACCCGGCAAGGGTTTACGACAGTCACACCGATCCCGCGGTGCGTGATGACAAAATGCAATCACCTCGATACGCCCTCCGACCGCGCTGAGTCGTGTGCGTAACGACTGGTGTATTGCATTGAGACTATCGAGATCGAATAAGCCCCTTGCGATGCCAGACTGGTTTGTCGCGACCGCGACCATGACTCCGGCGTTGTTCAGTCTCGCGATGGCCTCCAGGCTTCCGGGGATCGGCTCCCATTCCGCCTCCGATCTGATGTAATCCTCGGAGTCGTAGTTGATCACGCCGTCGCGATCCAGTACCACAAGCTTCATACCAACCTACCTTGCTAGCCCGCGCCACCGACTGCCCGCCGATGGAGCCCGACCCACTGCCAAGCCGCACGAACCTGATGAACAGGCAAGCGCGCCGCCGCCCCAGGGACTAGGCCTGCAACAGCGAGATGTCAGCGACGCCGAGGAACAACTGCTCAAGACGCCGCAGGATCGCGAGACGATTGGACCGGACCTCGGGCTCTTCAGCCATCACCATGACTTCATCAAAGAAGCGATCCAGCGTCTCTCGCAACCCGGAGAGTGCCTCGAGCGCAGCGCCATAATCACGCGCCCTCTGATGCCGCTCAACCGCTCCGCCGATGGCATCGATCTGCTCGACAAGGGCGCGCTCCGACTCTTGCTCCAGCCGCTGCGGATGGATCACCTCGCCGATCTCATCAGCAGATGCCTTGCGCAGGATGTTTCGCGTCCGCTTGTTCGCGGCCGCAAGCGACGCCGCTGCGGCCTGCCCGCGGAATGCTTGCACGGCGCGGATGCGACGATCGATATCGACCGGCTCGGTACAGCCGATCGCCAAGACCGCGGCAACGACGTCCGCATCGGCCGTGCGCTCTGAAACCGCGTCGGTGTAGTAGCCCCTGAGCCGTTCGAGACAATAGTCGAGCACCTCGTCGATGGCGCCACGCGCCTCGACGGCGCCGCCCTCATAACCAGCCGCGGCGCGCGCGATCAACGCCTTGAGATCAAGCTCAAGCGGTGTCTCGATCAGGATGCGCAGCACACCGATGGCCGCGCGGCGCAGACCGTAAGGGTCCTTCACGCCCGTTGGTCGCTGGCCGATCGCGAAGATACCCACCAAGGTGTCCAGGCGGTCGGCGACGGCGACCGCGCAACCAATCTGGCCCTCGGGCAGCCGATCGCCAGCGTGCCTTGGCCAATAGTGCTGCTCGATGGCCGCGGCCACGGCGCTATCCTCGCCGTCGTGCTCCGCGTAGTAGCGGCCCATCACACCCTGCAGGCTGCCGAACTCGCCCACCATCTGAGTGACCAGGTCGCACTTCGCGAGTCGCGCGGCGCGTTCTGCCTGCGCCGGGTCACCGCCGATGCGCTCCGCAATCCAGCCGCTGAGGCTCGTGAGCCGCTCGGACTTCGCCCGCAGGCTGCCTAACTGATGCTGAAAAACGATCCCGTCGAGCGCGGAGAGCCGACTCGCGAGGGGCTGCTTACGATCTTGCTGCCAAAAGAATTTCGCATCGGCGAAGCGCGGCCGAATCACGCGCTCGTTGCCGGCCCGCACCTGCGCAGGCTCTCGACTTTCGATGTTGCTGACGGTGATGAACCACGGCAGCAGCTTGGCGCCAGGGTCCAGCACGGGGAAATACTTCTGGTTCGCCTGCATGGTCTCGATCAAGACCTCGGGCGGCACCTCCAGAAACTCGGCGTCGAATCGCCCGAGGATGGCGACGGGCCACTCGCACAGCGCGGTGACCTCATCGAGCACACCGTCGTCGATCGCAGCGACCCCCCCGACCTCGGTCGCCAGCGCCTCTACCTGAGCGCGGACCAGCGCGCGCCGTCGCTCCATGTCGGCCTCCACCTTCGCACCGCGTAAGGTCTCTAGATAGTCCGCAGGCTCGCCGATCGACAAGGGCTCTGGATGATGGAACCGATGGCCCCGCGTCAGTCGATCGATCGGCAGACCGAGCACCTTGCCCGGGACAGGCTCGGCGCCCAACAGCATGCAAACCCAGTGCACCGGCCGCACGAACTCGACGCTGCTGCTGCCCCACCGCATCCGCTTCGGGATCGGCAGATCGCTCAGGGCTTGCTCCACGAGGGTTGGCAACAGGTCGACGGCCCTGGCGCCGCGCACAGCGTGCTCGTGACGAAGCCAAGCCCCTTTTTCTGTCTCCTCTCGTCCGAGCGCCTCGACTGTGACACCACAAGACTGCGCGAAACCCAGGGCGGCCTTGGTCGGCTTCCCCTCAGCATCGAACGCAGCCGCAATGGCCGGCCCACGCCTCACCTGGGTCTCGTCGGGTTGCACCAGCCTCACCCGGCTGACGATGACCGCGAGCCGGCGCGGGCTCGCATAGACCTTGGCGCTTCCGGACTCAAGCCTCGCCTCGCTCAGGCGCCGAAGCAGCGCCTCGCGAAACGCGGCTGACAGCGTCCCCAGTGCCCTGGGTGGCAGCTCTTCGGTGCCAATCTCGACCAACAGGTCCTGATATGCTGACTCGCTCATACCGCCGCCTCAGCCTCGAGACCGATCTCCATCCCCGGCGCCACGAGCGGGAAGCCGAGCGCCTCACGACTGTTGTAATAGGCCTCAGCGACGGCTCGCGCTAAGGTCCGCACGCGCAGGATGAAGCGTTGCCGCTCGGTGACCGAGATCGCGCCGCGGGCATCGAGCAGGTTGAAGGTGTGCGAGGCCTGTAACACCTGCTCATAGGCAGGAAGGGGCAGGTTGGCGGCGACCAAGGCGCTGCTCTCGCGCTCACAGACATCGAAGCGGGCGAACAGGGCCTCAACATCGGCATGCTCGAAGTTGTAGGCCGACTGTTCGCGCTCGTTCTGCAGAAAGACATCGCCGTAGGACACCGGCCCGCCGGCGGACTCGGTCCACAGCAGATCGTAGACGCTCTCGACGCCTTGTAGATACATCGCGATGCGCTCAAGGCCGTAGGTGATCTCGCCCGTCACCGGACGGCACTCCAGCCCTCCGACCTGCTGGAAGTAGGTGAACTGCGTCACCTCCATGCCGTTCAGCCAGACCTCCCAACCAAGGCCCCATGCACCCAGGGTTGGCGATTCCCAATTGTCTTCAACGAAGCGGATATCGTGCACCAGCGGATCGATGCCCAGCTCGCGCAGTGACTCCAGGTAGAGCTCTTGGATCGCCGCGGGCGAAGGCTTCATCACCACCTGGAACTGATAGTAATGCTGCAACCGATTCGGATTCTCGCCGTAGCGCCCGTCGGTTGGCCGTCGCGATGGCTGCACATAGGCGGCGTTCCAGGGCTCCGGCCCGATCGAGCGTAGAAAGGTGCCAGGATGAAAGGTCCCAGCGCCAACCTCCATATCGTAGGGCTGCAGGATGACGCAGCCGCGCTCGCTCCAATAGCGCTCGAGCCTAAAGATGAGCTCCTGAAAACTGATTCGATCGCGCGGCTGATGAGTCAACGCGGGCTCCGGCATGGGCTGAAACCGCACAGTATAACGAGTCGAAGAGACCAGCCGCCAGCACGCCCCCGGAGGATCGCCCACGGGCAACGCAGCGCAAGCGCAGGGGCTGCGGCCGTTATACTGACGCCGCAGCCACCACCGCTGAACGGCCTCTGAAGGTCAACCAGGAGTCATCGATGGAAACCAGCGAACGCCAGTTACGCGCCCAAGCCATCAAGCGGACGACCGTCGTTGGTGCGGCGGTGAATCTGCTGCTCGCTGCACTCAAGATCATCGTTGGCTGGCTCGGCCAGTCGCACGCCCTCATCGTCGACGGCATCCATTCGATCTCCGACCTCGTCTCCGACGTCTTGGTCTGGGTCGCCGGTCATCACGCGGGTCAGGCGCCGGATGCCGACCATCCCTATGGGCACGGTCGCTTCGAGACCGTCGCTACGCTCACACTCGGTTTCCTGCTGATGGTGGTCGCCGTCAGTATCGCCTGGGATGCGGTCGAGCGCCTGTTTCAACCCGACCAGCTGCTGCGCCCAGCGCCGATCACCCTCTTCGTCGCCGGCCTATCGATCCTGGTCAAGGAGGCGCTTTACTGGTACACGCGCGCCTACGGGCGGCGCGTACGTTCTGATCTGCTGATCGCCAACGCCTGGCATCATCGCTCGGATGCGATCTCCTCGATCGTCGTGCTCATCGGTATTCTCGGCACCCTCGCTGGCCTTACCTACCTCGACGGGGTTGCCTCGGTGATCGTCGCGGTGATGATCGCAAAGATCGCCTGGGACCTCGGCTGGGACGCGGCTCGCGAGTTGGTGGATACCGGCTTGAGCCCCGAGCGCTTGCAGGAGATCAGCCAGATCATCCGACGCAGCACTGGCGTGCGCGACGTGCACATGTTGCGCACTCGCACCATCGGCGGCAACGCGGCGGCCGACGTGCACGTCCTGGTCGACGCCGACATCAGCGTCTCGGAGGGTCATGCCATCAGCGTCTTGGTGCAAGAACGACTGATGGAGGCGATCGACCGCATGGCCGATGTCACCGTGCATATCGATCCCGAGGACGATGAGAATGCCTGCCCGACCCAGGGCCTGCCGATGCGCCACGAGGTGCTGGAGCGCTTGGATGCGCGCTGGCGTGACATCCCCGAGACCCTGACCCGCAAGCGGCTGTTGCTGCACTACCTCAACGGCGCGATCAGCGTCGATATCTTCTTCCCACTGCGCACCTACGTCGATGAGCGCTCGGCACGGCGCTTGCGCGACGCGCTACGCGACGCGCTCGCCGATGACCCGGTGTTTGCCGATGTGAGGGTCTATTTCGGCTGAGTGTTGGGCTTGCACACTTTCAGTGCACCCTCAATGCGCGTATGGTCAATTTTCGTGCGGCTGACCGCGCGCGCGCAGTCGTTCGCGCCGAAGTGGCGTGGCAGACTGTGCGCTCGGTCGCGTTTCGACCACATTGGCATGAAAGCTGCCTTATCGCCAGCAGGCCGTAACAATAGGCTGGTGAAAACCTCAATCGCTGCGCGGTTCCTCGCGAGCCCTGATGGCGATCCCGTAAAAGAGGCGCCGGCGCCTAACTCCAGGGAGATCCGGCACCAGAGCCTGATACGGTTCCGATAAGCTGATTCCTAGACCCCAGACAAACAGCGGGAGATTTAGACGATGTCCGCCACTGACGTGTTGAAGACCATCAAAGACGAGGACGTAAAATTCGTAGACCTCCGGTTTACGGATACTCGCGGCAAGGAGCAGCACGTCTCGCTCCCGGCTCGGGTCATCGATGAAGCCCTGTTCCAGGACGGCAAGATGTTCGACGGCTCCTCAATCGCCGGCTGGAAAGGCATTGAGGCGTCCGACATGGTCTTGATGCCCGAGGCCGAGACGGCGGTGATGGACCCCTTCACCGATGAGAAGACCCTGATCATCCGGTGCGATATCCTGGAGCCCGCGACCATGCAGGGCTACGAGCGTGATCCGCGCTCGGTCGCCAAGCGCGCTGAGGCCTATCTCGCCTCTACCGGCATTGCTGATACGGCCTTCTTTGGACCCGAGCCTGAATTCTTTATCTTTGACGACGTCCGCTGGGGCGTCAGCATGGGCGGCGCGTTCTACAAGGTCGATTCCGAAGAGGCCGAGTGGAACTCCGAGCGGGTCTTCGAAGACGGCAACATGGGACATCGCCCCAGCGTCAAGGGTGGCTACTTCCCCGTCCCGCCGGTCGATTCCCTCAATGATCTCCGCGCGGCCATGTGTCTCGCCCTCGAAGAGATGGGCGTCCCGGTCGAGGTGCATCACCACGAGGTGGCGACCGCCGGTCAGTGTGAAATCGGCACGCG
>CAZTYV010000008.1:0-4501 GCA_964617675.1 uncultured Halochromatium sp. | reverse complement strand
AAGACGGCAACCTTCATGCCGAAGCCGCTGGTCGGCGACAATGGCACCGGGATGCATGTGCATCAGTCGCTGGCAAAAGATGGTGTCAACATCTTTGCCGGAGACAAATACGCCGGCCTCTCCGAAACCGCGCTCTACTACATCGGCGGCATCATCAAGCACGCCCGCGCACTGAACGCGCTGACCAACGCCTCGACCAACTCCTACAAGCGACTGGTCCCTGGATTCGAGGCGCCCGTGATGTTGGCTTACTCGTCCAAGAACCGTTCGGCCTCGATCCGCATCCCGCATGACGCCAATCCCAAGGGGCGTCGTATCGAGGTGCGCTTCCCGGATTCCACCGGCAATCCCTATCTGTCGTTCTCAGCGATGATGATGGCCGGTCTTGACGGCATCCAAAACAAGATCCACCCCGGCGACGCCATGGATAAGGATCTCTACGACCTGCCGCCGGAAGAGGAGAAGGCCATTCCACAGGTCTGCTTCGCGCTCGACCAAGCCCTGGATGCACTGGATAAAGACCGAGAGTTCCTGACCGCTGGAGGCGTCTTCACAGACGACGTCATCGACGGCTACATCAAGCTGAAGATGGCCGAGGTGACGCAGCTGCGCATGAGCACCCATCCGGTCGAATTCGACCTCTACTACAGCCTCTAGGCTGAGTCCCCGGGGCACGGACGCCCCGCTAGATGCCGCTTCGGCGGTCTCTCCCGCCGCGATGATGTTGCTCGACTCGAGCGGCCTGCAGCGTTGACTGCGGGATCGTCCTCTGCGGTTTCTTGACTCCGGCTGCATGGTCCTGGTGCAGCGCTCCTAAAACACCCTCTGTCGCATCGGTTACCCGTGAAGGCCGCGGTGTCTCGTGCCGATGAGCAAGATTTCTCGCATGATCAGCCGTCTAAATGCGCGAATCGGGAAGATGGTCGGTTCAGCATGGCGGTGAGCATCCCCTGGTGATTCGCACCCCTTCCAATGTGGTGCAGATGCGCTCGGCGCCCAATGCGAGTATGCACTAGACTAGTGCGCTTCTAAGCGCCCGCGATCTCTGCCCTTACCAGTCGATTTGGGCCTATTTTCCCGGTACGCAGCCTTGTTTCAGTGTCATATGACTCGAAGCGTTCAGCCGATCGGACGCCTGGCTTGTGTTTTGCTTTAAGCGAACGAGGTCAGCATCTTTCACCGGTTAGGGGCTCAGGCGCAGCGACGGGTTGATGAACGAGACACTTACGGGACACAGCCGGCTAGGCACGATGATCCTCGATAATCTCAGCACCGCTGTGCTGCTGTTCGATCGCGACCTGCGGCTGCGCTATATCAACGCCGCGGGCGAGAGCCTCCTTGCCGTGAGCGCTAAGACCGTCCTCGGCGAGCTCGCCGGTGAGCTCGTGCCCTGTCCGACCGATTCGGTCGAAGACCGGCTGCGCGAATCCCTGAGGACACGACAGCCGTTCACGGAGCGCGAGGTGGAGATCACGCGACCGGATCGCCAGCAGATCCGCGTCAACTGCACGGTCTTGCCGCTGCACCCTCTCGAGGCGCCTTACGATCTCCTGATGGAGATGCAGCAGGTCGACCGTCAGTTGCGGATCGCACGCGAGGAATACCTGATCTCCCAGCACCATGCGACCCAGGCCCTGCTTCGCGGTCTGGCGCACGAGATCAAGAATCCGCTCGGCGGCCTTCGCGGCGCTGCCCAACTGCTGGAAAGAGAACTGCCCAATCCTGCGCTGCGCGAGTACACCCGCATCATCATCGATGAGGCTGACCGTCTACAGGCCCTGCTGAACCGGATGCTCGGTCCCAATCACCTACCGCAGCGTCGCACCATCAACATCCACCATGTCGTTGAGCATGTGCGCGGTCTGCTCAGCGCCGAATTCCCGTCGGGCCCGGAGATTCAAAGGGACTACGACCCGAGCATCCCGGACCTGCACGGCGACCCAGACCGCCTCATCCAAGCGATCCTCAACATCGCCCGCAACGCGGCGCACGCGGCTGGACAGGAGGGCCAGATCACGCTGCGTACTCGCGTACTGCGGCAGTTCACCATTGGCAACCTGCGTCATCGCCTCGTGCTAGGCGTCGAGATCGAGGATAACGGGCCAGGGATTCCGGAAGAGCTGATGGATCGCATCTTCTTCCCGATGGTCTCTGGGCGTTCCGGCGGCACTGGCCTCGGGCTGGCGATCGCCCAAGAGCTCGTCCATCAGCACCAGGGGTTGATCGAATGCGAAAGTCGGCCCGGGTACACCCTCTTCATGGTCTACCTGCCGCTGGAGGCGACCAATGACTAGAGTGCCAAGGGTGTGGGTGATCGACGACGACCGCTCGATCCGCTGGGTCTTGGAGCGCGCCCTGCGCCAAGCCGAGATGGACGTGACCAGTTTCTCCAACGGCGTTGGCGTCATGGACGCGCTCGAGCGCGAAATCCCCGATGTGATCCTCTCGGACATCCGCATGCCCGGGATCGACGGCCTGGACCTGCTCGCGCAGGTCACCAGTCGCTACCCCGATCTTCCGGTCATCATCATGACCGCGCACTCGGACCTCAATAGCGCGGTCTCGGCCTTTCACGGCGGCGCCTTCGAATACCTGCCAAAGCCGTTCGACATCGATGAGGCGGTCGATCAGGTACAGCGCGCCTGCAGGCGCCAACATGAGGGTTCCATCGACCCGACCCCTTTACCACACAGCCCCGATATCATCGGTGAGGCGCCCTCGATGCAGGAGGTCTTCCGCGCGATCGGTCGGCTGGCCCGCTCGAACATCACCGTGTTGATCAATGGAGAGTCGGGGACTGGTAAGGAGCTGGTCGCGCACGCGCTGCATCGGCACAGCCCGCGCTCGCAGGCGCCGTTCATCGCGTTGAACATGGCTGCGATTCCGCGCGATCTGATGGAGTCGGAGCTCTTTGGACACGAGCGTGGTGCCTTCACCGGCGCGCAAACGCGTCGTGAGGGTCGCTTCGAGCAGGCGAATGGTGGAACCCTGTTCCTTGATGAGATCGGGGATATGCCGGCCGAGCTGCAGACCCGTCTGCTGCGCGTGTTGGCCGACGGGGAATTTTATCGGGTTGGCGGTCTGGCGCCGATCAAGGTCGACGTGCGGATCATCGCCGCGACTCATCAGAATTTGCGCGAGCTGGTGGCCAAGGGCAGCTTCCGTGAAGACCTCTTCCACCGGCTCAACGTGATCCGCATCCAGCTGCCGGCGCTGCGTGATCGGCGCGAAGACATCGGCCTGTTGATGCGCCATTTCCTGGCGCAGGCCGCCAAGGAGCTTGGCTGCGAGGCCAAGGTACTGGCTGCCGATGCCCTCGAGCGCCTTGAGCGGCTGCAATGGCCTGGCAACGTCCGTCAGCTCGAGAACACCGCGCGCTGGCTGACGGTGATGGCGTCGACCAAGCAGATCCATGTCGGCGACCTACCGCCCGACCTCGACGGAGTCGCCACAGCCGAAGCGTCGGACGAGCAGTGGCAAGGCGCCTTGCGCACCTGGACGCGGCGCCGTCTGCAACAGGGTGAGCGCGGTATCCTGGATTCAGCCATGCCCGCGTTCGAGCGCATCCTGATCGAGTGCGCGCTCGAGCACACCGGTGGTCGCCGTCAAGAGGCCGCGAAGCTCCTAGGTTGGGGCCGAAACACGCTCACGCGCAAGATCAAAGACCTTGGTATGGAATGCGAAACGCCAGAGAATGCGGACGAGGATGAGCTGAGCGCCGACGCCTTGATGCCGACCGACAACGAGCCCAACTGAGGCGCCAGGGCGCGATCCTCGGCGAAAGGGCCGCGCGCCTCCGCCCGCGGCTCGGACCGCGGCCATCGCCAGCCAAACAGGACCCAACCATGGACAGTAGCAGTATCCAGCTTCCAGGCTCGGAGCTGGACGCGGTCAGCTTCGAAGACGGCACTCTCCGCGTTCGCTTCACACGCGCCTATATCGTTAAGACCATGACCGGCTCCGCCGAGAAGACCCTCTGGTGGCAAGCCGGTGAGCTCATCTTAGAGAACGCCGAGCTGCTTGCGCCCCTACCGGAGCCAGCCGGCGGTGGCGCGATGCTCTGCGATGGCGGCGACATCGACGAAAACGTCTACACCTATCGCGACATGATCCCGATACCGCTCGAAAGCCGTGGCCACTGCGGCTGCAACCTAGCGATCCGCGGCGACGCCAAGCGCATCACTGCCCAAGGCGACTCGATTCGCCTGGTGATGCGGGACACCCCCAAGTACATCGAGCATATCCGCCCCGGCGAGGGTACCGAAGGCTGAGCGCTCGGTTGGTTCCCATGACTGACCAAGAGAGCAAAAAAAACCCTAGGCTTAAGCACCTAGGGTTTTAGCCGTGGTCGGCCGGTCTCGAACCGTGACCCATATGCTAAGCGGGTTCGAGACTCCCAGTACAGGGGCCAAATCCTCTGAGTCGTCTTACAGCCGGCTCGAGCCCACGATCTCATGAGCGATGTCGACGACGCGATTGGCCATGTCCATGTACTCTTGGC
>CAZTYV010000007.1:21214-38474 GCA_964617675.1 uncultured Halochromatium sp. | reverse complement strand
GTGCCCTCCTCCGGCAAGGTGCTCACCGGCGGCGTTGATGCCAATGCGCTGCAGCGGCCGAAGCGTTTCTTTGGCGCCGCGCGCAATGTCGAGGAGGGCGGCTCGCTGACCATCCTCGCCACCGCGCTGATCGATACCGGCTCGCGCATGGACGATGTGATCTACGAGGAGTTCAAGGGCACCGGCAACATGGAGCTGCATCTCGATCGGCGCATCGCCGAGAAGCGCATCTTCCCAGCCATCAACATCAACCGCTCTGGCACCCGCCGCGAGGAGCTGCTGATGCCGGCGGCCGAGCTGCAGAAGATGTGGATCCTGCGCAAGATCCTGCACCCGATGGACGAGCTGGCGGCGATCGAGTTCCTGCTCGATAAGCTCAAGACCACCAAGACCAACCACGAGTTCTTCGACTCGATGCGGGGCTGATCCCAGCGTTGCGATGCCCGCGCGGCTGAAGCGGCTCCTCGTCGGCCTGGGCGCGGCGGTGCTCTTGATGGTTGCAGCCGCTGCCACCTCCCAGTTGGTCATGGAGCTTCGAGCGCTACAACAGCTGCAACTGCAACGTGCTGAGCTGCAGGACGTGAAGTACGGGCTGCTTAACGCCGAGGTCTGGGTCGCCCAGATCTCGACCATCCTCGCCGAGCGCATCGAGCGTTTCGAGCTGACCGATCAGAACCGGCCACAGCTCAAGCGCAACCTCGAGAGACTGCTCGACCGGATGCTCGTGGAGGTCGAACAGGTCCTGCGCCGCCGCAACGCCCAAGGCGAGAATTGGATCGATCGACTCCAAGGGAGCCTGCGCCAGGGGGTTCAGGATTGGCTGCTCGACTTCGATCAGCTGCGGGCGCGGGTGCCGGTCTATGCCGACGCGGTGCTCGACGAGCTCGACCGCCCCGAAACCCGGCAGGAGATCGAGCGCCAACTGCGGCTGGCGATCGAGCAGACGAGCGAGGCGACCTTCACACGCGTCGACCGCTCCATGCTGCAGCAGATCAAGCGCGCCCATGGCTGTGAGAGCATCGCCCTCTGCAAGGGGCAACTCACCGAGCTCGCACACGGATATCAGACCCGGGCCCGAGCCCATGCCCTCTGGACGCTCGGCAGCCTGGGTCTGCTGTTTGTGCTCGCCTGGTTGGCACCCAACAGTTCAGCCATACCCTCGCAGACCCGCCTGAGCCAAGGCGCGCGGGGGCGCTCCGACACCACGGCGAGACGACCTTCAAGCCCTTGTGGCCAAGACGGGCCGCGGTGCCGCGAGCTTACCCCAGAGCTGATGCTGATGCTCACGGCCGGCACCCTGATCCTGCTCGCCGCCGGCGTTATGACACCGATGATCGAGGTCGAGGCGCGCATCGACGAGCTGAGTCTCAGCCTCCTTGGCAGCCCGGTCCTGTTCACCGATCAGGTCCTCTACTTCCAGAGCAAGAGCATCCTCGACCTGGTTCAAGTGCTGATCGCAACCCGGGCGCCTGACATGATCCTGGTCGCGGTCTTGGTCGTCCTGTTCAGCCTGATCTTCCCAGCGGCCAAGATGCTGGCCAGCCTCCTGTACTACAGCGATATGAACGGCTTGCGACGCCATGTGCTGGTCCAGTTCTTTGCCCTGCGCTCGGGGAAGTGGTCGATGGCCGACGTCCTGGTGGTCGCGATCCTGATGGCCTATGTCGGCTTCGATGGGCTGATCAGCAGTCAGCTCGCCGGGCTGGCCGGCGCTGCTACCCAGGTCGAGCTGATCAGCACCAACGGCACCAGCCTGCAGCTCGGATTCTTTCTCTTTCTCGCCTTCGTGCTCGCGAGCCTTGCGCTCTCGACGCTGCTCGAGGCGCGCGCGCCGGAGTCGACCCGACCCTCATGAAGGCGATGATCCTCGCCGCCGGGCGCGGCAACCGCATGCGGCCGCTGACCGATCATGTCCCGAAACCGCTGTTGATGGCCGGCGGCGCTCGGCTGATCGAGCACCAGATCCAGCGACTGCGCGCGGCCGGCTGCACCGAGCTGGTGATCAACCATGCCCACCTCGGTGCGCAGATCGAGCAGGCGCTCGGCGACGGCAGCGCCTACGGCGTGCGCATCCAGTACTCGCCAGAGGGCGAGGGCCAGGCGCTCGAGACCGGCGGCGGTATCCATCGCGCGCTGCCGCTGCTCGGGTCGGAGCCCTTCCTGGTCGTCAATGGCGATATCTGGTGCGATCTCGACTACGCGCGGCTAGAGATCAGCCCCTTCGACCTCGCGCAGATCGTGCTGGTTGACAACCCAGCGCATCATCCCAAGGGCGATTTCGCGCTGATCGGTGATCGCGTCCAGAGCACCGGAGAGCCCAGGCTCACCTTCGCCGGGATCGGCCTCTATCGGCCAGCGCTGTTCGAGGGCTGCCGTCCGGGGGCCTTTGCGCTCGCACCCTTGCTGCGCGGCGCAATGGACGCGGGCCGCTGCGCCGGCCTGCACCATCGCGGGGTCTGGCTCGATATCGGTACGCCGGACCGTTTACAGCAGCTCGACGGGATGTTAAGGAAGGAGTGAGGCGCTGATCGCCACTGAGATCGCGCGAGCGGCCGCGCGCCGGACCGGAGGTACTGCATCCCGATGGGCCAGGATATTGCGGAGCGCGCATTCACCGACGCCGACTTTCGCGCGTTCGAGGCGCGCCTCGTCGCGGAGACCGCCCTGCTCGAGCGTTGGTTCGCCGAGGACATCTTTGCGGACACAGCCCCAGAGGGCGGGTTTGAGCTCGAGGCCTGGCTCATCGATCGGCGTCATCAGGCCCCAGCACCGGTCATCGAGCCCTTTCTCGAACGGCTTCGAGACCCACTGGTCGTGCCAGAGCTGGCGCGGTTCAACCTCGAGCTCAACAGCACACCGGAGCGACTGACCGGCCAGGCCTTGAGCCGCCTTCACGAGGAGCTCCAACGCAGCCTCGCGCATTGCCAGGCGGCAGCGGCAAGCTTGAATGCGCAGGTCGGCACCATCGGCATCCTGCCGACGGTCAGGCCGGATCACCTGGTCCCAGCGCAGATGACGCCGAGGCCGCGCTATCGCGCGCTGAACGATCAGATCCTGCGGCTACGCGACGGCGAGCCGATCCGCCTCGAGATCGAGGGCGAGCGGCCGGTCAACATCGAGCAGCCGGATGTGATGCTCGAGTCGGCCGCGACCTCGTTCCAGATCCATTTCAAGATGGGCGCCAAAGAGTCCGCCCGGGTCTTCAACGCCTCCAAGCTCCTTGCCGCAATCTCGGTGGCGATCGCCGCGAACTCGCCCTACCTGTTCGGGCGCGAGCTCTGGTGCGAGACACGGGTTCCGCTCTTCGAGCAGGCGGTCTCCGTCGGCGACAGCCCGCTGCGCGAGCGGGTCGGTTTCGGCATCCGCTATGCCGAACGCTCGGTCATGGAATGCTTTCGCTCCAATATCGAGCGCTACCCGGTGCTGCTGCCCCACCTGATGGACGAGCCGCTCGAGCGCCTTGCCCACCTGCGCCTGCACAATGGCACCATCTGGCGCTGGAACCGACCCCTGATCGGCTTCGAGGCCGACGGCCATGGCGGCCAGCGTCCGCACCTACGCATGGAGCATCGCGTCTGCGCCGCCGGCCCCTCGACCATCGACAATATCGCTAATGCCGCCCTCTACTTTGGCGCCGTCCATTGCCTGGCCACCGAGCCCGAGCCACCGGAACGCTCGCTGCCGTTCAATCAGGCCCGGATCAACTTCTACCTCGCGGCGCGCCATGGACTCGATGCCGAGATCCTGTGGGACGGCGATCGCCAACGCATGCCGATCCATCGGCTGATCCGCGAGCGACTGCTGCCCAAGGCCCGCAGCGGCCTGGCGGCGCTTGGGATCGATCAAGACGAGATCGAGCGCTGGCTCGGCGTGATCGAGGAGCGCGCTCGCACCCGCCGCACCGGCTCGGCCTGGCAGCGCGCCTGGGTCGCCCGGCATGGCCCCGATATGGCGGCGCTCACCGAGGCCTATCTGGAACGCCAGGCCAGCGGGCAACCCGTGCACGAGTGGACGCTCGACTGATCAGGCCTCGGACGGACCCGGCGCCGACTGATCGACGCCATCGATGTGGCGTGGCAGCGCGGTCAGGATGGCCTGCACCAGGGTCGCTAGCGGGATGGCGAAGAACACGCCCCAGAAGCCCCAGATACCGCCGAAGATCAGGATCGCGACGATGATGGCGACCGGGTGCAGATCGACCACCTCGGAGAACAGCAAGGGGACGAGCACGTTGCCGTCTAATGCCTGGATCAGCAGGTAGGCCACGGTCAACCAGATGAAGCTTGGCCCCCAACCCCACTGGAACCAGGCGATCAGCACGACTGGGATGGTCACCACCGAGGCGCCGATGTAGGGGATGATCACCGAAAGCCCCACCAAGACCGAGAGCAGGAGCGCGTAGTTGAGCCCAAACAGCGAGAAGGTCGCGAAGGTGACGGCCCAGACGATCAGGATCTCCCAGACCTTGCCGCGCACGTAGTTCGAGAATTGCCGATCCACCTTTTGCCACACATCACCGGCGATTGCCCGATGGCGTGGCAGCCAACGCCGAAACCAGGTCAGGATGAGGTGCTTGTCCTTCAGGAAGAAGAACACCAGCAGCGGCATCAGGATCAGGTAGACCAGCAGCGTGATCACCCCGACCACTGACGACAGCGACAGCGACAGCAGCTGCTGACCGAGCCCGGCGATATCACGTCGGATGCTCCCGATCAGCTCAGTGATCTGGGCGCTGGTGACCAGGTCCGGATAGCGCTCGGGCAACTGTAAAAGCACCTGCTGCCCATGCGCGAGCATACCCGGAACCTGCTGCAAGAGATCGCTGATCTGGCGCGATACCGAGGGCAGCACACCGAGCAGCATCGAGATCACGAACAGCATGAAGAGGGCGAAGACGAGCAGCACGGCGGCCAGCCGCGGCCAGCGATAACGCTCCAGCTTCGCGACCAGGCCCTCGAGCAGGTAGGCGATGACAATGCTTGCCAGCACCGGCGTGAGCATCCGGCCCAAGAACAGCAGCACCGCGAACAGCACCAGCAGCGCGGAGACCAAGAAGACGATCTGCGGGTCCGAGAGATAGCGTCGTAGCCATCGATTGAAGGCGTTCATGGCCATGGGTCAGCCCGCGGCCAGCCACGGACAAACGCCGAGGTCGGCTGATGCCGGACTCGGCGATCGCCCCCTTGAACGCTGGCAGCGCGTTGGCGCCTCAGTCGCCATCAGCATCCGAGCGCTTGGCCCGATAACGGGCGTCGAATAAGGCCTCGAGCTCATCGATCACCTCAACCACCGCCCGGCCTTGCAACAGATGAGAGGCCATCAACGATGAGGTCTCGTGCAAGAGCTCGCTCGGGTCGAGCATCGGATAGACCCGGCGCAGACGCCTGATCGCGGCGATCGGCGTCTCGTCCGCGGGTCGTGGCTCGTGGCTCGGCTCGACACTGGCCGCGGGGCTGACCATCGACTGGCGATCATCGCCCTCTGGCGCCTCGGTCGCGGCACCGCCAGCGGCTAGGAATTCGGCAAAGGCGATCAGGGTGGCACGGTCTTGTGCGCCCAGGTCGCGGAGGATCTTGACCAGGCGCCGCTCTTCGCGCGAGACGGGCTGCTGCATCGGGATCATTGCGATCTGCCTTCAACGCATCCGGGGTCATGCATCAATGAGACGCCGAGTCCTTGCAGTAGGCGCGGGCGAACTCGAGCAGCTCCTCGATGACGCGCATCCGGAACTTATGCTTACGGTGGACGAACGAGAAGGGGCGAAACAGGGGTGGCTCGAGGCGCAGCGCAACCAGGGTGCCAAGTTTCAGCTCCTTCTGCACCGTGGCCTTGGAGACGATGGAAACGCCCATCCCCGCCTCAACCGCCCCCTTCACCGCCTCCGGGCTGCCAAGCTCCATGGTCACCTTGAGCCCACCGGAGCCACCGAGCATAGTCTCGAAGTAGTCGTTGATCACCTCGCGGGTGCCCGATCCCTCCTCGCGGCAGATGAAGGGGTAGCGCAGCACCCGCCGGCAGCCGACCGGCCCCGAGCGAGCCAAGTCATGACCTGGCGGAACGATCGCGACCAGTTCGTCCTGCTTGCAGCTCTCGACCACCAGGTTGCGATTGGCGACCGGTGACTCGACCACCCCCAGATCGATGGCGTTGCGCTCAACCAGCGAGACGATGCCTTCACTGTTGGAGACCTTGAGGTGGATCGCGATCTCCGGATAGCGTTTTTTGAAGTCACCGAGCAGCGTCGGCAGCATGTACTCGGCGATCGTTGTGCTCGCGCCAATGGTCAACGAGCCACTCAGCTCGCCGGTAAGCTCGCGCACGCCCTGCTCCATCTCAGCATAGAGCGCAAAGATCCGATCCGCATATTCGAACACCCGATGGCCCGCATCGGTGAGGCTGATCCGGTGTCGCCCGCGATCGAACAGCCGCGTGTTGAACTGCTCCTCCAGCTGCCGAACCTGGAAGGTGACCGCAGGCTGGGTCATGTGCAAGGCCTCTGCCGCCTTGGTGAAACTCATCAGGCGTGCAACCGTGTGAAACACCTGCAGTCTGCGGTCTGCCATCGTGCCCTCGCTTCCGACTCCAGCTGGGAGACTTATAGCACAGCCCGCCTAGCCCAGCCTGCCGAGGCGACGCCCGTCCTACCGTCGACCGATGTATCTGCAACACCTCTGGATTTCTACAACAACATGGTGTAGATTAGAGACAAATCCGGGTTCTCGAATAAAAAAACAACAGATCGCGGTGACGGCTTGAGGAGGCACACCGATCATGTCAGAAAAACGCAACCAGCCTCTCGTTCGACTCGCGATCGCCGGGCTCATTAGCAACCTGTGCGTCGCACCACAGGCATTTGCATCCGGCTTCGCCGTGCCAGAGCTCTCTGCTGCCGGCATCGCGACCGCAAACGCCCTGGTCGCCAATCCGCGCGAGCGCGGCGCCGTGCCCTACAACCCCGCCGCCATGGCCTTCCACGACGAGAGCTGGATCTCGCTCGGCGGCCTGCTCATTGGCCCCCACTTCTCGGTCGACACCGCGAACGGGAGTCACGATAGTGCCGGCGCTGACTGGCTCGTGGCGCCGATGATCCAGGCCGCATTGAGCCTCAATGACCGCTGGTCCCTTGGCTTGAGCGTCAATGCCCCATTCGGGCTCGAGACGCGCTGGGAGACCAACAGCTTCCCGCCGCTCACCGGCACCATTGCCTTGCCACCACCACCCGTTGGGCCAGGCGGCAGCATACCCGCGAGCCCGCAGCCGACGCGAAGCAACCTCGAGATCCTGGATTTCGTACCGACCGCGACCTACGCGGTCTCCGATGAGCTCGCGCTCTCGGCGGGCCTCGATATCTACTGGGTCAAGTCGGCGGAGCTCAATTCGTCGATCACCCAGCTCCAAGGCGATGGGCTCGGCCTCGGCTTCAATCTGAGTGCGCTCTACGCAAAGGGGCCGTTCAGCGCCGGCATCAACTTCCATTCTAGCTCCACGATCAACGTGGAAGGCACCTATAGCGCGCTCAACTCGACCATGGTGCTAGTCGGTGCCCTGAAGCCGAGCCAAACCGCCGAGCTCGACCTCGACCTGCCTTGGAGACTGCAGCTTGGCGCGCGCTACGAGTTGACGCCGGCGCTGGCGGTGGAGCTCGACTGGACGCGCACGGGCTGGAGCAGTTTTGAGGAGATCAAGGTCAAGGGTGACCTGGCCGGCGAGATCCTGTTCCAGGATCGAAACGAGTGGGAGGACGCCAACGCCTATCGGGTTGGTCTGACCTATCAGCTACTGGACCAGACCCAGTTGCGCTTCGGCTACTCCTATGACGAGACGCCGCAGGGCGACGCCTTCTTCAGTGCACGCGTGCCCGATAACGACCGCCACCTATTCGGACTCGGCGTTGCGCACGATCTCGGCGACGGCTGGCAGCTGGAGGCCAGCTACATGTACGTGATGTTCGAGGATCGCGACTACCGCGCGAGCAAGCCCTATCAGGGCGGAGGGGACATCAATGGAACCACCGCCATCGACGGCGATTACAGCGCCAACGCACATCTGATCGGCATCGGCGTCAGCAAGTCGTTCGACCTATTTTGACCTGATCCTTGGCCTAATCCCTGGCCCGATCGATTGACACTTCCCCCGATGCGCGCACACCTCGCCGCGCATTGTTTGAGGCCGCCCCAGCCGGGGCGGCCTCCCTTTTTTTGGCTGCGGGCGAGCAGACGCCTGGGGACCGCAGCGTCCGTCAAGCCTTGAGTCAGCAGATCAGATCACGGGCTCAGATGTAGAGACAGATATCGCTCTCACCGGCAAACTCGAAGAAGGCAGCCGCGCCGGCGTATTCGATGCCGTCGATGAACTCTGAAGAATCCATATCGAACAGATCGACGGTCATTTGACAGGCGATCATCTTCACGTCGGCCTCCTGGCAGAGCTCGCGCAGCTCCTCGACGCTGGCAACGCCCTTGTCCTTCATCTTCTTCTTCATCATCCCAGTCATCATGCCCTGCATGCCAGGCAAGGCCATGCCCAGGACCGGGAACCACTTGTCCATGCCCATCGGCATTGGCATCCCGGGGTTGCCGAGCGGTGTCACCTGCAGGGCCAGCTTCTTCTTCAGGAGCTGGAGCCCGTAGAAGGTGAAGAAGATCTGGGTCTCGTAGCCGAGTGCGGCCGCGGTCGAGGCCAGGATGAAAGGCGGGTAGGCCCAGTCGAGCGAGCCTTTCGTGGCGATGATCGCCAGTTTCTTATCGTCCATCGATTCCTCCCAGTGGAGCCCGTCAAGCGAGCCCCCGTAGTGTCTTTAGGGCATGACGCGGAGGTCAGGACTTCTTGATCATGAAGTGGAACTTGCCACCGTCTTCCTTGGACTCCATCAGCTCATTGCCGGTCTGCTTGGAGAAGGCATCGAAGTCCTTCACCGAGCCCGGGTCGGTCGCAATCACGTGCAACACCTGCCCGGCATCCATCCCGTTGAGCGTCTTTTTTGCGCGCAGGATCGGCAGGGGGCAGTTCAGGCCGCTTGCGTCCAGTTCTTGATCGAAGTCTGCCATCGGTTAAACCTCTGCAGTTGTATGGGAAAACGAGCGCCTCGTTTCCAGACTAGACCCACGTTTCTGCTTAAGTATTTCAGCACAAACGAAGCTTCTGATTTTTAGCCGAAACCGGGTAAAAAGGCAACATCAGCGGTCGCATACGGCGCCCGGCGCAGCCCTCAGCGCCCCGGATCGCGCACGATCTCATAGCCGTGGCGCGCCCAGGCGATGATGCCTCCGCGCAGGTTGACCGCACTCTCGAAGCCCTGTTGCGCCAGGAACTGGCAGGTGTGATAGGAGCGCGCCCCGCTGCGGCAGTAGACCACGATCTCGCGGTCCTTCGGCAGCTCGTTGCTGCGCACTGGGATCACGGCCATCGGGATATGCAGCGCATTGGGCAAAGCCCCCTGAGCCACCTCTGACGGCGTGCGAACGTCCAGCAGCAGCAGCTCCTCGCCCTTGCTCAAGCGCGCCTGTAAGGTCTCGGAATCGATCTCTGTAACCACGCGAAGCTACCCAATCACCAAGTATTTCAGTATATTAACAGATATTCCACGAGCGGGCTGCCGCGGTTGACCTTGCTCAGCGCCCGTCGGGCGTATGATCTTGGTCTCGCGAAGGCCGGATTCCAGGCACCAGCACCACATTACTCGATCTCTCCCCGAGAGGCGTCAGCACTGATGGAACATCTCCCAATCTTTCTCGATGTCAAAGCCAAGCCTTGCCTCGTCGTCGGCGGCGGTCCCATTGCGCTGCGCAAGCTCGAGAATCTGCGCCGCGCCGGCGCGCAGCTGATCGTGGTTGCCCCGGAGCTCAGTGCCGAGTTCCGCGCGCGGGTCGACCAAACCGCAATCCGCTATCAGGCCCGGCGCTTCGAGCCGGCGGATATCGAGGGCATGCGGCTGGTGATCGCCGCCACTGACGACCGGGCCGTGAACCGTCAGGTTGCCGACCTGGCCAATGCGCGCGGCATCCCAGTGAACGTTGCCGATCAGCCCGAGGATTGCACCTTCATCATGCCCTCGATCATCGACCGATCGCCGGTCGTGGTCGCCGTCTCCACCGGCAGTGCATCGCCTGTTCTGGCGCGCATGATCCGCGCAAGACTCGAGTCCTTGGTGCCGGCCGGCTACGGGCGCCTCGCGCAGCTCTGCGCCGACTATCGCGATCAGGTCAAGGCGCGTTTCCAGCAGCAGCGTGATCGCCGCCGGTTCTGGGATCGCGTGCTTCAGGGCGGTGTCGCCGAGCGCATCTTTTCTGGTCACATGGACGAGGCCAAGGTGGCGATGGAGAAAGAGCTCGCGGCCGGGACCAGCCCGACCATGGGCGAGGTCTATCTGGTCGGCGCTGGTCCTGGCGACCCCGATCTACTCACCTTTCGCGCCTTGCGCCTGATGCAGCAGGCCGACGTGGTGGTCTACGACCGCCTCGTCGCCAAGCCGATCATCGACATGGTGCGCCGCGATGCCGAGCACATCTATGTCGGCAAGCAGCGCAACCAGCACACCATGCGCCAGGAGGAGATCAACCGGCTCCTCGCGCGCTTGGCCATGGAGGGACATCGGGTGCTGCGCCTCAAGGGCGGTGATCCCTTCATCTTCGGGCGCGGCGGTGAGGAGATCGACACCCTCGCCGCCGAGGGCGTGCCCTTTCAGGTGGTGCCCGGCATCACCGCCGCGAACGGCTGCGCCTGCTACGCGGGCATCCCTCTGACCCATCGCGATTACGCACAGTCGGTCACCTTCGTGACGGGCCATCTCAAGGATCACAGCATCGACCTCAACTGGCCGCAACTGGCGCAGCCCAATCAGACGGTCGTCTTCTACATGGGGCTCGTCGGTCTGCCGCAGATTGTCGACAAGCTGGTGGAGCATGGGGTCAAGCCCGAGATGCCGGTCGCGCTCGTTCAGCAGGGCACCACTCACATGCAGAAGGTCTACGTCGGCACGCTGGCGACCATCCTCGAGACGGTCGAGCAAGACCCTCCGCAACCGCCAACCCTCGTGATCGTCGGCGAGGTGGTGCGACTGCGTGACAAGCTGGCCTGGTTCCGAACCGAGCCTGATCCAGAGCAAGGCGCGACCACGCCGATCTTGCCCGGCGACTAAGGCTTGGAATGACGGCGCTGACCCGCGGGCCTCAGGATGCGCTGACGCGACCGCAGCGCGCGTCCTCGGCTCGCGTCTAGGGCTCGCATCTGGGGCTCGCGTCTGCGGCAGCGATCGATCAGTCGGACGCGCTCGGTGCCGCGACCGTCGTCAGTCCAAGCTGCTCCCAGGCCTGCATGCCGCCGCGGTACCACTTCAGCTTCTCGGCCGGATAACCGAGCCCGAGCAGGGCCCTGATGTTCGTCGGCGACTGGCCGCACCAGGCGCCGTTGCAAAAGAGCACCAGGGTCTTGACGTGGCGGAAGTCCCAAAGTCCATTCGCGAGCACCGCACCAAAGTCTAGCTGCAGCGTCTCTGCGATCTCAGCGGGTCGAGCCGAGGCGGGATCGAGCCGCGTGTAAGGGATATTGACAGACCCTGGGATGGTGCCGCGCCCGACCCACTCCGGGGTGCGCGAATCGATCACCAGTACCGCGCCCGGATCGGCCTGCGCGCGCTGCAGATACTCGATCAGCTCGAGCTCGCCGATGGTTTCAACGCCGGGCGCGAGCTGCATCGGCTGCACACAGTAGGGTGGACAGGGCCGCGTGGTCTTCTCATAGGGCGCCTCGATCCTGTGGTCCGGGTCCTGATGGCGCATCAGGAGTACCGACTCACCGTGATGCGTGAGCTCGACATAGGGCAGATCCGGTGCGATCCGAACCTCCAGCGCATCGAGGTCGAACAGGCTCTCGCTCGGGTCAGCGGCATTGACGGCCGGGCCCAGCGCAGTGAGGACGAGCCCCATAAGGAGGCGGGGCAGGAACGTTATCGTCAATCGCATCATGAGAAACTCCTTCGGCGGCGCGGGCCTTGATCCGCGTCTTCTCTGATCTGGGTCGATTCTTCTTGCCCTCGAGAGATAGTGATGACATCCACCTCAGGAAACCGCCCCCAAGGCACAACAGGCGATACAACCGATCACACGACGGGCCACACCATGGGTCACACGACCGGCCAGGCTCGACGACCTTGGGCGCGGCGCCTGCTGCGCTGGGGCTTGGAGGCAGGAGTGGTCCTGGCGTTGGTGGCCGCCGTCCACTGGTATCGCGCACAGCCGCTCGCCGAGGGCATCGCACCCGCGCTCCAGGGCCGGCTGGTCGAGAACGGGCAGCTGGTGACACTGGAGCACCCCGCGCAGCGGCCCGTCCTGGTGCACTTCTGGGCCACCTGGTGTCCGATCTGCAAGCTTGAGGAAGGCAGTATCGAGGCATTGAGCCAGCGCTATCCGGTAATCACGGTGGCCATGCAGTCGGGCGATGCGAGCACGGTGCAGCGCTATCTTGAGGAGCGCTCCCTGAACTTGCCAACCATCGCCGATCCGTCCGGCGCCATCGCCGCACGCTGGGGCGTGCAAACCGTCCCCGCCAGCTTCATCCTCGACCGTGATGGGCGCATCCGTTTCCGCAGCCTTGGCTATCGCACTGGGCTTGGGCTGCGGGCGCGGCTGTGGCTGGCGGCCTGGGACTGGTGAGGAGCTGGATCAGCACCCGCCGATTGCTATAATCGCCGTATATCAGCAACCATCGATATACGGAGTGATTGACGATGCCCACCTACGACTACCGCTGCGAGGCCAATGGTCGCGTGGTCGAGATCAACCATCGCATGAGCGAGACCGTCCAGACCTGGGGCGAGCTTTGCGAGCGCGCCCAGATTGCGTGCGGCGACACGCCCGCATCGGCCCCGGTCAGCCGCATGGCCACCGGCGGCAACCTGATCTCAAGCGGCGCGCTCGGCAGCGGCGCCGCGCCGGCCCCCGCCTGTGGCAGCGGCGGCTGCTGCCCGAACGGGCTCTGCGGCCTCGACTAGCCTAAGGCCCGGCGGCGAGCGCTCAATCGATCTGAACCGCCTCACCGCCGAGCCCCACCGGCACCTCGATCCGCCGCCCATCACGAAAGACCTGCAACCTGACCCGATCACCGACCTGGTAGCGCTCCAAGGCGTCGATCAGATCGGCCATCGAGCGTAGCGGCTCACCATCGAGCTGCTCGATCACGTCACCAGGGCTGATCTCCCCGGTCGCCGCAATCCCCGTCTCGAGCAATCCGGCGGCCTCAGCCGGCGAGCCTGGAATCACCCCCAGCACCAACACGCCTTGCACCCCGAGCTGCTCGAGCAGCGGCCGACTCAGCACGTCGTCGCCCCTGATCCCGATCCGCGGACGGACATAGCGGCCGCGCGCGATCAGCTCCGGCACCACGCGATTGATCGTATCGACGGGGACCGCGAAGCCGATGCCTGCGAAGGTGCCCGAGGTGCTGAAGATGGCGGTGTTGATCCCGATCAATCGGCCGGCACTATCGATCAGGGGGCCACCCGAGTTGCCTGGATTGATTGCCGCATCGGTCTGGATCAGGCCGCGGATCTCCCCGGAGCGCTCGTTGTAGATGGTGCGATCCAACGCCGAGACCACGCCGGTGGTCAGGCTGTAATCGAAGCCGAACGGATTGCCGATCGCGAGCACCTTTTGGCCGACCCGCAGATCGGCGCTGCGCCCGATCGCGACCGGCCTCGGTGCCTGCCAGACACCGCTGATACGAAGCACCGCGAGATCGTGCGCCGGGCTCTTGCCGATCAGCTCGGCCCGAAAGCTGCGTTGATCTGCAAGCCGCACCCAGGCCGCACTCACATCAGCAACCACATGCCAATTGGTGACGATGTGGCGTCGATCGTCCCAGACGAAGCCTGAGCCCGTTCCGCGACGCACCTCGGTCAGGTCGCGGGTCCAGGGACTGACCGACTGCTCGGTCGTGGTGATGAAGACCACCGAGGGACTCACGGTCTCGAAGATGGCGATCGTTGTTTGCTCATCGGCGGCCAGATCGCCACGCGGGGTCACTGCGCGCGGCACCGCCTCACGCTGGATCAGCCAGCCGTCGAGCGAAGGCCGAAACAGGAGCACCGCAAGAAAGGCGATGACGGCCCAAAACAGGGCGCGAGAGAGCTGGAAGCCGTGCATAGTGATTGAGACAACCGAACCGGTGGCCGAGGCGACGCCCACATTTCAGCCCAAACCTCAGCCCTTACCTGAGCATAGCGAGCCAGGGCCACAGCGAACAGCACAACAAGAGCCGCGATTGCCCAATCGCAACGCCAACGTGGAGCCCTGACACGTATAATCGGGCATCACGCATGAGTCGCAATCACGACTCACTGCGCTGTCATCGGCATGGTCCGCAGCGTCGGCGCTGGCGCGAGAGATCGCGAGAGATCTCAAGCCATCGTCCCCATCTCCAAACAAGACCCAGGCCTGGGCAGCTGTCGCCACGCTGTGGCAATCAGAGCGGCTGTTGGGGCCATGTCAGTACACCCTCGACCCTAGGAGCTCCGCCATGAATCTCGTCAAAAACGTCGGCAAGACCGACCGCAATATCCGCTACGCCGCCGCCGGTGTCCTCGTGCTCATCGGCGTTGTCAGCGGCTCCTGGCTGCTTAGCGTGCTCGGACTGATCGTGCTCGCGACGGCCTACGTCGGCACCTGCGGCGCCTACATCCCGCTGGGCATCGACACCACCAAGAACGACAAGGAGTAATCGCAGCTCGCGGCGCGACGGCCTGATGCCGTCGCGAGACACAGGGAGGTGTCGACCGACCATCACGGCCCATCCGAATGAATACCCTCCCCGCTGACGCCTCACCATCTTCCACCTTCCTCATCGAGGCGCAGGGGTTGGAGAAACAGTTCCCCGGGGTGCGCGCAGTCGACGGGATCAGCCTCGGCGTTCGTGCTGGCCAGTGTTTTGGCCTCTTGGGACCGAACGGTGCTGGCAAGACGACGACGCTCGAGATGCTCGAGGGGATACAGGCCCCAAGCGCCGGTCATATCCGGTTTCGAGGCCGACCGCTCGACCCTGATTTCCGCGAGCAGATCGGCATCCAGTTCCAAGCCACCGCGCTTCAAGACTTCCAGACGGTCCGCGAATCGCTGGCGATGTTCGCGGCCCTCTATCGTCGCCATGCCGACCTCGACGAGCTGATCCAGCTCTGCCACCTGGGCGACATCCTCGATCGCGATACCCGCAAGCTCTCTGGTGGTCAGCGTCAACGGCTCTTACTCGCCATCGCGCTGGTGAACGATCCACGCCTGGTGTTCCTCGACGAGCCGACCACCGGACTCGATCCTCAGGCTCGGCGCAACTTCTGGGCGTTGATCGACCGGGTGCGCGAGCGTGGCACCACCATCCTGCTCACCACCCATTATATGGAGGAGGCGGAGCGCCTCTGCGATGAGATCGCGATCGTCGATCACGGGCGCATCCTAATCCAAGGCCGCCCAGACGCCCTCATCCGCCAGCATTTCCCGACCGCGATCCTGCGCCTACCCGTCAGTGCCTGGCCTGCTGAAACGCCACTGCCGGAGAATGCCGAGCGGCGCGACACCAGCATCGAGCTCTACGTCGACGAGGTCCCGGGCGCGCTCGAGCAGCTCGAACGCCACGGCGCCTCATTGATCGATCTGCGTGTCGACCGACCAAGCCTCGAAGACCTGTTCCTGAAGCTGACCGGCCATCACCTCAGGGCCTAAATCGATGACAAGCACCGCCAGGACGAGCACCAGGGGCTCCAGCACCGGGCCGCGAGAGTGCAGCCGCCGATCCACAGTGGCCACCCCGAGCTGGAAGCGGGTCTGGGCAATCTTCAAGGCGCGCAATCGCGAGTTCTATCGCGATACCGCGGGCCTGGTTTGGAACATCCTGATGCCGGTGCTGATGATCGTGGCCTTCGCGTTCATCTTCGGTGCCGGCAGTCAGACCCTACTCAAGGTCGGCGTGATCGGACTCGCTCCGCAGACGGGGAGCGCGCCACCAACCGCCATGACAGGGGGATCAGCCAAGACCGGGTTGGACGGGTTCTTCGCGATCCCGGCGATCCAATTCGTGCCGGTCAACGACCCGGATGCCGGCATGACCAAGGTCGCCCGCCACCAGCTCGACCTGTTGCTCGCCCCCGGTGAGCGCCCCGCGTACTGGGTCAACCCCGAATCCGCTAACGGCGCCATTGCCGAGCGCCTGCTGCTTGGTGCGGCCACGAGCAATGCGGCGGTCCCACCAAGCGCGACCCCGGCATCGATGCCAGAGCGCCGAACGGCCCCCGGGGCCGCGCTCAGCTACGCCGACTGGGCCGTGCCCGGCGTGCTGGCGATGAACCTGATGTTCTCCAGCCTCTGGGGCGTCGGTTGGGTGGTGGTGCGCTACCGAAAGAACGGCGTGCTGCGCCGTCTCAAGGCCACACCGCTCACCCCGCTCGAGTTCCTGATCGCGCAGATCCTCTCGCGGCTCCTGGTCGTGCTCAGCTCCAGCCTGATCGTCTACGGCGGCGCCTTACTGCTGCTCGACTTTCCGATGCGCGGCTCTTACCTGACGCTCGCGCTCATCTACGTTGTCGGGGCGCTATGTATGATCAGTCTCGGCCTCATCGTCTCCTCGCGCCTGCGCACCGAAGAACTGGCCGATGGCTTGCTCAACATGATGTCCTGGCCGATGCTCTTACTGTCCGGCGTCTGGTTTTCGATGGAGGGAACCAGTGCCGCGGCGCAGGCGGTCTCGCGACTCATGCCCCTGACCTACCTGGTCGAAGGCGCGCGGGCCGTCATGATCGATGGCGCTGGGCTAATCGAGATCCTGCCTCAACTCGCTGTGCTACTTGCGACCGCGCTGCTACTCATCGGCATCGCGGCACGGCTCTTCCGCTGGGAATGATCAGGAGCGGGAGCAATAGACGGTGATTGGGCGAATGGGTGGGCAATGACCGGGGAAGTGACCGGGGACCTGACCGGCGGACATGCTCGCTGGGATATCCCCGGCGCCCCCCCGACGATGCGCCACAGAGTGCGCCCGCGATGTGGGCTGGTGAACAGAGCCAATCGCTGAGCCCGCGATGAGGTTGGCGTCCGGGCCGGCGTCGGTCTCGAGACGCTGGCGACCCAAGCCGGTCATCTGCCCGGCCGCCAGCCCTGATGCTGCCGTGAGCCGGCAGCGTTCGCCGCTCAGTCCGCAGCCGGAGCAGATGCAGGCCCCGGTGCTGCGCCCGGTACAAATCCCGGAGCAACTCCTGGGCCCATCGGGTAGTAGCCAGGCGCGG